>NZ_JBDZYF010000002.1:0-541431 GCF_040329495.1 Ruegeria sp. SCP10
CAACCTGCCGTAACTTCGAGACAATCTCTTCGGGCTTCGGTCGCTTGTTTGCCATTCGTGGTCCTCCGTTTCCTAAACATAGCGGTGGAACAGCTCAGTTGGGGAGGCTCACCGGAGTACGTATAGCGCCCGATCACTGCTTGGTTGTCGACATCTGCCAAAACGCTTTGGGCTGTGACTTTAAGGTCCGGGACAGCCTGCATGAAGTGTCCAAAGAAACCAATCACGCCGTCCAATCCCTGTTCAACGTAGGGATTGTGGTTGACGTAATCGGGCCGGACAAGCTCAGCGAAACGGGTGGCGTCTCCTGAGCTGGCGATCTCCGCAAAGAGATGTCCCAGACCGCAGAGTTCTTCATAGGTTTGCATTTCACTCTCCATTTGATGCGATACTATTGCGTATCGAATCCCTCATACGATACTGAAAAGTATCGAGTCAACATTTAGGATTCCTCGAAGCACAATGTCCAAGAAAGAGCCATCTCTCAGAGGGTTTGCGGACGGCGACCCCCGCAATGCGCGCATTGATCAAAAGCGGCGGGATATCCTTGCGGCCGCCCGCGGGCAGCTTTGTGAGGCGGGATACGAGGCGACCACCGTCGACGCGATCGCGGCCCGTTCCGGAGTATCAAAGATGACCATCTACCGGCATTTTGGATCGGGCGATGCCTTAGTGGAGGCGCTCATCCTTTCGCTTCTGGACGGTTTTAATTTTCGCAGTCTATCTGTCTCGAAAAAGGAGGATCTGACTGAAACATTAGAAGACTTCGGCATGAAGTTCGGCGCGGCGCTGATGTCGCCCGCGAGTCTGCAACTCTACAAGGCAATCATCATGTCGTCCGAACGCGCTCCGGAATTGGCCAAGGCGTTTCAGGACAGAGGGCGCGCGTCCGCCCAAAAGGTGGTGGCAGACTTCCTGCGCACGCAGCTCGATCTTTCTGAAGCAGCTGCGGCGCGAAGGGCAGAAGAGTTTGATGCCTTGGTGTTGGGCGACCTTTTCCAGAAGTGTTTATTGGGCCTATCCCATTATGATGAAGATGCGCATCGTAAACAGGTTAAGCGAGCAGTTTCATTCGCAGTAAAACCATAACTGCCCACTTGACCGTAAGGTCAGCTTCGTCCCGCAAACTGTGAGTTCGACATCATCTCAATTTTGCTGCCGCAGCGAATGTCCGGAAAGCGGACGCAACCGCAGCATCGAGGTCGGCTGCTAGAGGTCGGCTTTGGGCCGTCCGTTCAGCCAGTAGCTTGGGCGGGAGGCTGAGTTGCCGCTTAGCGGGGAACGGCCGGACAGAGCCCATTTCGACTGATGCTGCGGGCCACACCAATGGCTGCATTTCGGACGAGGCAGAGCAGGGAAACTTTAGACAAAGTTCAGGAGGCGACCGACGGAACGCATTCTTAATCAATTCGGACTCGGATTTCGGTTAGGTCAACCTCTTGTCCGCGATCATCCCGCAATACCACTTTCACTGGCTGCTCGGAACCGTCCGGAACAAATCTAACAGTTGGCTCCTGATCGTCACTCTTGTCCCACCACTGTTTCATCGCCAGAAAGACAACTCCAAGCTCTTTGCCGCGATCTGTTAGTCTGTATGCGTGTCGCGGGCGTGAGCCATCCTCCTGATATTCAAAACGTTCCAGCAAACGATGGTCCACGAGTTTGGTAAGCCGATCAGTCAAAACCGAGCGTGGAGCTCCAATATCTGCCTGGATATCCGCGAACCGCATGACCCCGTAGAAAGCCTCGCGCAGGATCAAAAGCGACCAGCGGTCGCCGAGTATGTCTGACGCCTTGGCCATTCCGCACCGGTCCAATGGAACCGGAGCACGAGCACGAATTCGGCGGGTGTTGTTATCTGGGTTTGACATATGGACTTAGGTTTGATTGGTTAAGGCTGAGTTTGCAATTTAGACTGAGGATTCGCTAATGTCCAACAACAACGCCGGTCTAACCTCCTTGACCAAAGATGATCCTCTCGCTGATTTCGCGCAACACCAAGTGAAGCTGCTAGATGCCACAAAGGTTGTGCACGTCGCTGGGTCAGGACCCGCGGTCATCGTCATGCACGAGATGCCCGGCATCTCGCCACAGGTTGCACGGTTCGCTCGTTGGGTGCGGGACGCAGGCTTCACTGTCTACATGCCATCCCTTTTCGGGCGGGACGGCGCAGTCCCGCTGGCCGATGAAGGCGGTCAAATTTTCCAACGCGTCTGTGTATCGCGCGAGTTTCGCGTGATGGCTGGCGGCGGAACAAGCCCCGTTGTCGCATGGTTGAAGGCCCTGGCAAGGCAAGCCTATCTGGAGTGCGGCGGATCAGGGGTGGGGGCTGTCGGAATGTGCTTTACCGGCAATTTTGCGATTTCGATGATGATCGAGCCTGCACTGAAGGCCGCGGTGGCGTGCCAGCCCTCACTACCACTTGATGATCCGGCCGCAATCGAGATGTCTGACGATGATGCTAAGGCCATCGCTTTGCGCCTTCAACAAGATGATCTGACCGTAAAGGCCTACCGTTTCGATGGTGACAAGTTTTGTATGGCCGCGCGGTTCGAAACCTACGCACAGGCGTTCGGCGATCACTTCGACGGCACTGTGTTGCCAGACAGTGCCGCAAACCCGAACACATCCCCGTTTTTTGCTCAGCACATCCAGTCACCACATAGCGTTGTGACGCAGCATCTGATTGATCGCGACGGCGAACCGACCCTTGCGGCTCGCGACAGGATTGTGGCTTACCTCATGTCATCCCTTGTAGACAAATAAGCGATGCAAGCTTTTGGAAGCCGTCATTCCTGTGGTTTGGGTGGAAGGCAACTTCGTCCCGCCGTACCGTCATCCGAACGCCTTTCGGCTAAGGCCTGCGGAGAGCCCATACCTCCCAGATCTTCGCAAGGTGGCCGAAGTCCGCTGACGGGAGTCGATGTTCATTCCTGCATCTATAGTGCAGTCAGTTACACGACGTGCACAAAACTTCTTTTTCCGCGGAACTTGCCTTTCGCTGTCCTCATCAACCCAAGCGTTTACGTCGAAGAATTGGGATAACAGGCTCGTAGATGGGCTTGGCGTCATATGGCAAGCCAAACCCATCTACGCTAGTCAATCGCCTTTTGCAGAATGAACCGATTCAACATTGTACGGGTGAAAATCTGGTGACGCGATTGCGAACACTTCCGCCATGTTTGGCGCGCCGCCGCTTTGAATGACCTCAACAGCAGCATTGACCGATGCCTGGTCGCGCCACTGCGCATAAACAACAACGTGTTCGCTGTTCAAGCTTCGATGGATCGTCGACGAAATGAAGCCAGGTTGCGCACTCATCTCGTCAGACATTCCGGCCTGAAGCAGGCGGATCGCGGCGTCTTGCTTACCAGGTTCGGGAGTGAGGACGTTGACCATCGTCAGTATGTTTTCGTTTGCTGCAATCGACGCAGTTTGCCTTTGGTCGGCGCTGGCGGTTGCGGAAAAAGACATCGCTGCGCACACTGCAAGCGGGATCGCAATTCTGTTTGAGACTAGCATTATGGGTTCCTTTCAACATACTTTGCTGGTTCGCTGAGTGATAAGCAAAGACCCGCATCGTTGATTTCAAGCGGTCGGCGCGTTTCACATTCCTGCTGTGACCGTTGAAGGGATTACCCGGCGACTTCTCTTCCTGCTTATCTGGCCATGGCGAAACTCCGCAGCCCGCCATCGGAAAATGGCCTGTCTGGCCGGCCCATTGCATGACTGCAGAAATTTGAAATCATTTCCATAAAGGCCGTGGTAGGGTGCGTTTGCGGCGTCGAGCAACGAATGGCGCGGCTTGAGAATTAAACCTTAATGAGGCGATCCACACTCTGTCTGACCTGATGACCCCTGAGAACCCTTCATTCAATGTCGGTGGCCTCATCGAAAGGACGCCAGGAGCGTTCGTTGAGTACCTGAGCGGGACTCACGCTGCCTATGACTGTTTCAACAGACTGGAAGAGCACGTTGTGGCAATAAATCTTAGGTATGCTGAGTCCGAGGTTGCATACGCATCCGACAAGCTGAGAAAACTGGTGACGCCGAAAAACGGATGTGTCTTTGCACCAGCAGGTGCTGACTGTCGCGAAGTGTCCAGCGCTCAAACCGGCGAAACCGTGTTCATTTCCTATGATCCTGGAAAGATGCTCTCGCAGGCGCAATCGGTTTCAAACGGCTCGTTGAGAGAGCTTTGTTTTGCCTCTGACCTTATTGACCCTGCGATCGGTGCCTTAGCACAAGAAATGCGTCGATACTTCTTGTCAGGCCGTGTCGAGGGTGAGGCGTATATGGAGCATCTTGTCAGTTGCATCGAGCTGCGCCTGATAGCATCAATGACAGGAAGATCAATGTCGGTTGGGCGAGAGAACGAACGCATTTCAAAGCATGAATTTGATGCGGCCCGTGCAGCAATCGAGGATCGCCTGGAGGGCCCGATCAGTGTCACAGACCTTGCCTTATACAGTGGCATGGCAACGACGCGTTTTGCGAAGGCCTTTCGAAACACAGCCGGTATCTCGGTTTACCAATACATCCTCGACCGACGGATTGCGCGGGCGACGAATTTGCTGGTGTCACAGTCTGACAGCTTGGCTGATATTGCTTACGCATGTGGGTTTTCATCCCAGGCGCACATGACGACGGTTTTCGGCAAAAAACTTGGCGTGACACCAGGTCAGTATCGTCCGGATTCAACAGGCTGAGTTGCACCATAAGCCGATATTGGCGCAAGCGCAGCGAACGCCCGCTCCGTCCGCGTTGCCGACGTCGGACAATGCCCAGATCTCGCGGGCGCAGCGAACGACCGGTTGGGTGAGTCTGCTCTGCGGCGTAGTTTGACACGATGAATGACTAGTGACGGCTGAAGACGTAATCCAAGGGCTCATGCCTGGCATCTCAGTTAGCAAATCCTTGCAACTTGCTTAAAGAAGAAATGACCAAAACATGACAAGGATGACCAAACATCACGAACCGTCATACCTAAACCGGCGAATGGCCAAACTTAGTGACCACAATGACCAAAAACATGACCAGAATGATCAAACATCACGAGTCGTCACAATTATGAAAAGTGGTGAGCCGTGCAGGATTCGAACCTGCGACCCACTGATTAAAAGTCAGTTGCTCTACCAACTGAGCTAACGGCCCACTCTTTTGTTGGATCTTGATGATCCGTGGCGCTCTGTAAGGTATTTTCCCGATCAGGTTCAAGACCTTATTTCACACCTCGTTTCGCCTGTGTTTTAGATGTTTCCGGCGACCCGATAGGCGGCCTACTTAGGCAGGTGGCGCGGGGGGTCAAGACCTTTTTTCACGAATCGTGGCGACAGGGTGGATTCATCATTCCACCGACGTTATATGCCCGCCATGCAACAGAGACTCGATACCGGTTTGCCCTTCATGAAGATGCATGGGCTGGGCAATGACTTCGTCATTGTCGATGCGCGCGAACATGCGTCATCGATCACCCCGGCTCTGGCCAAGGCCATCGGGCATCGCCAGTTTGGCGTTGGCTTTGATCAGCTGGCTGTTATCGAAAACGGCGCTGAGGATGCGCATCTGGTGTTCTATAACGCCGATGGCTCAACCTCGGCCGCCTGCGGCAACGCCACGCGCTGCATTGCCCGGTTTCTAATGGACGAGGCTGGAAAATCCGAGCTCTCACTGACCACCGAACGGGGCTCTCTCGCGGCCAAAGATGCGGGCGATGGGCTGACCTCAGTCAATATGGGGCAACCGCAGCTCAATTGGCGTGACATCCCTTTGGCAGAAGAAATGGATACGCTGGAACTGCCAATCGAAGGCGCGCCCACGGCCACCGGCATGGGCAATCCGCATTGCACGTTTTTTGTTGAAGACGCCGAGGCGATTCCGCTCACTGAATTCGGGTCACGGTACGAGTACCACCCGCTCTACCCCCAGCGCACAAATGTGCAGGTGGCGCAGATCATCGGTAAAGACCATATCCGGATGCGGGTGTGGGAGCGGGGCGTTGGCATCACTCTGGCCTCGGGCTCGTCCTCCTGCGCTACAGCGGTCGCGGCCGCGCGCCGTGGGCTGACAGGCCGCAAGGTCCAAATCGAACTGGATGGCGGTACCATCTGGATCGACTGGCGCGACGATGGCGTCTGGATGACCGGGCCAACGGCCCACGTGTTTTCCGGCACCCTGACACCAGAATTCCTAAGGTCTTTCGGATGAGCGCCCCAAAGTTCACCACCCTGGGCTGCCGCCTCAACGCCTATGAAACCGAGGCGATGAAGGAATTGTCGCAGCAAGCTGGCCTGACCGACGCGGTCGTGGTGAACACATGCGCGGTGACGGCCGAGGCCGTCCGCAAAGCCCGCCAGGAAATCCGAAGGCTGCGGCGGGAAAACCCTGACGCGCGCCTGATTGTCACCGGCTGCGCGGCACAAACCGAACCTGAGACCTTTGCTAAAATGGATGAGGTCGACGCGGTCATCGGCAACACCGAAAAGATGCGGCCCGATACCTGGAAGGGGATGGCCGCCGATTTCATAGGTGAGACCGAGGCGCTTCAGGTTGATGACATCATGTCCGTCACTGAAACCGCCGGTCATCTGATCGATGGCTTCGGCACACGATCCCGAGCCTACGTGCAGGTGCAGAACGGATGTGACCATCGCTGTACTTTCTGCATCATCCCCTATGGCCGCGGCAATTCGCGCAGTGTGCCCGCAGGCGTCGTAGTGGATCAGATCAAGCGTTTGGTTGATAGCGGATACAACGAGGTTGTGCTAACCGGCGTTGACTTGACCTCTTGGGGCGCGGACCTGCCTGCGCAGCCCAAGCTGGGTGATCTGGTTATGCGCATTCTGAAGCTGGTGCCGGATCTGCCGCGCCTGCGGATCAGCTCGATCGATTCCATCGAAGTGGACGAGAACCTGATGCAGGCGATCGCGACCGAGCCGCGCCTGATGCCGCATCTACACCTGTCCCTGCAACACGGCGACGACCTGATCCTGAAACGGATGAAACGCCGCCACCTTCGTGACGACGCCATCCGCTTTACCGAAGAGGCGCGCAAACTGCGACCCGAGATGACTTTTGGCGCTGACATCATCGCCGGGTTCCCCACTGAATCCGAAGCTCATTTCGAGAATTCTATGAAACTGGTCACTGAATGTGATCTGACCTGGCTGCATATCTTTCCGTATTCAAAACGCGACGGCACCCCTGCGGCACGCATCCCGCAGCAGGTCAACGGCACGATCATCAAATCCCGCGCCGCCCGCCTGCGCAAAGCAGGCGAGACTCAAGTTGTTAAACATCTCGCTTCCCAGATCGGCAAAACCCATCAAGTCCTGATGGAAAATCCGCATATGGGCCGAACCGAACAATTTACCGAAGTGACCTTTGATGCGCCCCAAGTCGAAGGCCAGATCGTAACAGCAACGGTCACCGGTCACACTGCGACACAGCTAACAGCCTGATCCACTCTTCATCTGGCCAAAAATATCCCGGGGTTGAATTGGCCAAAGGCCAAGAAGGGGCTGGCCCCTTCAGCCCATCCTTAAAGCAAAAACCCCCGCGACCTGATGGTGCGGGGGTTTCCAATTCCAATCCGATAAGAACGATCAGTCCTTACGCGCTTTGCCCTTATGCGGTGCCCAAAGGCGCTTGTTCACCAGATACAGCAGTACAGACAGAACCGTCAGGAAGATCACGCCGACAAAACCGGCATTCTTACGGTCGATCAACTTTGGCTCGGCTGTCCACATCAGGAACGCAGCCAGGTCTTCCGACATATGCTCAACGTCATTTGCGTGACCATCGGCAAACTCGACCTGCTCATCCGACAGAGGCGGTGCCATCGAGATCCAGCCGCCGGGGAAGGCTTTGTTCTCGTACAGGATGGTTCCCGCCTCTTCTTTCTCTTCTCCCGTATAGCCATTCAGCAGGGACGCGATGTATTCTGCGCCACCCATGCCTTTGACCAGCTGGTTGATCCCCAAACCATAAGGTCCGTGGAACCCTGCACGCGCCTTGGCCATAAGGCTCAGGTCAGGTGCACCAACCCCTGTGTTGGCCGGGAAGTGATCGGTCGGAATCGCCGGGCGGAAATCGTCCAGCTCAGGGTCGAACACCTCAAAGTTGGCGGCCGCATAAGCGATCACCTGTTCTTCCGAGTACCCCAGCGCTTCGAGATCACGCAGAGGCACATATTGCAGGCCATGACAGGCCGCGCAAACCTCGGTGTAGATCTGAAGACCGCGCTGCAGCTGGAATTCATCCCAAGTACCAAACGGCCCTTCGAACGAGAACGCATAGTCTTCGATATGCTGCTCACCGCCACCTGCCGCAAAGGTAGAGGCAGGCGCAAGGGCCAGGGCAAACGCGGCACCGATTGCAAGTTTCTTGAACATGTTTCCGGTCCCTCTTCTTACTCGGCCGGCGTGGCTTCGGCGTCAGCCTTGCCATAATGCGCGTTAAAGTCTTCTTCGATCGTTTCAGGCTGTGGCAGCGGCTTCTCGATCACACCAAGTACGGGCAGGATCACGAAGAAATAGGCAAACCAGTAGGCCGACGCGATCAACGAGAAGGTCGCATAGGGTTCTTCCGCAGGCATCGCACCCAGCCACATCAGGGCAAAGAAGTCGACGATCAGCAGCAGGAACCACCATTTGAACATCGGGCGATACTGACCCGAACGCACGTTCGACGTGTCCAGCCACGGGGCCAGCGCCATCGCCAGGATCGCGCCGAACATGGCAACCACACCAAAGAACTTGGCATCGACGATGCCGCCGGTGATGAAGCTAGCGAACTGAACAACCCAGACTTCGCCGGTGAAGGCACGCAGGATCGCGTAGAAGGGCAGGAAGTACCATTCGGGAACGATATGCGCAGGCGTAACCAGCGGGTTAGCCTCGATATAGTTGTCGGGGTGACCCAGGTAGTTCGGCATGTAACCAACGATGGCCCAGAACACGACCATGATAACAGCCAGTGCGAACAGGTCCTTGATCACGAAGTAGGGCCAGAAGGGCAGCGTGTCTTTCTCAGCCTCGGCTTTCGAGCCTCGGCGAACTTCAACACCCGTCGGGTTGTTGTTGCCGGTGGTGTGGAAAGCCCAGATATGCACGATAACCAGCGCCGCAATGATAAACGGCAGCAGATAGTGCAGCGAGAAGAAGCGGTTCAGCGTGGCATTGTCCACCGCCGGTCCGCCCAGCAGCCAAGTCTGGATCGCATCACCCACAAACGGGATCGCGCCAAACAGCCCGGTGATCACGGTCGCACCCCAGAAGGACATCTGACCCCAGGGCAGAACGTAGCCCATGAAGGCCGTGCCCATCATCATCAGGTAAATGAGCATCCCGATGATCCACGTGATCTCACGCGGGGCTTTGTACGAACCGTAGTAGAGGCCACGGAACATGTGGATATAGACCGCGACAAAGAACAGCGACGCGCCATTCATGTGCAGATAGCGGATGAAATAACCACCATTCACGTTGCGCATAATGTGCTCGACACTGGCGAAGGCCAGATCAACATGCGGGGTGTAGTGCATCACCAGAATGATACCGGTAACGATTTGCAGCACCAGGCAGAACGCCAGAACGATGCCCCAGATCCACCACCAGTTCAGGTTCTTGGGGGTCGGGATCATCAGGGTGTCATACAGCAGGCCGACGATGGGCAGGCGGCTGTGCAGCCACTTTTCGCCATTTGTCTTCGGCTCGTAGTGATCGTGGGGAATTCCGGACATAAGTTGGGTCTCCCTTAGCCGAGTCGGATTGTCGAATTGTCGACCCATTCCGCAGGCGGAACAGGCAGGTTTTCAGGCGCGGGACCCTTGCGGATACGACCGGCCAGATCATAGTGCGAGCCGTGGCAGGGGCAGAACCAGCCACCAAAGTCCCCAGCATCACCCAGCGGCACACAGCCCAGGTGCGTGCACACACCCATCTGAACAATCCATGCGCCCGGCGCTTCGCCTTCGGGCGAGGGCATAACGCGGTTCGCGTCAGTTGCGGGTGCATCGGCGTTCAGGTTAAAGTTACGCGCCAGCGGATCCGGCAAGGCATCCACACCCTCGGCATCCTGCTCTTGCGCTTCGGCGATTTCTGCGCCAGTGCGGTGACGAATGAAAACCGGCTTGCCCAACCACTTGACGGTCAATTGCGTACCCGGCTCAACCCCGCTTACATCCACGCGGATCGAGGACAGGGCCTGAACATCTGCGGATGGGTTCATCTGGTTGATCAGGGGCCATACGGCTGCCCCGGTGGCAACGACACCTGCGCCGCCAGCGACGTAGTACAGGAAATCTCTGCGGGTGCCTTCGTGGTCTTCTGCGTGGGACACGAGGTAATCTCCGATTGTCTGGCGCCCGCGTGCGGGCAAATAGCTCGTACACCGCACGAATGCGGTGTCTTAACCGCGTTGTCTACCGACGCAATTAGTATTCGTCCAGCGGTCATAAACGCGCAATACGCCGCATCTGTGTATTTTGTCACGACACACCGGGTTTTTTGGTGATTCTATATCACTCTGCTTGCCAACAAAACGAATCGAATGGGCCTGATTCGGGCCAGCTTTCTGCACGTCCCGGCATCAGCTTTGCCTGTTTCACTGTCCTTAGCTTTTGTAAGATTGGTTCGAAACCGGGCACGATCAGGTATGTGAATATCCCTTTGTTTCGCAACAAATAATACCCCTGAAATAGATGATTTTGGCGGCGCAAAATCCGGCGGATTTTCGTTGCGCTTCGCTCAGATACATCAGACATCAACCCCTGCGCGAACGTCAATCAGGAGACTACGATGTCAAAACCCCCCTTGGCTGCCGTTCTGTTAACGATTGCCCTGTCTTCCCAGGCCGCCGCCTCCGGTGATCCTGTCAAAGGCGAACAGCTTTATAACCGTTGTTCATCCTGCCACGCGATTATCAAGGATGGCGAAGTTCTGGTGAAAGGTGGAATCACCGGCCCCAATCTATATGGCGTAGTCGGCCGTGTTGCCGGAACCGAGAACGACTACCGCAATGGCAGTGAACGTCTGCCTATCGGCATGTTCACCGATGACATGATCCGCGCTGGTGAGGAAGGTCTGGTTTGGACCGAAGCCAACATTATCGCCTATTCGCAGGACCCGATCGGTTTCATCAAAGAGTATCTGAACGACGAGTCCGCCCGCCCAAACATGAGCGTTAAGCTCAAAAAAGGCGCGGAAGATATTACCGCCTATCTGGCCACCTTCGGCGACTAGGCAGGGTGGTCTTAAGTGAAGGTGCCCCGATTTCGCGCGGGGTATTACGACCTGACATATCTGGCAATTGCGGCGCGGCTCCCCTCTTGCCAGATACAATCCAGCCAATCGGCGAAGGCTTGGACAAACCGTGGGTCCTGCCCTATCTCGCCATAGAGGTTGGCCACATCCAGCCATTGTGCGGGATTTGCCCGAGCCGCGTGTGCAGCGGCCTGCAAGTCTGGCCAAATAGGGTCATTAGGCGCAATCGTGATCCCATCCTCGCGCACGCCAGCGCACATGCGGCACCAGAAGGCTTCGGCCAAGGCCAACCCTGACAAGGACGCACCCGAGGATATCGCATCGCGAAGCGATGGAAACAGAAACCCCGGATGCCGGGCTGATCCATCAAAGGCTACACGGCGTGTGGAATCACGGATCGTCGGGTTCAGAAACCTGCGCTCGACCTGCTTTAGATACGCATCTGGGCTGGTCTCGGGCACACCTTTGATATGAGGCAGTATCTCTTCGATCTGGACCTTGCGAAAAAAGGCCGAGAGGTCTGCATCCTGCAGGCAGTCCAAAATCGTGGGCAGGTTCAGAATTTCACCCGCGTTGGCCAAGATCTGGTGACCACCATTGAGAATGCGCAGCTTCAACGCCTCATAGGCATGCACATCTTTGGTGATCGCCACCCCAAGCGTTTCCAAAGGTGGACGCCCGGCGCAGAAATCATCCTCGATCACCCATTGGCGGAAGTTCTCGTGCGAAACCGGGGCGGCGTCTGTGATGCCCAGCGCCTGACATTGGCTGCGAAGGTCTTCCAACGTGGCAGGCACGATGCAATCCACCATCGAGTTTGGAAAGGCCCCAGCCTGGTCGATCCACTCCGCAAGACCGGGATCGGACAAGCGCGCAAGCCCGACCACACAGTCACGCAGGATCGCACCGTTGCCTTGCAGGTTATCGCAGCTGAGCGCCGTGAAGGGCGCATGACCGGCAGCGCGCCGACGCTTCAGCGCAGCAACAAGTGCGCCGAAAACGGTGCGCGGCTGTTCCAGGTTTTGCGCATCATGGCGAATATCATCATGCTCCGTATCGAACGCCCCCGTTTTGGCGTCCAGATAATATCCGCCCTCGGTAATGGTAAGCGACACGATGCGGATGGCGGGGTCTGACATCCGTTCTATCAGCGGCCCGTTGCGGGGCTCAATCGGCACATAGTCGATCATCGGGCCAATCACTTCGGCGGATAAGGCCGCCGGATCAAGTTCAACCAATGTTGTCAGGCAATCCTGCTGAATCAGCTTTGCCCGCAACTCTGCGTCATAGCTGCGGACACCTGCACCGATGATGGCCCAGTCCATCGCCAGACCCTGCTGCATCAGCCGGTGGATATACCAGGCCTGATGCGCGCGGTGAAAATTGCCAAGACCAATATGGACAATACCGGGCGTCAGATCTTCGCGCCGGTAGCGGGGCGTTTTAACATCCACGGGAAGCCGGGACAGATTGTCCAACCGCAACTTCACTGGTGTATGAGTGCGCGCCAATGGATCCATCAGCTCATCCAATTTCCACCATCCACGTTGTAGGTCTGTGCGACGACATAGTCTGCTTCATCCGAGGCCAGAAATACCGCCATCCCGGTCAGATCCTCGGCACGCCCCATACGGCCATGTGGAACTGCGGCGGCGACCTCGCGCTTTTTCTGTCCCGGTGGCTTGCCCTCGTGCTTTGCGAAGAATGCATCGACCCCGTCCCAATGCTCGCCATCCACCACACCCGGCGCGATCGCGTTCACATTGATGCCGTGTTGGATCAGGTTCAGCCCGGCGGATTGGGTCAACGAGATAACGGCCGCCTTGCTGGCGCAATAAACGGCGACCAAGGGCTCTCCGCGTCGCCCGGCCTGCGACGCCATGTTGATAATGCGGCCTTTGATCCCCTGTTCGATCATGTGCCGTGCGACAGCCTGCAGGGTGAACAAAGTGCCGGAGACATTGATATCGAAGACGCGCTGATAGTCGGTACGCTCAATCTCAACGACCGGCGCGGCAGTGAATATCGCGGCGTTGTTGATCAGGATGTCGATCCGACCAAAACCATCCAACGTTTGCGCGATCGCAGAATCAATGCTGTGTTGGTTGGTGACATCCATCTCAATCGCAATCGCGGCTTCGCCGATCTCCTTTGCGGCCATTTGAGCGCGGGCGATATCGATATCAGCCAATGCCACGCGCGCGCCTTCAGAGACATAGGCTTTGGCAAAAGCCAGCCCAATCCCGCGCGCCGCGCCTGTGATCAACGCCGTTTTGCCCGCCAAGCGTTTCATTCAATCCGCAATCCTTTGATGTCAAATCGGTGAATGACGTCCGCGCGCGGGGTCAGGTGAATACGATCCCCGTGCCGGAACCCGACCTCACCATCCGCGCGGACGGTTATGGTTTCGGCCAGCCCGGTTTCATGGATGTGGAAGAACGTGTCCGATCCAAGATGTTCGGACACGCCGACAACACCGGACCACGTACCGCCGCTCTCGGATACAGTGATATGCTCGGGCCGGATACCAATCGTCTGCGCGCCATGTTTTGCAGCTTCTTCGCCTTCGATGAAATTCATTTTGGGCGAGCCGATGAAGCCTGCCACAAACAAGTTTCGCGGGGTACGATAGAGCTCCAGAGGCGAGCCCACCTGTTCGATCACACCGGCCTGAAGGACGACGATCTTGTCGGCCATTGTCATCGCCTCGACCTGATCGTGGGTCACGTAAATCATAGTGGTGGCGAGGCGTTCGTGCAGTTCGCTGATCTCTAGCCGCATGCCAACGCGAAGGGCCGCGTCGAGGTTCGACAGAGGTTCGTCGAACAGAAACGCCGCCGGTTCGCGCACGATAGCGCGCCCAATGGCAACGCGCTGGCGCTGTCCGCCGGAGAGCTGTCCGGGACGGCGGTCCAGATAATCGGTCAGGTTCAGAACGCTGGCGGCCCCTTCGACGCGCTTGTCGATCTCAGCCTGGTCCAGCTTGGCCATACGCAACGGGAACGCGATGTTCTTACGCACTGTCATATGCGGATAAAGCGCATAGGACTGGAACACCATCGCCAGCCCTCGCTTCGCAGGCGGGACATCGGTGGCGTCCGCGCCGTCAATGTCGATGGAGCCCGAGGTGATATCCTCCAGGCCTGCGATCAGCCGCAGCAGGGTGGACTTACCGCAACCCGAGGGGCCGACGAAGACGGTGAACTCGCCGTCTTCGATGGTCAGGTCCAACGGTGGAATGACCTGCACGTCGCCGAAGCTTTTGGTCACGGACTTGAGTTGTATGCGTCCCATGAGGAGTGCTCCTTATTTCACAGCGCCGAAGGTCAGGCCGCGGACAAGTTGTTTCTGGCTGAACCAGCCAAGGATCAGGATTGGCGCAATCGCCATAGTCGAGGCCGCGCTGAGCTTGGCAAAGAACAGGCCCTCCGGGCTGGAGTAGCTGGCGATGAAGGCCGTCAGAGGTGCCGCGTCGACGGCAGTCAGGTTGAGGGTCCAGAACGCCTCGTTCCATGCCAGAATGAAGTTCAGCAACACGGTCGAGGCAATGCCGGGAATGGCCATGGGCGTCAGGACGTAGAGGATTTCCTCTTTCAACGTCGCTCCGTCCATCCGTGCGGCTTCCAGAATTTCGCCGGGAATTTCACGGAAGTAGGTGTAGAGCATCCAGACGATGATCGGCAGGTTGATCAGCATCAGAACAACCACCAGCCCGCCGCGCGTATCCAGCAGCCCAAGCCGAATGAACAGCAAGTAGATCGGATACAGAACACCAACTGCAGGCAACATCTTGGTAGACAGCATCCACAGCAGGATGTCCTTGGTTCGCTTGGATGGTACAAAGGCCATCGCCCACGCGGCAGGCACGGCGATGATCACGCCCAGAATGGTTGAACCACCCGCGATGATGACCGAGTTCCACAGGAACCGCATATAGTCCGAACGTTCCTGCACGACGGCATAGTTCTCAAGCGTCCAGTTGAAGTTCAGGAACAGCGGCGGGCTGGCAATGGCTTCTGCCTCGGTCTTGAAGCTGGTCAGGATGGTCCAGAGGATCGGGAAGAAGATCAGCAGGCCGATCCCCCAAGCAATGGCGGTGTTCAGTGTTTTGCGTTGTGTCGTGACGGCGCGGGCCATGGTCTTACCTCCTCACGCGTCCAGGTTCTTGCCGACGATGCGCATCAGGAAGATCGCAACGATGTTGGCTAGGATGATTGCGTAGACACCTCCGGCTGATCCGAGGCCGACGTTCTGGCTTTCCAACACGCGCTGGAAGATCAGGTAGGTGAGGGTGCGGGTGCCGAATGCGCCGCCGGTTGTCACGAAGATCTCGGCGAAGATCGACAACAGGAAGATCGTCTGGATCAGGATCACGATGGTAATCGCGCGGCTCAGATGCGGCAGGACGATGTGGTAAAAGCGTTTCAGGACCGGCGCGCCGTCCATCTCGGCCGCTTCCAACTGCTCACTGTCCAGCGATTGGATCGCGGTCAGCAGGATCAGCGTTGCAAAGGGCAACCACTGCCAAGATACAATCATGATGATCGAGGTCATCGACGCCTCGGACAGCCATGAAACCGGCTCGGCCCCGAAGAAGCGCCACAGATGCGCCAGCAGGCCGTTGACCGGATCCATGAACATGTTCTTCCAGACCAACGCAGACACTGTGGGCATGACGAAGAAGGGCGCGATCACGAGGATGCGGACAACTCCTTGGCCCCACATCGGTTGGTCCAGAAGCATCGCCAGAAGGATGCCTAGGACAACGGTGATCACCAGAACCCCTCCGACAATCATCAGCGTTGCTTGAACCGCGGGCCAGAAAGAGCTGGATGATACGAACCGAACGTAGTTGTCGAAGCCGACCCAGCCCAGATCACCACCGCGCAGGGGCAGGTATTTCTTGAAGGAAAAATACAGGGTCATCGTCAGAGGCACGAGCATCCAGCCAAGCAGCAAGACCACTGCAGGTGCCATCATCAGCCGGGCAACGGATCGGGAATGTTGGGTCGCCATGATGCAATACCTCTCTGTTCAGGCACTGGGTTAGCCTGCGAGAAAAACGCGAATTGTGAAAGTGGGGAGCGGGGGACAGATCGCCTGTCCCCCACGGGAGGGAAGCCTTAGTAACCTGCGGCTTCCATTTCTTCGGCTGTGAAGGCCTGCGCTTTGGCAAGGGCTTCTTCCACCGTCTGCTGTCCGGCATAAACTGCTGAGAACTCTTGGCTTACCTGTGTTGCGATGCCCGCAAACTCAGGGATCGCGGCAAATTGAATACCAACGTAAGGCACTGGCTTTACAGTCGGATTGTTCGGATCAGCTGACAGGATCGATTCCAACGTCATCTTGGCGAACGGAACAGCCTGATAATCCGGATTTTCGTACAGCGAGGTACGCGCGCCAGGAGGTACGTTGGCCCAACCTTCGTTTTCCGCCACCAGCTCGATGTAGTCTTTTGAAGTAGCCCACTCGATAAACTGTTTGGCTGCGTCCGCCTGTTCAGTACCGGCTGGAATTGCCAGAGCCCAGGCCCACAACCAATTCGAACGTTTGCCGAGCCCGGTGTCTGGTGCAAGTGCAAAACCGACGCTATCCGCGACTGTCGAGTCAGTCGGATTGGTCACGAAAGATGCCGCAACTGTTGCGTCGATCCACATGCCGCATTTGCCCTGCTGGAACAACGACAGATTCTCGTTAAATCCGTTAGTGGCGTAACCTGCCGGACCGGATTCGTTCATCATTCCCACGTAGAAGTTCAGCGTGTCTGCCCATTCAGGCTGATCAAACTGTGGCTTCCAATCTTCATCGAACCAGCGCGCACCAAAGGAATTGGACATCGCAGTGATGAAGGCACCGCCCTCACCCCATCCGGCCTTACCGCGAAGGCAGATGCCGTTGATGTCAGCGTCGCGATCGGTCATCGCCGCAGCAGCTTCGCGGATGAACTCCCATGTCGGGGCATCTGGCATTTCCATACCAGCTTTTTCCATCAGATCGGTGCGGTACATGATCATTGAGCTTTCGCCATAGAACGGGGCCGCGTACAGCGTTCCCTCATGGCTCAGACCGCCTGACATTGCGGGCAGGATGTCGCCAACATCATAGTCTTCCGACAGACCATCCAGCGGCACCAACCAACCATTGGCACCCCAGATCGGGGTCTCGTACATGCCGATGGTCATGATGTCGAACTGACCGCCCTTGGTGGTGATGTCAGTGGTCACGCGCTGACGCAGCACGTTTTCTTCCAGCGTCACCCATTCCACATCAATGCCGGTCGCTTCGGTGAAATTGTCGGTATAGCCCTGCATCCGGATCATGTCGCCGTTGTTGACGGTGGCGATCGTTATGGTTTGTGCATGGGCCGCTGCCGTAGCGACGAATGTCAGTGCAGTCGCCGCACGAAGTGCGTTCTTCAGATACATCCCTGTCCTCCCTGAGCTTGGATGTCGTACAGAGAGGGTAGTTCCAAAATTGTCGCGACGTCAATAAAAACTTTACGCGCGTTAAATATGAGTGTCAGGCAGATTCCCGTAATATCAGCCTGGCAGGAAACAGTGTCTCGGTTCGGTCGCTGAATTTTCCACCACTTTCAATGAGTTCGAACAAGGTTTCGGCGCCGCGCCCGGCCACGTTATCATAGTCATGCGCAGCGGTCGTCAGAGATGGGCATGTGAATTTCGCAAAGGGATGACCGTCGTTTGATGCGACGCGAAGCGAGCAATCCGGTTGCCTTCCCACCCGAATCCCCTGTTCGTAGCAGGCCGCCAGAAAGCCAATGGCAAGGCGATCATTGCTGCAAAGGACTGAGTCCGTGCGCAGAAGGCCCCGTTCCAGAACTTTCATAGCACCCTTGTGGCCGATCTCTTCAAAGGCCCAGCCTTCACCATCGATCTTGATGACATGGGGCTCAAAGCCCAAACGCTCCATTACCTCGACATAGGCCTTGCGCCGTTTGTTGGCGTTGGGATTCGCCGGCGTTCTCATTTCAA
This sequence comes from Ruegeria sp. SCP10, assembly GCF_040329495.1. Classification (NCBI taxonomy): domain Bacteria; kingdom Pseudomonadati; phylum Pseudomonadota; class Alphaproteobacteria; order Rhodobacterales; family Roseobacteraceae; genus Ruegeria; species Ruegeria sp. SCP10. The sequence goes on from NZ_JBDZYF010000002.1 coordinate 18,257, forward strand.
AGAACGATGGCGGTTCGCCCGTCCGAGTCATGTATTCGACCGTCTGAGAGACAAAGCTGAAATTGTCCGATCCAATAAATGCTGCACCCAACCCTTCTAGGTTGCTGTCAAACAGAACCGTCGGTACATCGGCGCAGAACTTTTCGATCTGAGACCGATCCGAAGCACGCCCTAACGGGGCCAACAGCACGCCCGCCGGTTTCAGCGAGCGCAAACTGTCAAGAATTTCATTCTCCAGTTTCTGCTCACCATGTGAACTGAACAGGGACGGTCGATAGCCCGCAGCGATACAGCTCTGTTCCAGATATCGCGCAATCTCGGCAAAAAAGGGATCGACAAGATAGGGCACTACGATGCCAATATTCTTGGTCAGCTTGCGGTTCTGGTTCACCGCATAGATGTTGGGGCGATAGTCAAACTGTTCCAGCGCTTCTTCGATCCGCGCCCGGGTCGAGGCCCGAACGCTCTCGGGGTCGTGGAAGTACTTCGAAACCGTCGGCCTTGAGATACCGCTCAGCGCCGCGAATTCTTCCATGTTCTTGATTTTCGTCATGCCTACCGCTTGCGGACCCTTGCTGCCTGTATCTTGTCACAGCTTTTCATTTTCTTTACGCGCGGTAAAAAATCAATAGCGGCGCGTGCCGCTATTTCTGTCTTGTTGGCTGAACGGTGTTGAATTCTGTGTGTTGCTCGTGTCAGGAAACCCCCTGCTCTGACACAATCTCACTAAACCGTGTGAAGAACTTTCCTGACAGTTTCTTGGCTGTTCCGGCGATTAAACGGCTGCCCAGCTGTGCGATTTTACCGCCGATATCCACCTTCGCGGTATAGGCAAGTATGGTCTCATCCCCGTCCTCGGTCAGGGTCACGTCGGCGCCGCCCTTGGCAAACCCGGCAGCCCCGCCTTTGCCTTCGCCAGTAAGCGAAAACCCATCCGGCGCCTTGGCCGTATCCAGCGTCACCTGACCCGCAAACTTGGCTTTGACCGGGCCAATCTTCAGAACCACCTTCGCCTCAAGCTCCTCGGGTGCGGTTTGCGTCAACTCTTCACAGCCGGGGATACATTCCTGCAAGATCTCCGGATTGTTCAGGGCCCTGTACACCACGTCACGCGGGGCCGAAATGCGGATTTCGTCACTCAGTTCCATTTAAGTCTTTCCTTTTTCAACAGCATCTCGGGAACACGATCAGCGCCAGCTCTTCTTTTTCCTTCAGGCTAAGATCTGGGCGTTTCGGCCACGTCGCGCGGCATAGCTTAAGCAAGCCTTTCATCATGCGAAACCTCCTGTGCGGTATCACTGTTTCGCCAAAGCACGATCTCAGCCAGGATCGACAGGGCGATCTCGTGCGGGTCAATTGCATGAATATCCAACCCTGCTGGGGACTTAAGGCGCGCAGCGCGCATTGGGTCCATGCCCTGACTAATAAGTTTGGCCAACAGCGTATCAGCCTTGCGGCGGCTGGCGACCATCGACACACGATCGGCAGAACTATTCAGCGCAGCCCGAAGTGCAGCACCATCATTGCGACCTTGAGAGGCGACAACAGCAAAGTCGCGCCCCTCAATCCCCAAGTCTTCTACCTGATCGAGTGAAAACCGGTCATAGTCGTCCGAGGCAACAGCGCCATCCTCAAGATAAATACGCAGCCCTGCCAATGCGCCATGGGCGGCCAAGGCCGAAGCAATGGGCGAGTCACCGAAGATCACCAATCGCGGGGTCTGTTGGTAGGGTTCGACCAAAAGATCAACGGTGCCGCCAGATGGGCACCCGCTTTTGAAGGTTTGCACATCATCCGGGTCCGTCATGCTCACCACCTTTTCCGAAGGTTTGACGCGGATCATCTGCGGTACACCACTCGCCAGCGCTGCTTGCGCCGATGCGCGAACAGCCCGCTGTACACAGGCACCGCCCAGATGGCCCGAAATCTCTCCATCGCAATTGATCAAAGCCTTGCCCCCCGCCTTGGCCGAGGTCGCATCCGCAGTTCGCAGAACTGTCGCGACGCAGAAAGGCTGACCGCTCTGTCGCAACTGCTCAATTCTGTCAAAGATGTCGAAATTCGCCATATTAGAGCCTTTCAAAGCTTGCGGAACTCGGGTTCAAGTGCCGCCAAAGCGTCGAGCGTATTGGCGGGTAGATGCGCATCCAGATGGGGTTCTGCCGCCTGCATGGCAGCCGCGATGGGCTGATAGTCTTTCCACCCTTTGAGCGGGTTCAACCAAACAATGCGCCGCGTCTTGCGTCGGATCCTTGCAAGGGCACGGCCCAGCGCCTCGGGGTCCTGGCTGCAATAGCCATCCGACAGGATCAGCACGATCGTCCGCCCATTCAGGGCGCGCGCGCCATACCCGTTCAGAAAGGTTTCAAGGCTGCCAGAGATATCGGTGCCGCCACCAAATCCCTCGGCCATAAGCGACAACCGCCCAGCGGCCCGCAGTGTGTCATGATCCCGCAACGCGTCGGTGACCCGCATCAGCCGTGTATGAAACAGATAAGCGTCGGCTTCAGTCCCGCTACCGATTAGGCCCTTTAGAAAGGCAAGGAACACGCGAGAGTACACGGTCATCGAACCGCTCACGTCACACAACGCAACGATCCGCGTCGGGCGCGGTGGTCGGGCGCGGCGATACAGGTCCAATGGCTCTCCACCCCGCGCAAGACTTGCCCGCTGAATACGTCGCATGTCCAGCGCGGGACCTCTCAGCGCCTGTTTTCGTCTGCGCGAACGCCGATCCCGCATGGCTCGCGCAAGCCTCAAAGCAGCCGTTTCCGCCTGTTTTAGACTCTTTTCATCCATCAATTCACGAAGATCGCGGCGGGATAGGTTTGTCGTCTGGGTTGCAATCAGCTGCCCATCGATCCCCTCAGCGTCACCCGCGCCCGTTTCCGGTACAGCAGCTTCTGCATCCGCTTCAGCCTGAGGCTCTTCTGCCCCTGTGTTTTGGCTTTGCCAGATCATGGGCTTCGCCGATTGTACCCTGACATGTGTGGTTTTGGACGAACCCGAGCGCTGTTTGCCAGCGTTGAACCAGTAGGCGTCAAAAAGATCGTCGAACCGACGCCAATCCTCTGCATCGCCCGCCAAAAGCGCGCACAAAGCCTGACGTGCCTGTTCGGAATCCGTTGCCTCAACTGCGGACAAAGCCGCGATCGCATCACCGGTTTCCCGCGGCCCCACATGAAGGCCGTTCATGCGCAGATGTGCAATGAAGCCCGACATACGGTCTGCAAACCCTGCGGCGCGCGAGGGGAACCGAGTGACTTGCATCACGCCACCTTCCCAATCAGCCGATCCATCACTTCTGGCGGGGCAGCATCATAGTCAGCAGCTGTCTTGAGCAAACACACCAAAGTCGCCTGCACCTCATCCCGGGATTTCGCCAGATCATTGACCCCAAGACCAGACAAGGCCGCCGCCCAGTCCAGCATCTCGGCAATACCTGGTGTTTTTTCCAGTTCTTCTTTGCGCAACGCTTGCACGACCCCAATGATCTGCCGCGCCAGAATCCCTTCAACCTCTGGCATTCGTGCCCGCAGGATCGCCATTTCGGTTTCCTTCGACGGGTAGTCGAGGAAACTGTACAGACACCGTCGTCGCAACGCGTCAGACAAGTCCCGCGTTCCGTTGGCCGTCAAGATCACGGTTGGCCGTGATCGGGCTGTAACGGTTCCTAGCTCCGGAATCGTGATCTGAAAATCCGACAGTATCTCCAGCAGATACGCCTCAAACTCCTCGTCCGCCCGATCAATCTCATCAATCAACAAAACCGGGGGCGTTTCTTCAGATATAGCCTCTAACAAAGGCCTTTTGAGCAGGTAGGCATCCGAAAATAGCTCTGCCTCACCAACCCCACCTTTTGCTTCACTCGCTCGGATAGCTAAAAGTTGGCGCTGATAGTTCCACTCATAGATGGCGTGGCTTGCATCCAGCCCTTCATAGCATTGCAAGCGGATCAAACGCGCCTCACGCCACGCGGCCATTGCCTTGGCCACCTCGGTCTTCCCAACGCCAGCAGGACCTTCCAGCAACAAAGGTCGTCCCAAGGCTTGCGCCAGATGCAGCGCCATCGCCAACCGATCATCGGCGACGTAGTCTTGCGCGGCCAATCCGTTTTGTACATCTTTCAAGGTCAAAACCAGGGTCCATTCTTCATCTGGCTAAAAATATCCCGGGGGAGGTTCGGAGGGGGCTGGCCCCCTCCGTTCGGTCGGATCGGTCAAGCCGATCCGAACCCAATCACCCGTGCATCCCCAACCCGTTGGCAATCTTCCAGATCCGCCAATGGTCATGCGGCATATGGCTCTGGACAAGGCCAAAGGGCCGGAAGGCATCATGAACCGCGTTCGAAAACGCGGGTACACCGCCAACATTCGGGCTTTCTCCCACACCCTTTGCACCAATGGGATGGTGCGGAGAGGGCGTGACTGTATGATCGGTCGTATAGTTCGGCGTCTCCCATGCGGTCGGCAGGAAAAAATCCATCAACGTGCCGGTCTTCACATTGCCCATCTCATCATAGGCAATTTCCTGTCCCATAGCGATGGCCAGCGCTTCAGTCACGCCACCGTGGACCTGCCCCTCGATAATCATCGGGTTGATCCGGGTGCCGCAATCATCCAGCGCATAGAACTGTCTGACGTCCCATTCACCGGTATCCACGTCGATCTCCATGACGCAGATATAGGCCCCGAACGGATAGGTCATATTCGGCGGGTCATAGTAGCTGACGGCCTCCAGACCAGGTTCCAGCCCCGGAATGGCCTGATTATAGGCGGCGAAGGCGATTTCTTTCATCGTCTTGAACCGCTCGGGCGCGCCTTTGACAGCGAAGCGATCCACATCCCATTCGACGTCATTGTCGTGGACCTCAAGCAGATAAGCCGCGATCATCTGCGCCTTTGCTCGGATTTTGCGCGCGGCCATTGCCGTTGCAGCCCCGGCCACAGGTGTCGACCGAGACCCATAGGTTCCAAGACCATAAGGAGCCGTATCGGTATCACCCTCCTCCAGCGTGATGTCATCAGCGGGCAGGCCAATCTCACTGGCGATGATCTGGGCAAAGGTCGTGGCATGGCCCTGGCCCTGAGAGATCGTCCCCAGCCGCGCGATGGCTGAACCCGTGGGGTGAATGCGGATTTCGCAGCTGTCGAACATCCCCAGCCCGAGAATGTCGCAGTTTTTCACCGGACCCGCGCCCACGATTTCCGTGAAATGCGTCAGACCAATACCCAGCAGTTTGCGGGTTTTGCCAGCTTTGAAATCCTCGATCCGTTGCGCCTGTTCCGCCCGTAAACCATCATAGTCCACGGCTTTCAGCGCCTTGTCCCAAGCCGTGTGATAATCGCCCGAGTCATACTCCCAGCCCAGCGCGGACTGATAAGGGAACTGATCGGCCTTGATGAAGTTGATCCGACGCAGTTCAGCCGCGTCCATGTTCAGCTTGATCGCCAGAACCTCGATCATGCGTTCGATGAAATACGCCGCCTCGGTCACGCGGAACGAACAGCGATAGGCCACCCCGCCCGGAGCTTTATTGGTATAGACCCCATCCACAGCCAGATAGGCAGTTGGGATGTCATAGGACCCGGTGCAGATATTCATGAACCCAGCCGGGAATTTAGTCGGGTCCGCACAGGCGTCAAAGCCACCGTGATCCGCCGTGGTATGACACCAGAGCCCAGTGATCTTGCCATCCTTGGTGGCCGCGATCTTGCCCTGCATCCAGTAGTCGCGGGCAAACGCGGTGGACATTAGGTTCTCCATCCGGTTTTCGACCCACTTCACCGGCTGGCCGGTGACAATCGAAGCCACAACCGAACAGACATAGCCCGCATAGGCCCCCACCTTGTTGCCAAATCCACCACCAATATCGGGGCTGATCACCCGGATATTGTGCTCGGCCAGACCAGAAATCAGCGATACGACAGTGCGGATCGCGTGCGGAGCCTGAAAGGTACCGTATAACGTCAGCTTGCCCGTCACTTTGTCCATTGAGGCAACACAACCGCAGGTTTCCAGCGGGCAAGGGTGGGTGCGATGATAGTAAACCATCTCTTCGGCGACCACATCGGCCTCGCTCAAAACGGCCTCTGTCGCGTCTTTGTCGCCCTGTTCCCAGGTGAAGATGTGATTGTGGTGCTTGCGCGGCCCATGGGCACCCTCGGTCTGTCCTTCCAGGTCTTCACGTAAGACCACATCTGATTTCAGCGCCTCGAACGGGTCGGTCAGGACGGGTAGTTCTTCGTACTCAACCTCGACCAACTCTGCCGCGTCCGCTGCGATATACCGGTTTTCAGCAACAACATAGGCAACCTCCTGGCCCTGGAATAGAACCTTTCCGTCGGCCAGAACCATTTGCTTGTCACCCGCCAGCGTCGGCATCCAATGCAGACCCAACGGCGCCAGATCTTCGGCGGTCAACACGGCAACCACACCGGGCACGGCCAGCGCGGCGTCTTTATTCACGCTGACGACGCGGGCATGGGCATAAGGCGAGCGGACGAAAGCGCCAAACAGCATCCCGTCTAACTTGATGTCATCGACATAATTGCCTTTGCCTTGGGTAAAACGCACGTCTTCCACGCGTTTGCGAGCACAACCCATCCCTTTGAGATTGGCGGCGCGTTCTTCGGGGGTCAGGGTTTGGTCGTTCATTCCGCAGCCTCCTTCTGAGCGTTCAGCATGTCAGCCGAGGCCGAGATCGCCTTAACGATGTTCTGATAGCCTGTGCAACGGCAGAGGTTGCCAGCCATACCAAAGCGGATGTCTTCCTCGGTCGGGTTCGGGTTTTCCTGCAGCAACCTATGCGCACGGGTAATCATCCCCGGCGTGCAGAAACCACATTGCAGCCCGTGATGTTCGCGGAACATCTCCTGCAGAACGCCAAGGCTGCCGTCATCATTGGTGAGGCCTTCGACGGTGGTGACATCGGCCCCATTCACTTGAGCCACGAAGGTGGTGCAGGATTTGACGGACTTGCCGTCAATATCCACGGTGCAGGCCCCGCAATGGCTGGTTTCGCAACCGATATGAGGACCGGTGATTTTCAAATCTTCCCGCAAGAAGTGGATCAGCAGCGTGCGCGGCTCGGCCAGTCCTTCGACCTCTTTGCCGTTCACGGTGAGTTTTACGTGCATTTTAGACATGGTTTCCCCCCTCAACCCGCGCGATTCTGCGCACGGTCGATGGCGCGGCGCAGCATCACGGCGGCCACATGTTTCTTGAATTCGACGGGGCCGCGGTTGTCGGCCATCGGGTCGATCGCATCGAGCATTGCCGCAACGCAGCCATTTACATCGCCATCGGCCAGCGCATTGCTTGCGCTTTCTGACCAGATGGGCGTATCGGCCAGATTGGTCATTGCGACCGAGGCTGTGCCATTGCCAACCATCACCGCTGCAGCCGCAGTCGCATAGTCGCCGATCTTGCGCTTTTGCTTCTCGTAGGCCTGACCGACACCCGCACCCGGCGCGGGAATGGAGACGCGGGTCAAAATTTCCTCATCTTCGCGCGCTGTGAAATAGGCCGCCTCGTAAAACTCGCGCGCAGCGACGTCGCGCGCTCCGTCCGGACCCGATAGATGAAAGGTCGCGTTCAGGCATTGCATCAGACCCGGCATGTCATTGCCCGGATCGCCATTGGCCACATTGCCGCCAACAGTGCCCATGTAACGCACTTGCGGATCGGCGATCTGCAACGCCGCTTCGCGGATCAGAGGGATCGCCGAGGCCAGGCCGTCATGCGTGATCAAATCATGCTGCGTGACCATGGCACCCAAGACCACAGTGTCGGATCCGACCTCGATGCCCTTCAGCTCATCAATCGCCTGAAGATCGATCAGATGGCCCATCTCTGCCATGCGCAGCTTCATCATCGGGATCAGGCTGTGCCCGCCCGCGATCACGCGCGCCTCGTCTCCATGTTCTTGCAGAATGCCAATGGCCGAGGCGATGTCGCCTGGCCGGTGATACTCAAAACCGGCTGGTATCATGTTTTCCTCCCTGGGTCCGAGCGGTATGCCTTGGGGGACCTGAGGAAAGAAAAGAGGACCCGGCGCTATCGCCGCCAGTGGCGTGAAACAGGGCGCGCCGGTTGTTTCACGAATTGCGAATAAGCTGCACGAGTCGCGATCATAGGCCCAGTGCGTCGCGGATTGCCGTCAGTCTGGATCGGCTGACTGGTACCTTTGGCAAGGCATCAACACCGTCGAAATAGCAGGTTCCGTTGTCCTTGTGCCGCTCAAAACTCGACACATGTTTCGGGTTCACCAGATAACTGCGATGCGCCCGCAAGAACCCGTCGGGTTTCAGGCGCGTTTCAGCCTCGGTAATTGACCAGGGACAGAAGAGTTTCTCGCCCCCCATATAAAGCACCGTATAATGCCCTTCGGCCCGGATGGCGGCCACGCTACCGGCGTCTGTAAAGAAGGTCTGTCCTTCGCGCTCGAACGGAACACCTGCGCGCAATGCCGTTGGCTGAGGTTCAGGCGCGGGGTCTGGCATCGGGGTTACATCAGCGGGCTGAGGCCCGATGAAGGTGATTCCGGTCAACAGGAAAGCCCCACAAATCAGGAAAACCGAAACGGTCACCCCCATCGCTAGCACCTGATTGTTCAGCGCAGGCCCCGCTCCGCCCGCATTGTCGCTGGCTACAAAATCGGTCAGACCAGTGGCTACGAAATGCATCGTGAAGACGGCGAGACCAAAACACACAGTGCCCAGCAAAATGTTGCGCTGGGTACGGTTGTCATAGGCCACCCAGATCGCGAGCACCGACAGAACCACCGAAGCCACGGTCGAAATCGCAATGTCCCAGAAGGTATAGACGGGGCGGCACAGCTCCATCCCGGCCATGCCGACATAATGCATCACCACAATGCCAAGGCCGACGATCACACCTGCCGTCACCATAGTCTGCATCGTGCGAGGTCGGAAATGCAGTAGCAGCAACGCAAGTCCCACCATCAGGATCGCCACAAGAGCTGAGATCAATGTGATCAACGCGTCATAATAAAACAGGATCGGCAGTTGCAGGCCCAGCATCGCAACAAAATGCATCGACCAGATACCGCCGCCCAAAATAACCGCGGCTAGCGCGACCACGAATTTGCGCTTTTGATCATCCAGTTTCGATGCGCCATGCGTCAGGTACAGCCCGGTAAACCCGGCCATCAACGCCACAGCCAGTGACGCAGCCACCAGCCAGGGGTTATGCGAATAGTCCAACATTCAGATTTGGGTGCCCTCCCCGACACGAGGGCGACGTTAGCAAACGGAATTGGCTGGGACAATCATCTGCCCACAAGCAGTGTCAGGCCTGTTTTTCAACCTTCTCGTCGACCGGTTCGACATCCAGTTCGATCACATCCGCTGTTTCTGCTTCGCCAGCGTCGGTCTCGTCCTCGGTCTCGGAGTTATCTTCCAGTGCGCCGACGATTAGCGGCAACATGTGAACACCGGTTGCGCTGGTGATCTCGGGTGTTTGCGGAACCTTCCAACTAAGCGTGTCAAAACTGCCGCAATTGTCGCAGACCGGGGTCCACTCCGCCTGAATATGCTGGCAATTGTCGCAGACCCATTGCGGCCCGCGCGGCGCAGTCAGGGCTTTTGCAAGCCAGCCCTGTACCACGGAGTCCGACGCACCTTCGCCCCGTTCAATCGCCGCCATCAAGGTGTAGCCACGCGCATCTGCCTGCTGTTTGACCACGTCACCCAGTGCGCGGCGCGCCTCGGGGAAGTCTTCGGCAACGATGTTCAGCTCGGCCAGGATCAGGCGGGTTTCTGGGTGTTCAGGATGAATGCGGGTCAACGCCGCAAAGCGTTTGATTCGGTCCTCAGCAGACTCATCCGGCGCGATCTCGGCAAACGCATGGGCGAGGTCGGGATGCGGCTGAGCCTCCCACGCCTTTTTGATGATCTTCGTTGCGGCGCGGGGTTTGCCTTTTTCGATATAGGCCCGCGCGGCCATTGCAGCGGCAGGCACCAGATCGGGCGACATACGGTTGGCCTCAATCGCGCGTTCCTGCTGTTCCACACTGGCGTCTTCGTTCAGGATATCCTTGGCCTCGGACAGGGCCAGAACCGCATCGCGCCGCTTAAACACATCGCGCGGCAGATACCCCGCCTTGAGCTTTGCGTTCAAAGTAGACCGCGCACCAGCCCAATCCTGGGCCTTGGTCTGAAGGTTCAACAATACGTCCTGCGTTTCCTCGTGGCGCGGTTTGATCGCCAGGGCTTTCTCAGCCAGTTTGCGCGCGGTGTCCTGATCCCCTTCGGCCAGCTTCTGCTTCATGATGCCCCGCACACCAACAAACCTGGTCGCGCTATTGGTCACCAGCTTCTTGTAGGTCTCTGAGGCTTTCTTGGTGTCGCCGGTCATTTCGGCAGCTTGAGCAACCAGCAGGTTGGTCAGTTCCGGCTTGCTCAGCAATCTCTCGGCCTTGTTCGCCTTGGTCATTGCCACGCGCCCCTCGCCCGAAGCCAACGCCATCAGACCGTCAGAAAGCGCCTGATAGCCGCGCTGTTCGCGACTGCGATCAAAATAACGCGACAAGGCGGTTTCGTCGCCGTTGAGGAATTTCAGTGTCGCAATCAGAAGGCTGAGCAGTTTGAAGAACAGCCAGACCGCAAAAACCAGCAAGCCCAGCGCGATGACCGATTGCAGCGGGCCCAGCGTGTATTCAGTTCCCGCGACAGTGATCTGCACGCCTCCGCTGGTCTGCATTAAGAACTGGGCGCCGAGGGCCAACAGTCCGATAATCGCAACGAAAACAAGGATTTTAAACAATGACCACAGCATGGAAGGTCCCTCAGTTCGAATTCAGGCTGGACGCGAGCGTATTCGCGGCCTCTACGGCAGAGACCCGCGTCTGTGCCGCCTGCTCCCACTCGGCCACTGCGGTCTGCGCCGCTTCGGGCAGTGATTTCAGTTCCGTCAACGCCCCGTTCAGATCGCCCGAGGCAAGAGCGGCTTGCGCACGCGACAGAATGGCATCCGGGTCGTCCCCATCCTGAGGCGTCACCGACCGCGCACCGGTCTGACGCTGCAGGAAGGCGACAAAGCCTGTGCCCTTATCCGCGTCCCGGGCATCGGCCAACGCTGTCCGCGCAACCGGATCAAAAGACGCGCGCAATGACGAAAGTGTTTCAACGCCGCTTTCTGATGGGCCGGACAGAGCATCCGGAACGTCCACACCACCTGCTTTCAGCTCAGTCACAAGGTCTTGATACGGCTCGCCGGTCTGCATCTGACCACGCAGGCGCGACAAGATCGCGGCATTGGTCGCCGCGCGCGCCTCGGCCGAGGCTTTGGCCTCAAGCGCTTGCGCATCCGCAACCATCTTTTCAACCTCAGCCCGTTGTGCGGCCAATGAGTCTTGCAGCTTGGACAATTCGGCCTCAAATGCGGCGGTTGCTTCGGGCGACGCGTTTGAGGTGACCGGGTTCGCTTCGAGCGTATTCAACCGATCCGATAATGGCCCGACTTGTGCACTCAGCGCTTCAACGCTGGATTTCACTGCGCCCAAGTCGGTTTCGACCGGGCTTAGCTTGTCAGACAAGGCTTTGATTTGATCCGTAAGACCCGAGGTTTCAGACGCCTGGGCAAGTTTCGCAATCTGATCGGATTGATCTGCCAATTTTGCTTCCAGCGCTGCAATAGCCTGGGCAGGGTCGGCTTCGCCCGACGGGATCAGGTCGGCGCGTCCCGCGATGAACCCGATGGCTGCGGCGACGATGCCTCCGATCAGTGCGGGCACAAACCCACCGCGCTTTTCGACAACTGGCTCGGCGGCTTGTTCTGGAACCGGCGAGGTTTCTTCAGCGGGCACTTCGGCTTCGGCTTCGGCTTCGGCTTCGGCTTCGGCTTCGGCTTCGGCTTCGGCTTCGGCTTCGGCTTCGGCTTCGGCTTCGGCTTCGGCTTCGGCTTCGGCTTCGGCTTCGGAAGTCAGGTCTTCGCCAGGGGCGTCCTGGTCAAGCGGTGCATCTTCCAAAGGCTCAGCCGTTTCTACGGCACCCTCGTCCACAAGATCGTCCGATATCGGGGTTTCCACCGGTTTCTGATCGGTTTTCTTTTTGCCCGCCACCGTCACATTCCCCTTATCGATTCTAAAATCACCAGAACTACAGACTGGTCCAAGTTAATCTGCACCCGGCTCGCCCTCAACCCGCATCGCGTGTTTCACAAGCTTTTTAACGGCTTTACGCATGCGCTTGGGTGTGGGTTCTTTGGCAATCTTCAATCGCTGAAACCCCAAGGTTTTAAGGGGCTCTGCAGTCGCCTCGCTGATTGCAGCCAGCCACAAGGGGGCAGTTCCGACCCAAATATCGGCAAATTGTCGCGCGGTCCGAGGCGAAAACAAAGGCGCGATGACCGGCCTTTCACCGATTGAGGCTGCTGCGGCCTCATCGCTCAGCGGCAACAGAAGCTGCTGATAGACGGGCTGTTCTTGGGTGGTCAGGCCCAGTGCCGTCAACCGATCGGCCACGTTGCCCCGGCTATGTTCCCCACGTAGATGTAACAATGGGCTTGTCGGCCGGGCACGCAACAGCGTCGCCACCAACTCCTCGGCGGTGGCCCCCATCATCTGCGCGTCCCATCCGGCACCCTTTGCGGTGCCGGTGGTCGTAGGGCCCACGCAGAAGGCCGGCAGATCGCGCCTGACCCCCAACGAAGCCGCCGCGTTCACCGCATTGGCCGAGGAAAAAACCAACCCCTGGATATCGTCGGTCTGCACCTGAACGGGCAGCGGCTTAATTTCAAGAATAGGGGAATAAATGACCTCGACCCGTGATCTGGTGCGGGTTGGCAGCTGCGCCACAAACCTCTCCGAGGCAGCACGCGGGCGGGTCATCAACAAATACAACGATCTGCGCCTTTGGCCATGGGATTGTTTGCATCCGCGCAGGGTGATACCCCGCATGCCAATCATGATGCAACGGAACGGGCCAATGGTGCAAACACTAACCATCCTTGGGTTAGAAAGCAGCTGTGATGATACAGCCGCGGCCGTGGTGCGGCAAACCGATGGTACACCGGCTAAGATCTTGTCTTCGGTTGTGCATGGTCAAACCGATTTGCACAGCGCTTATGGCGGTGTCGTGCCCGAGATTGCGGCGCGCGCTCATGCTGAAAAGCTGGATATCTGCGTGATGCAGGCGTTGGATGAAGCCGCATTGGCCCTTGGCGATATTGATGCCATCGCCGTGACCGCCGGGCCTGGGTTGATCGGCGGTGTCATGTCGGGCGTGATGTGCGCCAAGGGGATCAGCGCCGCGACCGGGCTGCCGCTGATCGGCGTCAACCATCTGGCGGGCCACGCCCTGACACCGCGCCTGACTGACGGGGTATCATTTCCCTATCTGATGTTGCTGGTCTCGGGCGGTCACTGCCAATACCTGATCGCGCATGGGCCCGAGGATTTCACACGTCTGGGGGGCACAATCGATGACGCGCCAGGTGAAGCCTTTGACAAAACCGCACGGTTGCTGGGCTTGCCCCAACCCGGCGGGCCTTCGGTTGAGGCCGAGGCTCGGTCAGGCGATCCCAAGCGGTTCCGGTTTCCGCGCCCGCTGCTGGATCGACCTAGCTGCGATTTGTCCTTTTCTGGTTTGAAAACAGCCCTGATGCGCATGCGGGATCAAATCGTAGCAGAGAAAGGGGGGCTGACCCGTCAGGACCGCGCCGACCTTTGCGCCGGATTCCAACAAGCCATCCTAGACACGCTGGCTGAAAAAACACGGCGCGCCATTGGACTGTATCTTGAACAAACCCCCACAGAGCCTGTGATCGCTGTGGCGGGCGGGGTTGCTGCAAACTCGGCCATTCGTGCAGCATTAGAGTCTGTTTCCGATGAAATGGGTGCCAGGTTTACTGCCCCTCCCTTGGCCCTTTGCACCGACAACGCAGCCATGATTGCCTATGCCGGATTGGAACGCTTTCGCGCCGGTGCGCGGGACGGTCTGGACCTGACAGCCCGCCCGCGCTGGCCCCTGGATCAAACTAGCCCGGCCATGTTGGGCAGCGGCAAGAAAGGGGCGAAGGCATGAGTGTTTCTGTTCTGGGTTCCGGCGCATTTGGAACCGCCTTGGCCATATCGCTAGCGGGTAACGGGCCAGTGACCTTGTGGTCTCGCGATGCTGCGCAGGCGAGAGCGATGCAAGAAACGGCCGAAAACGCGCAACGCCTGCCCGGCGTGACTTTGCCGCCCCAGATTAGCGTGACAACGCAAATCGATCAGGCATGTCAAACCGATGTGCTGCTGGTCTCGGTGCCCATGCAACAGCTGCGTACGGCCTTGGAGCAGTACAAATCGGCCATGGCAGGCAAAACGCTGGTTGCCTGCTGCAAAGGGATTGAACTGTCCACCGGCCTTGGCCCCGTGGCGGTGATCCGTGAAACTATCCCGGACGCGCAACCCGCGCTGCTAACCGGGCCCAGCTTTGCGGACGACATCGCACGCGGTTTGCCGACTGCACTGACTCTGGCCTGCGCGGATGCGGATTTGGGCAAAGATCTGCAAGCCCGGCTGACCACCACCAACCTACGCCTGTATCGTACAACTGATACCACTGGCGCCGAACTGGGTGGAGCACTGAAAAACGTTATGGCGATTGGATGCGGAGCCGCCATCGGCGCGGGTTTGGGTGACAGCGCACGGGCTGCCCTGATTACGCGCGGCTTTGCCGAGATGCAGCGCTTTGCCACCCAGCGCGGTGCGCAGGCAGAGACATTGATGGGCTTGTCCGGGCTGGGGGATCTGGTCCTGACCTGCTCGTCCGAGTTGTCCCGAAACTATCGTTTTGGTCAAAGTTTGGGTCTAAATCGGCCTTTCAACATAGGCACCACAGTCGAAGGCGTCGCTACTGCACGTGCCGTGGCTGCAATTGCCAAAGCCGAAGGGCTTGATATGCCGATCAGCACAACGGTGGCGGAACTCAGCGACGGTGCCTACAGTGTGGCACAAGCGATTCAGTCATTGCTGGGTCGACCCCTGAAGGAGGAATAGAATGCTCATCGCACTGATCGCCAAAGACAAAGACGGCGCCTTGCAAACGCGGTTGGACAATCGATCGGCCCATCTGGCCTATATCGAGGAAACAGGCGTCGTCTCACAGGCCGGTCCCCTTTTGGACGGAGACGCCATGATCGGATCACTGATCATTCTGGATGTCGAAGACGTCGCCGCCGGGCAGGCTTGGGCGGACAATGACCCCTATGCCAAAGCCGGGCTGTTTGCTTCGGTCGAGTTGATCCCCTGGAAACGGGTGATTGGCTGATGGCATATTGGCTGTTCAAATCCGAACCTTCGACCTGGAGCTGGGATCAGCAGGTCACTAAGGGCGATGCAGGCGAAGAATGGGATGGCGTGCGCAATTATCAAGCCCGGAATTTCATGCGGCAGATGGCCGTCGGCGATCGCGGGTTTTTCTATCATTCTCAGAAAGACAAGGCGATTGTTGGGATTGTCGAGGTCTGCGCCGAGGCCCATCCAGACAGCACCACCGACGACCCACGCTGGGAATGCGTAGACATCAAAGCAGTGCGCCCGTTTTCGCAGGCGGTCACACTGGATCAGATCAAAGCCGATGAGCGGCTGTCCGAGATGGTGTTGGTGCGAAACTCACGCCTGTCCGTTCAGCCCGTCAGCGATGCGGAATGGGATGTGATCTGCGCATTGGGGAATACGCAGGCCGATTAGGAACAAATAAAAGGGAAGGCCCTGAACGATACAGAACCTTCCCTACCCCGCGTGCTCCCTACTCACCACACGCATCTGGAAATATCTGGTTCTGACCGTCCTGGTCACTGAACTATCTATAGACCGGGCAAGGGCCCGGTTTCAAACGGCAAGTCCTTAAACTCTGTCTCAAATGCAAAACGCCCGCCTTGGGGACAAGCGGGCGTTTGTATCTTTGGTTGGATTGGATCAGCCGTAAACGGATTCTTTTCCGAAATGCTTGGTCAGCATGTAGTAGACAACAGCGCGGTATTTGTTGCGTTCGGACATGCCATAGGTTTCCAGGGCTTTGTTGATCGCTTCCATCAGTTCCGGACCATCGGACAGGCCCAGCTTTTTGATCAGGAAGTTGTTTTTGACAGTCTCAATTTCACCGTCCTGGCTGGCGGCAACAGTCGATGCATCCGCATCATAAATCGCAGGGCCACAACCGATTGTGACCTTGGTCAGCAGGTCCATATCCGGATCCATGCCACATTTGTTCTTCAGGTCATCGGCATATTTGGCGATCAAGTCGTCGCGTTTTCCCATTAAACAGTCTCCCTATCAGCAGTCCTGGCTGCGGTTACTCAAATCCTTGAAACAGGTGCGGGAAGGTTAATCACAAGTGTTTTCAACACAAAGGGAAAAATTCCAAGCTTTCCCCCTAAGCGGAGAGACGCTTTCGCGAAGCCGCACGAAACGCTTGATCCGCTAACTCAGAGAAAGCCCGAACCTTACGGCCGGGCGTGTTACTGCCTGCATGAACGAATGAAATCGGAGCCGCAGGAGATTTCAGTAACCCCGACAGCGCTTCAACCAGCGCACCCTCTTCCAATTCCCGCTGAACGGCCAACCGAGATTTGACCGCAAGACCCAAGCCCTGCACAGCGGCATCGGTCAGCATATCTGAATTCGACACCGCAATGCGCCGGGCTACAGATAGCTGTCCTTCATAGGTGTCGAAACGGGTTTGCCAAGGCAAACAAGCCCAGCGCATTTGCCGTAAATCCTCGACAGATGTCGGGGTGCCGTGACGGGCAAAAAACTCCGGGGAAGCGCAGATTATTCGGTCATTGTCGCATAGCTTGCGCGCCCTCAAGTTACTGTCGGATAGTTTTCCGACACGAATGGCGCAATCTATGCCTTCATCCACCAATGATACATAGCGGTCCACTGCCAGAAACTCGATCGTCAGGTCGGGATGCTCGGTCTGGAACTCGTCTAACAAAGGCATGATAAAGCGGGATAAAATCCACGGGGATAGGGTTACACGCAGGTGCCCGCGAAGGGCGCCCTTGCCGCTGCCAGCCTCCAGCTCGGCCTCGCGCAGATCCGACAGGAGGGGTTCGATCCGGTCCAGAAAGATCAACCCCTCGTTGGTTAGCTGAACCCTGCGACTGTTGCGGTGAAAGAGTTTGAGGTTCAGAACCTCCTCCAGCTTCGCAATTCTGTGGCTGACAGTCGCCGCTGAGATACCCAGCGCCTGCGCCGCTGACCCAACGCCACCAGTTTTGGCGACCGAGACGAAAGTCAGCAGATCATTCACATGGTACATTCGAAATTTCCAAACGCTGGTTTCATAATTCAGGCAGTTATCGAAGAAAAAATCAAATGATATCTGCTCTGTCACGATCAGAGGAGGTCCCGATGAAATCACTTTACGCAGCGGTCTGCGCGATGACGCTGGCAACTCCGACCCTCGCGAACGGGTTGGAGACGTATCTGGAATTCGACAAATCGATCCCACCCGGAAACCTGGCCATCGGGCCGGATGGGCGGATGTTCATGTCGGTGCATGAATTCTACGGGCCTGAACTGCGTATTGTCGAAGTGATGCCCGATGGGTCGACCAAACCCTACCCGACTGAAACATGGGCCCGCGCACCACAGGATGATGCGGACGGGCTGAACGGCGTTCTGGGTCTGCGGGCAGATCGGGAGGGCATTCTTTGGATGCTGGATGGTCAGGGCGAGAACCAGACCGGTCGAATCGTGGGATGGGATACCAATACCGAAACCTTGCATGCGATCCATTACATCGGTGCGCCAGTGGCGCGGCCTACCTCGTTCCTGAACGATCTGGCCGTGGATCGGGATCATGAGGCGATCTATATCTCGGACACGGGCGACGGCCAGAACTCGGCCATTATCGTGGTCGATCTGGAAACCGGTCGCGCGCGACGCGTGCTTGAAGGATCAAAATACACGATCCCAGAAGATACACCGATGGTGATCGACGGGCGTGAGATCACGCTGGGCGGCAACCCTGCAAAAATAGGCATCAACCCGATCACGGTCGATCCGACCAATACATGGGTTTATTTCGCCCCGATGACTGCAAGCGCCATGTATCGCCTCCGCACCACCGACCTGTTAGATAAAAGCTTGTCCGATGCTGACCTGGAAGCGCGGGTGGAACGCTATGGAGACAAGCCGATCTCGGATGGGTCCACTGTGGACACGGGCGGCAATGTCTACATCACAGCAATGACCGACAACGCGCTGGGTGTGACGAAGCCCGACGGCAGCTATGAGGTGCTGTACCAGTCAGACGACGAATTGCCCTGGCCCGACGGGTTCTCGATCGGAGCGGATGGCTATGTCTATGCCACCATCAACGAACTGCACCGCTCGCCCGTCTTGAACGGGGGCGAAGATGCCTCGCAAGGTATCTACAAGATCGTTCGATTCAAAGCGTTGGCTGACGCTGTCAGTGGGCGCTGATCACGCTCTAACCCAGCAAGGCCTCGGCAAGCTATCGGCAAAACCCCCAGCCGGGGCCCTGCAGATGAAAATGATCCGCATGCAAGCGGTTGTATTCTGGGCCCAGAACGACGCGGAACCAATCACAGGCCCCCTGGCCGATCTGTCTTAGAAACGCGGCCTCTGGTCCCGCGGAACTCCAATCTGACAACAGCGAAAGCGCCCGCCCATCGGCCAGTTCGACCCCCACGATATCAATCGAGTCGGCGGTGGCATGGCTGCTCCATCGGCTGGATTGACCTTGCGCGGTGCGCATACGGCGACAGTTGTAGCTGCCAGCGTGGCGCAGCTTTTCTACACCCGTACCCAGGAAATCACGCGCAGCAGGCTGCACCACATGGTGCTCCCACATCGCCAATCGCAGGGTTGTCTTACAACTGGTCTCGACCGCGTCGATCCGCGAGGTCACCAGCTGTGACAACAGCCCCCGCACGGTGATCCCGCAGTTTTGATCGACCACCAGATCATCCATCGCCTCAAATCGGGCGCCTGCATCCGACAGCGCGGACCTGCACTGCATCTCATCCGCAAGGGCGCGGTTCAGCTGGTATTTGGTAACTGGTGTGACCGGAGCCTTTACGCTAAGATCGCGCAAAGGGTTCCAATGTGACGGCACGGGCGTTTTGGGATGCGCCAACAGAGCCCAGCCACCGCCACCCAGAAGGATTGCAACGACGGCTATTCTAAAAACGAAAGACGCCGCCAGATACAAGTATCGGCGGCGTCCAGAATTCTGTGTCATCGTCAGACGACAATCAGTAGCGGTAGTGTTCCGGCTTGTAAGGACCTTCCGGTTTCACGCCGATATAGGCCGCTTGCTCATTGTCCATCTTGGTCAGCTTCACGCCGATGCGATCCAGATGCAGGCGGGCGACTTTCTCATCCAAATGCTTCGGCAGGATGTAGACATCGTTTTCGTACTCATCACCCTTGGTGAATAGTTCGATCTGCGCCAGAACTTGGTTGGTGAAGGACGCCGACATCACAAACGAAGGGTGGCCGGTGGCGTTACCAAGGTTCAGCAGACGACCTTCGGACAGCAGAATGATGCGGTTGCCCGACGGCATCTCGATCATATCCACCTGTTCCTTGATGTTGGTCCATTTGTGGTTCTTCAGGCTGGCCACCTGAATTTCGTTGTCGAAGTGACCTATGTTGCCAACGATGGCCATGTCCTTCATCGCACGCATATGCTCGATGCGGATCACGTCCTTGTTGCCAGTGGTGGTGATGAAGACATCTGCGGTTTCGACTTCGTCTTCCAGCAATGTGACTTCATACCCGTCCATCGCAGCCTGCAGCGCGCAGATCGGGTCGACCTCGGTCACTTTCACACGCGCACCCGCGCCGGACAGTGACGCAGCCGAGCCTTTGCCGACGTCGCCATACCCGCAAACCACCGCAACCTTACCGGCCAGCATGGTGTCGGTGGCGCGGCGAATACCGTCGACCAGCGATTCCTTACAACCGTATTTGTTGTCGAACTTCGACTTGGTCACCGAGTCATTCACGTTGATCGCCGGGAACGGCAGGTGGCCTTCTTTGACCAGCTGATACAGGCGGTTCACACCGGTGGTGGTTTCCTCGGACACGCCTTTGATCTGGTCGCGCATCTTGGTGAACCAACCAGGGCTTGCCGCCATGCGCTTGGCGATCTGCTTCTTGATCACCTCTTCCTCTTCCGAACCCGGAACAGGAATGATGTCTTCACCTGCTTCTGCACGAGCGCCCAGCAGGATGTAGAGCGTAGCATCGCCACCATCGTCCAGAATCATGTTCGGGCCATCTTCGAACAGGAAGGACTTGTCCAAGTAGTCCCAGTGTTCTTCCAAGGTCTGGCCTTTGATGGCAAAGACCGGAATGCCCGCATCGGCAATCGCAGCAGCCGCATGATCCTGGGTTGAGAAGATGTTGCACGACGCCCAGCGCACATCCGCGCCCAGGGCAACCAGCGTTTCGATCAGAACGGCCGTCTGGATTGTCATGTGCAGCGAACCAACTATGCGCGCGCCTGACAAAGGCTTGCTTTCACCGTATTCCGAACGCAGCGCCATCAGGCCTGGCATTTCGGTTTCGGCGATATCCAGCTCCTTGCGGCCAAACCCGGCCAGCGAAATGTCTTTAACGATATAGTCCCCGGCCATCTGGCGCTCCATTTTTCCGGTCAATCACACTGTGGCTGCCCCTAGCATCCCTTGGGGCAGGTGGCAATGTAGATGTCCGAAAACGGGATGTTACGCCACTGATACTAGCTTGGCGTGCCGTCAACTTTGACTTTCGGGATCGCTTCGAAAAAATCGGTGCCAACGGCGACAATACAGGAAATGCCGTTCGCCTGGGTCACCAAAACGGTGTAACTGCCCGTTTCCTTTGAGGTCCAGACCTCCATGACCGACTGCGCGCCGCGTGTTTTCTGCAAACCACCAAAGGCCAGCTCTTCCGAGTAGCTTTTCTGCAGCTTGGCAATCACATGCGCGCGCTCTGCACAGGTTTGGGCAAAGGCAGGCGGGGCTGTGGCGGCCATGCCAAAGGTCAGGGCAAGGGCGAATAAACGCTTAAACATAACAAACTCCTTTCGTTTCGCGTTTCGCTGTGTGAGAGGAGCACACCGGGAGAAGCGTGCGCCCCCCTCGGTTTTTATGTCGGGATCGCATCGTTTCATTTCAAAGCACGAATGCTCAAGAAAACGTTGGCAGCTGGTGATCCTGACAGGTACATCATAGCAGAAAATCGTGATTTTAATGTGTCCCACTTCACAAGGCATGGCAGAATGGCAACACAACCTCGCGCTTGGCAACGGATGCTATCGGGTCGCAGGCTGGACCTGCTGGATCCGACCCCGGTGGATATCGAGATTGAAGATATCGCCCATGGGCTGGCATTTGTTGCGCGATGGAACGGGCAAACACACGGCGATTTTGCCTATTCCGTTGCCGAACACTCCCTTTTGGTTGAAGAGCTCTATGGCCGGATCGCACCCAATGCCCCGGCGAAATGGAAGCTCGCCGCACTGCTGCACGACGCGCCGGAATATGTGATTGGTGATATGATCTCGCCCGTTAAATCCGCCGTCGGCGCGGGCTACGGCGCGTTGGATGACCGCCTGATGGCAGCGATCCACATCCGGTTCGGGCTGCCCGCCGAGGTTCCGAAGACGGTGAAACGGCAAATCAAGAAGGCCGACAAGATCAGTGCGTGGATGGAAGCGACCCAGATCGCAGGATTTTCCGAATCTGAAGCGACGAAGTTCTTTGGGAGGCCGGATAAAGCCATTATGGACGGTTTGAAGATCACGCTGCGGCCACCGGTTGAGGTGCGACTGGCATATACGCAGCGGCATCAACAGCTGCTGGGCAATCTTTGAACGCAGCGTTCGAACTAATCCGCCAGCTTTTCAACCCTCTGAATGATGCGCCCTTCAGACTCGTGGGCAAACCATCGAACAGGTGTGGCGGTCACACTTGTGAGTGTCGTTTTGCTTCCGGATTTTTGGACTTCCGCCTGCAATATCACACTGCTTGCGATATCTTCATGGGAGAACCCCCACAGCAAGCTGCCCAGCGAATAGGCAATAGGCACTGTTTTGTCGGTGTCGGACTTTAGCCGATAAAGCTGAATTGGCTGAGGCACATGCGGGTGGTGGCAAACAATGATATCTGCTCCAAATTCTGCCAACTCTTCTGCCGCTTCTTGTTGCACCCGTCGTGGATACAGCTCGAATTCGTGACCCCAATGAAGGACCGCAATGATCAAATCGCATTCGGCAGCCTTTGCGTTTGATATCTGCGTTTTCAGCAGCTCGATATCGGGCGGCTGATGCTTGGAGGTCAGCTTGGCCAGATTGACATAATAGCCGCGTCCATCAGGCAGAGTTTGACCATTGGTTCCAAACGCGCAGGACGCAAAACCGATCTTGATCCCGTTTCGTTCGATGATGTTAGCCGCGTCAGGGTCAGCCGGGGCTTCACTCACTCCAATCGGCAGGATGTTCCGCTTGGCCAGTGTGGCCAGTGTCGTTTCCACGCCTTCGATGCCCATATCGAAGATATGATTGTTTGCCAGATTCAAGACATCAATCGCCCGACCCTTATGGCTGGTCAATGCGTCGAACTGATCTTCTGACGCACATTCAACAGGAGGGCCGGCATCGCCGATTACTTCATCCACCAGAGGTTGGGTTGTAACAGGCGATTCATAGTTGGCGATGACGATATCGGTTTTGAACAACAAGTCTTCGATCTGTGCATAAACCTGATCCTGCACGGGCTCAGCCCGATGCGTGCGCAGGATATCCCCCGCAAAACTCAGCGCGAGCCTCTCGACCTTTTCACCCTCTACGCGCGGCGCAAGCTGAACATGCTTTGCTTGCATAAACTCAGAAGTTTGCAGCTCGGGTTCGGGTAATTGCACCGGATTTTTACTTTTATAAACCCAGTACAGATTATCCAACAAATTCATCTCCGAGACGTCGCCCGCCGCCCCCTTGCGCGGGCGCGCCCAAAACCCAAATATTTCAGCCGATTTTGTCACCAGCGCGACAATCCCTTTCAAAACGGGATTCGAGATTTTCAGCGCCTCATACGGCGTGTTTGGCAATAGGGACACTGGGGTTTCTCACTTATCATTTCCGAACCTTTAGTACGCATGCAGATTACCAACATGCATAGGTCCTCGCGGTAGCATAAATAGGGTTAACAAAACGATACTCAGAATAATATGACGCTGTAAATCCGTCGCAAAACTAGGCCAAAAACGCGACCAGAACGGGCGCGCGGTCAATGTTCAAAGTTTGACAGGAGGGGGTCGACCAGACGACAGCCTGGCCATGTGAACCCGTCAGCGCGGGCTGCGCTTGGCCAAAATGCGCTGCAATGTCCGGCGGTGCATGTTCAGACGCCGCGCAGTTTCAGACACGTTGCGATCACACAGCTCATAGACTCTCTGGATATGCTCCCATCGCACGCGATCTGCGCTCATGGGGTTTTCCGGCGGCGGAGGCAGCTCGTCGCCCTTGGCCAACAACGCGTTGGTAATGTCTGTGGCATCCGCGGGTTTGGAAAGGTAGTCTGTCGCCCCGATCTTGACCGCAGCCACTGCGGTGGCAATCGCACCATAGCCCGTCAGAACCACTACCCGACTATCGGGACGTTTTTCGCGCAGCACTTCGACAACATCGAGCCCATTGCCATCCTCAAGCCTGAGATCGACAACCGCATAGGCAGGTGGACGGGCAGTGGAAATGGCGCGACCGGCGGCAACGGAACCGGCGGTTTCAACCTCGAACCCGCGCTTTTCCATGGCCTTTGCCAGACGCCTCAGAAACGGCTCATCATCATCCACCAGAAGCAAGGTTTTGTCCGGGCCGATATCAAGCTGAGAAGAGTCTGCCATTCTTGGGTCTTTCGGTTATTTCATGCCTTTGGCTTGAACATGAGTAATAGCAGCGCCGCACTAAAGGTCAAACCGGCTTGTCCTCAGGATGCCTGATCGAGAAAGCAACCAATCTTGTCGGCCATTTGTTCGGCCGTGTCGTCGCGTTTGAAAAACTCCAGAAATCCATCCTCGGGTGTGACCAGATAAGTAAAGGTCGAATGGTCAACAAGGTAGGATTCGTCGCTTTTATCGTGGGCCTTGTAGTAAGTCTTGTAGGCCTGGCTGGCTGCTTTGACCTGTTCGGGCGATCCGGTCAGGGCAATCAACCGCTCGTGCAGGTTGAATGCATAGTCGGCCACCACTTCGGGCGTATCCCGATCCGGATCGATGGAGATGAACACGGGCGTCACCGATTGCCCGCGCTCGGCCAGAATATCCACCGCATCGGCATTGCGGGACATGTCAAACGGGCAGACATCGGGACAGAACGTATAGCCGAAATAGACTAGCGTCGGCTCGGTGATCACATCCGCGTCAGTGACCGTCTCGCCCTTACCGTTGACCAGTTCGAACGGTCCACCAATCGCAGCGGTCCCGCCTGCGATCTGGCTGGACCGGCATTGGGCGTATTTGTCATCCAACCCCGATCCTTGTGTCAAAAGCCACATCGCCCCAAGGCCAACAGCCAGGACAACAGTTGCGAGAATTGCATAGAGGCGGGTCATGACGAATATCCATACGCAAGGGATTGTTGATCGTTTCGGCCGGGACACCTATCAAGATGAACAGCTGATGCAACAGGACATAATCGACCCATGGCAGATTCCAATCAGACGTTTTGGCGCGGCCAGGAGCGCAGCAGTTGGATCCGGCTACGCACACTGATCCTGTTGCGCTGGGTGGCCATCGTGGGTCAGATCACTGCCATTACGGTAGCCCAGCAAACCTATCATGTGCAGCTTGAGCTCGGGCTGTGCTATCTGGCCGTTGGAGTCTCGGTCCTCGGCAACCTGACGGCGATCTTCCTGTTTCCGCAGAACAAACGCCTGTCCGAGTTCGAAAACTTCCTGATGGTGCTGTTTGACCTGCTGCAACTGGCGTTTCTGCTGTATCTGACCGGTGGTTTGAACAACCCGTTCGCCCTGCTGCTGTTGGGGCCCGTCACGATATCGGCCAATGTTATGAGCACGCGCTCTACCCTGATCGTTGGCGGTGTGGCCATCATCCTTGCCACCTTACTGGCTGAATTTCATCTGCCCCTGCGCACCGATATCGGGTTCATTCTGCGCATCCCCGATATTCTTCTGTTCGGCAACTGGGCGGCTATCATCATTGCGATCGTCTTCATCGGGGCCTATTCGCATCGTGTCAGTTCCGAAGTGCAATCCATGTCCGAAGCGCTGTCAGCCGCACATATGGCGCTGGCGCGTGAGCAAAAGTTGACCGATCTGGGCGGTGTTGTCGCTGCTGCAGCGCATGAGCTGGGGACACCGCTGGCCACGATCAAGCTGACAAGTTCGGAACTGATCGAAGAACTTGAAGATCGCCCCGATCTGAAAGATGACGCCGCCCTGATCCGCGAGCAAGCGGATCGCTGCCGCGATATCCTGCGTGATATGGGACGAGCAGGTAAGGACGATTTGCATTTGCGCCAGGCCCCGATCTCGACCGTTATCCACGAGGCCGCGGAACCGCATATCGAACGCGGCAAGCTGGTGCATTTCATCGAAGGCCCGGCGCTGGATGGGGATGTGCAACAGCCCTCGATCCTGCGAAAGCCCGAAATCATTCACGGGCTGCGCAACCTGATCCAGAACGCGGTGGATTTTTCGCGCGCCAATGTCTGGGTCGAGGCGCATTGGACCACGGATCAGATCACCGTCAGCATTATGGATGATGGGCGTGGATATCCCTCACACCTGATTGGCCGGATCGGCGATCCGTTCATGCGCCGCAGGCGGGCCGAGACAGACCAACGCGCGCGCCCCGAATACGAAGGGATGGGGTTGGGGCTGTTTATCGCCAAAACCCTTCTAGAACGCAGTGGCGCCGAGCTTGAGTTTGCCAATGGCTCAGACCCCTATCAGCATTTGTCGGACAATCCGGCACATCGGGGGGCCATCGTGCGCGTTTCATGGCCGCGCAAAATGATTGACGCGCAAAAAGGTGACACGCCAGTGCCATCCGGCAGCAACCAGCGCATTCGGGCGTAAGTTAATAGTGCGTTAACCAATCGGAGCAATAGTCTGATCCCAGCACGTAATCTGGCATGGGGTTTCCTATGGCTGACTGGATCATCCTGGCCTCAATCAGTTTGGTTTCATGTTGTCTGGCCGTTCAATGGCTATTGCCGCGGCGCCCGCGGCGGGATGAAAGCTATGGACTGTTTTCAAACGCGTCCTTGTTTGACGCCGTCTTCCTGTTCGACGGGACTCGGTTGATCAGCCATTCGGATATCGCCCTGGCCGGATTTGACGATGTCAAAAACTGGAGCGGTCTGCGCCGCCTGTTGCAACGGGATTTTCCCACCTTCCCTGAAACGCCTGACTTGGTGCGCGATCATGGAAATCTGGTTGTTTCGGCCATTGATTGCACGGTCGAGCGTGAGGTTTTGTGCGAATGGATCGACGGAATTGTCCGGGTGCAACTGCACGAACCCACCCGACCAACCGAAACACATATGCGCAACCCCAACGACCCGACCCGTCATGCGATGGATCAGGCCCCCTATCCGGTTTGGCTGCTGGATCACAACGGACAGGTCAGATGGTGCAACACCGCCTATATTGCTGTCGCGCGCAAGGCACGTGGCCCAGACGTGGACCTGACCGCGCCCCTGTTTTCCAACGCGGACGACAAACCGGGGCCCAGTGGCAAAGCCCGTGTCGCGGTCAAGGTTGATGATTGCGACAGTCAGCTTTGGTTCGATTTGACTCAGGTTGAGGACGAACAAGGCTGCCTGTGCTACGCGGTCGACATCAACGCCATTGTCGAGGCTGAAACCGCCCAGCGCAAATTCGTTCAAACGATGACAAAAACCTTTGCGCAGCTGTCAATTGGTCTGGCCATCTTCGACCGCAACCGCCAACTGGCCCTTTTCAACCCGGCACTGATCGATCTGACGACGTTACCGCCTGACTTTCTCAGCTGTCGCCCCAGCCTCTCCAGCTTTTTTGATATGCTGCGCGAACAACACATGATGCCAGAGCCAAAGAACTACCGCTCGTGGCGCAATCAGATGAACGATCTGCTCGAAGCGGCAGAGGACGGAAACTATCAGGAAACCTGGTCTTTGCCCTCAGGGTCGGTCTATTCGGTCAGCGGACGGCCACATCCCGATGGCGCGGTGGCCTTTTTGTTCGAAGACATCACCGCCGAGATCACCTTGACCCGCCGTTTCCGGTCAGAAATGGACCTGATGCAATCCATCTTTGACAAGCTGGCGGATGCGATCGCGGTGTTTGCCGATGACGGCACGCTGGCCTTCACAAACTACGCTTATCAACAGCTATGGGGCGATCCGGCGGATGCGGGGTTTCGGGCGGAAACAGCCATGGATGTCACCCGGAAGTGGCAGGAGCACTGTGTCGCAACACCTGTTTTGGGTGAGATTCGCGATTTCATCGAAATGCGCGATAACCGGACCGAGTGGACGGCCGAGATTGGCTTGCGCGACGGCACGAAATTGGACTGTACCGTCACCCCAATGCAGAACGGTGCGACCATTGTCCGATTTGGCCATGAGGCTCTGATCAGCAGGCAGCCTACAATCGAACAAATCAGCGCCTGAACCGGGTTGCAGCCGTCCGGGCGTGGGGCCATTGTGGCGGCATGACGACACCGTCCCATTCCATGATCCTGGTTTCACCCGAAGACACCCTCGCTTTGGCGGCCCGATTGGGGACGGAACTGGCCGCTGGCGATGTTCTACTACTGGAAGGTCCGATTGGCAGCGGCAAGACCCATTTCGCACGCAGCCTGATCCAATCTCTGATGCAGGTGCCCGAGGACGTGCCTTCACCTACATTCACGCTGGTGCAGGCCTATGACACTGCAGCAGGCGAAATCTGGCACTGCGATCTCTACCGGATCAGCTCGGTCGATGAGGTTGAAGAACTGGGCCTGATCGAAGCCTTTGATGGGGCAATCTGCCTTGTCGAATGGCCCGATAAGCTAGGTCCTTTAACTCCACAATCCGCGCTGACCATGACCTTTGAGACAGATCCGAATGAAACCGAAACACGGCATCTGACACTTACGTGGTCTGACCCGAAATGGACGCATAAGCTAGAGGCGATCACATGACAAACCGTGCCATATTGGCCGAGGCCCTGATCGCGCAGACGCCATGGGCTGGTGCCCAACGCGCGCACCTGGCAGGGGATGCCTCGAACCGACAATATGAACGGCTGACCGACCCGGCGACCGGTCGGACTGCCGTTCTGATGGATGCACCACCTGAGAAAGGTGAGGATGTCGACGCTTTTGTGCGTGTCGCCAACTATCTGCGCTCGGCCGGGTTGAATGCACCAGAAATCTACGCGGAAGATTCCGAGTTCGGCTTTCTGCTGCTAGAGGATTTTGGCGACGATCTGTTTGCGCGTGTTCTGGATCATGATCCGGGTAAAGAGCGACAGCTTTATGAGGCCGCAACCGATGTTCTGGTGCACCTGCATCAGGCGCCACTGCTGTCACTGCCGTCATACGACCCTGCCCTGATGACTGACCTTTCGGCCCTGTCGTTCACCAAATACGCTCAAGGCATTCAGGGCGGTTATGATCACGCAGCGATGGACCGGTTTCAAACCAGGTTTTCGGACCTGCTGCATCAGGAAACTTCCGGTCAGAAAGTTGTCATCCAGCGGGATTATCATGCCGAGAATCTGGTCTGGTTGCCGGACCGGGACGGCGTGCAACGTGTCGGATTGCTGGACTTTCAACTCGCGATGCTGGGGCACCCGGCCTATGATCTGGTGTCGCTGTTGCAGGATGTGCGCCGCTCGGTTTCCGCAGGAACCGAAATGCAGATGATCAATCGCTACATCGCCGCCTCTGGTGCAAACGATCACGACTTTAGAACTGCCTATGCGGTGCTTGGAGCACAGCGAAATCTGCGCATTTTGGGCGGTTTCTCTCGTCTGGCCGTGGATTACGGCAAGCCGAAATACATCGACCTGATCCCGGCCACCTGGTCTCATCTGATGCGCGATCTGGAACACCCTGCCCTGATCCCGGTGGCCCAATTGCTGCGAGACGCTTTGCCCGAACCCACGCCCGACAATCTGGCCAAGCTGAGGGCCGCATGACCGACACTCCAACCGCTGTCATGATGTTTGCTGCCGGGTTTGGCACCCGGATGGGCGCGCTGACGAAGGACCGCCCCAAACCGCTGATCGAAGTGGCTGGCCGCGCCTTGATCGATCACGCGCTGGATCATGTTGAAGCGCTGGGCCCGAAGCGGATTGTGACCAATCTGCACTACCGCGCCGATCAACTGGACGCGCACCTGACACCCAAGGGTGTGCTCCTGTCGCGGGAAGAGCCCGAGATATTGGAGACCGGCGGCGGGTTACGTGCCGCCTTGCCCCTGCTGCGCTCGAACCCGGTTTTCACGATGAACACAGATGCCATCTGGGCCGGTCCGAACCCTTTGACATTGCTGCAACAAGCGTGGGATCCCGAGCGCATGGATGCGCTGCTGATGTGTATCCCGATTGGACGCACGATTGGTCACGGCGGTGACGGGGATTTCACCGCCGATGCAGACGGTCGGATCACCCGCGGGCCAGGGCTGGTCTATGGCGGGGCGCAGATCATCAAGACCGATGGGTTGCAGGATTTCGCTGAACCTGCCTTTTCGCTGAACCTGCTTTGGAACCGGATGCACGCGCAAGGCCGCCTGTTTGCGGTCGAGTATCCCGGCCGCTGGTGCGACGTTGGGCGACCCGAAGGGATCGCGCTGGCCGAGGGGCTGCTGGCCGATGTTTGACGCCAGCCCCCTGCCCCGTGTCTTTGGCGTTCCACCCGGCGCGGATTTTCCCAAAGCGCTGGTTGACGGGCTACGCCAACGCAGCGCTGGCCCGCCCGAGGCGCTGGCCCGGTTGCAACTGGTGGTCAATACCCGCCGGATGGCACGCCGCGTGCGGGACCTGTTCGATCAGGGGCCGCCTTGCCTGCTGCCCCGGCTGTCTTTGGTCACAGACCTGGGCGAAAGCGCTGATCTGGCACAAATTCCAGCCGCCATCCCGCCGCTGCGACGGCGGCTGGAACTGACACAGCTGGTCGCCAAACTGCTGGATCAACAACCGGATTTGGCAGCGCGGGCTTCGCTGTTCGATCTGTCCGACAGCCTGGCCGCATTGATTGATGAGATGCAGGGCGAAGGTGTGCATCCCGATGCGATCCGTCAGCTGGATGTCAGTGATTTGTCCGGGCATTGGGCGCGCGCACAGGCCTTTATCGGGATCGCGGATCACTTTGTTGATGCGGGCGATCGGGCGATGGACGCGCAAGCCCGGCAACGCCGGGTGGTTGAGGCGCTGATCGCGCGGTGGGCAGAGGCCCCTCCTCAGCACCCGGTCATTCTGGCGGGCTCAACCGGGTCGCGTGGCACCACTTTGATGCTAATGCAGGCCATCGCCCGATTGCCGCAAGGCGCCTTGATTCTGCCGGGGTTTGATTTCGACCAGCCGCGAGCGGTCTGGGATCGGTTGGATGAGGCGCTGATTTCGGAAGACCATCCGCAGTTCCGGTTCCGAAAGTTGATGCGAGAGCTGGGCTTGACCCCAGATCAAGTCCAGTCTTGGACAGGATGCGAACCCCCCTCACCCGCGCGTAACAGATTGGTATCATTGGCGTTACGCCCGGCACCCATCACTGATGCGTGGATGTCCGAAGGGCCGCAACTGACAGATCTGGATCAGGCAACCAAAGACCTGACATTGGTCGAGGCGGATTCACCCCGATCCGAAGCACTGGCCATCGCGTTGCGCCTGCGTGAGGCCGCCGAAACTGGCCAGACAGCAGCGCTGATCACCCCCGACAGGATGCTGACCCGGCAAGTCAGTGCAGCGTTGGACCGGTGGAACATTTTGCCCGATGACAGCGCGGGTCTGCCCTTGCATCTGTCACCTCCGGGCCGGTTCCTGCGTCATGTTGCGGGCCTGTTTGCCCGGCGACTGGACGGTGAGGCGCTGTTGACCCTTCTGAAACACCCCCTCTGCCATGATGGTGGAGAGCGTGGCGCCCATCTGCTACAGACCCGCGATCTGGAACTAGACCTGCGGCGCCATGGGACCCCGTTTCCGGATCGTGTCAGCCTAACGGCTTCGTCCATCCGAACCGAAGCATCCGCAGACTGGATTGGCTGGGTTGGTCAGTATTTCTGCGATCAGCAGGTTTCGGGCACGCATCCGCTTTCCGATTGGGTTAAACGGCTACGAGATCTGGCCCAAGCGATCTCGGCTGGTTCTGCCGGAGAACAAGGTACGCTCTGGGACAAAAACGCAGGCCAAAAGGCGCTGGGCGTCCTGAACACCCTGCAAGATGAGGCCCAACATGGCGGCCCAATGACCGCACATGATTTCGCCGACCTTTTGGGGGCATTGCTGGCCGGAGAAGAGGTGCGCGACCGCGACGCACCGCATCCCCATATCATGATCTGGGGCACGCTTGAGGCGCGGGTGCAAGGGGCTGATCTGCTGATTCTGGGCGGCCTGAACGAAGGCAACTGGCCCGAGGCTCCGTCGCCGGACCCCTGGCTGAACCGTCAGATGCGCGATAAGGCAGGCCTGTTGCTGCCAGAACGCCGGATCGGTCTTTCGGCACATGATTTTCAACAGGCCATCGGCGCGCCCGAAGTTTGGCTGACCCGCGCAACCCGCTCGGATGATGCGGAAACCGTTCCGTCCCGCTGGTTGAACCGCCTGACCAATCTACTGAATGGCCTGCCAGATCAGGGAGGACAAGCGGCACTGTCTGGCATGAAGGGGCGGGGGAAAACCTACCTGAGTTGGGCCAAGACATTGGAACACGCGCCCAGGATCGACCCTGCACACCGGCCATCGCCGCGCCCTCCGGTTGCTGCGCGACCGCGCCGTTTGTCGGTGACCGAGATCAAATGTCTGATCCGCGACCCTTACGCGATCTACGCCAAACATGTGCTGCGCCTAAGGCCGCTTGACCCTTTGGTGCAAGCGCCAGATGCCCTGCTGCGGGGGATCGTTGTGCATGAAATCCTTGAGCATTTTGTCAAGGAAAGCGTGTTGGACACCGCCTTGCTGACACGCGAGAATTTCCTGAAACGCGCCCATGATTTGCTGGAAAAGCACGTCGCATGGCCCACCGCCCGCAAGCTTTGGCTAGCGCGGTTGGACCGAATTGCCGACGATTTTCTGCGTGCCGAGACTGCCCGACGCGGTGATGGTGGACCGGTGGCATTTGAAGCGGCAATGAAACTGGCGCTGACTCCACTAGATTTCACCATTGCCGGACGCGCCGATCGGATTGACCGCAACAGCCGGGGTGCGTTGCGGATCATCGACTACAAAACCGGTGTGCCGCCGAGCGAAAGCCAACAGGCCAAATTCGACAAGCAATTGCTGATCGAAGCGGCGATGGCCGAACAAGGTGCCATTGAAGGGATCGACCCAACAGACGTGGCCCAGGCGAACTTTATCGGCATGGGTGGCAGCTACAAAGAGGTCGCAGCCCCCCTAGTCAAAGAACCGACCGAGAAGGTCCTCACCGAGCTAAAACAGCTCATTTCCGCCTATTTAGAGCCTGATCAAGGGTTTTCATCTCGCCGGATGCTGCACAAGGACACCGATATTGGCGACTATGATCATCTGGCGCGGTTCGGTGAATGGGACCGTTCTGCCGAAACCCGGCCAGAGGACCTGACATGACCGCGCGCAACGATGCGACCGAGCGGCAAGTACAGGCCGCGCGCCCCGACGCCTCGACCTGGTTGGCCGCCAATGCGGGCTCGGGCAAGACACGGGTTCTGACCGACCGCGTGGCACGGCTTTTGCTGGATGGAGTGCAGCCGCAGCATATTCTATGCCTGACCTACACCAAGGCTGCGGCCAGCGAGATGCAAAACCGGTTGTTCAAACGCCTCGGCGAATGGGCAATGCTGGACAACCGCAGCCTTGAAGGCGAACTGGTCGATTTGGGAGTAACAGGGGCGATTGATCCGGATCGGCTGGCGCAGGCGCGGACCCTGTTTGCCCGTGCGATCGAAACGCCGGGTGGGCTGAAAATTCAGACGATCCATTCATTTTGCGCCTCACTTTTACGTCGTTTTCCGTTGGAAGCGGGCGTCAGCCCCCAATTTGCGGAAATGGAAGACCGCGCCGCAGCCTTGTTGCGTGAGGAAATCATCGAAGATTTCGCCGGGAGCCCTCAGGCGTCTCTGATCGAAGACGTCGCGCGGTTCATCACCGATACCGGATTTGACAGGCTGACAGCGGCAGTGACCCAAAGGCGGAGCTTGTTTGATCAGCCTTTGCAATGGCCTGACCTTTTGGATCGCTTTGGTCTGCCGAATGGGTTTGATGAAAATAACCTGCTGTCCCAAGTGTTTATGGGCGATGAAGTTGAGCTGATTCAATCCCTCGTGCCTGCACTTACGGAAAGCGGCGGCAACAATGCCAAGGCGGCGGAAAAACTGGCCGGATTCACCGAGGCGCGGCTGACGCAACTTCCGGTGCTCGAAGGGGCTTTGCTGACGGGTAGGGCTGCAAAAGACCCGTTTTCTGCCAAGATCGGCGCTTTCCCGACGAAAGCGCTACGCGAAGGCGCTCTAGCCGACCAAATGCCCCAGCTTGAGGCGCTGATGTTGCGGGTCGAAGCCGCACGGGAACAACGCCTGGCGCTGGTTGCCGCGCAGAAAACAGCGGTTCTGCATCGCTTTGCCGCCGCCTTCCTGCCGGAATACGAACGCCGCAAACAGCTGCGCGGTTGGCTGGATTTCGACGACCTGATCCTGCGCGCGCGACAAGTGTTGAACGACCCGGCCGTGGCGGAATGGGTGCTGTATCGACTGGATGGTGGCATCGACCACATTCTGGTCGACGAGGCGCAGGACACCAGCCCGGATCAATGGGATGTGATCGAAAAACTGGCACAGGAATTCACCAGCGGGGAAGGGGCCCGGTCGGGGGTCGAGCGCACGATTTTCGTGGTCGGGGACAAAAAACAGTCGATCTATTCGTTCCAGGGCGCTGACCCGCAAGCCTTCGATCGGATGCGGGCAGAGTTTGGACGGAAATTGGCAGAATCAGGCTCTAAGTTGGAGAAATCTAAGCTTGCTTATTCCTTTCGTTCCTCAAGCGCGATCCTTTCTTTAGTTAATATTCTGTTTGAAGAGCACGCTGAAGCGGGTTTTCAGGACGAGGCGCTTCACATTGCTTTCAAAGAAAGCCTGCCAGGGCGTGTCGATCTTTGGCCAGCAATTGAGAGGGTTGAGGATGATGAAGACGGCGACTGGACCGACCCGGTAGATCGGCCCGGATCGCGCCATCACACCGTTCTTCTCGCCGACCAGATTGCATCATCGATCCAGGAAATGATCGATGGCGATGTAACGATCCCCGAGGACGGTCAGGAGCCCGGCACTTTCGTGCGCCGCAAAATACAGCCGGGTGATTTTCTTATTCTTGTTCAGCGCCGCTCAGACCTGTTTGCCGAGATCATACGCGCGTGTAAGGCCAAAAGGTTGCCCATCGCAGGGGCGGATCGATTGAAAGTAGGCGCAGAACTGGCGGTCAAAGACCTTGCGGCATTGCTGAGCTTTCTCGCCACGCCTGAGGATAGCCTGGCGCTGGCCACCGTTTTAAAATCCCCGTTGTTCGGCTGGACCGAACAGGCGTTGTTTGATCTGGCCCATCGACGGCAGGAAACCTATCTTTGGGCCGCGCTGCGTAACCGGGCGGAAGAATTCCCCGAAACGCTCGCCATGCTCAACGATCTGCGCAGCCAAATCGACTTTCTGCGCCCTTACGACCTGATCGAGCGCATTCTGACCCGCCACGACGGGCGGCGAAAACTGCTCGGGCGGCTTGGGGCAGAAGCCGAGGACGGGATCAATGCCCTGCTATCGCAGGCCTTGGCCTACGAACGCACCGATATTCCCAGCCTGACCGGCTTTCTGGTCTGGATGCAGACCGATGATCTGGAAATCAAACGGCAGATGAGCGGTGTGGGCAACATGATCCGCGTCATGACGGTGCATGGCTCAAAAGGGTTGGAGGCGCCCATTGTGATCCTGCCCGACACAGGAAAACGCCAGGCCCCGCGCGATGCCGAGATCATGGTCGCAGATGGGGTGCCGCTTTGGAAAGTTCCAGCGGATGCCTCACCCAAACTGATTTCTCGGGCGCGGGACGAGGCGCGCAGCCGGGAAGAAAATGAACGGTTGCGGCTGCTCTATGTGGCTCTAACACGGGCTGAAAAGTGGTTGATTGTGGCGGCTGCGGGCGATGTCGGCAAGGATGGATCCAGCTGGTATCAGATGGTTGAGGCGGCGATGGCGCGGGCAGGGGCAACACAACTGGACGGATCAAATACGCAGCGATTGGCGCATGGCGATTGGGATGCCTTGCCCCTTATCGCGCATTCAGAGCCGTCGGAAGCAATCGTCAATCTGCCCGAGTTTTACAAATCACCCGCGCAAGATGCGCCTAAGACCCTTGAAACCCTCAGCCCATCCGATCTGGGCGGGACCAAGGCGCTTCCTGGCGACGCGTGTCAGGATGAAGAGGTCGCAAAGCTGCGCGGCACCCGGCTGCACTTGCTGCTGGAGCATTTGCCCGGCATGGCGCAGGATAGCTGGCCCAAGCTTTGCGCCCGCGTTCTGCCCGATATGCAGGACGGGGAACGAAATGAGTTTCTGGCCGAAGCCACAGCAGTTCTGACGGCCACACATCTGGAACCAATATTCGCCCCCGATGCTCTGGCCGAGGTTCCCGTGTCTGCCAACCTAAACGGGCAGCGCATGCATGGGGTTATCGACCGGTTGATCGTGACCGACACCGAAGTGCATGTGATTGATTTCAAATCAAATGCTACGGTTCCCACAAACGCCGAAGCCTGCCCCGAAGGCCTGCTGCGTCAGATGGGGGCTTATGCGCAGGCGCTGACACAGATCTATCCTGATAAGACCATTCGCGCTGCGATCCTTTGGACGCGCAGCGCAGAACTGATGTGGCTGCCACACGATCTTGTGACGGACGCACTGGCCCGCACCCAGATATCTTGACCTTCCCTACGGCGGCACCTACGTTCTGATCCCAAGTTTACCCCATTCAGGAGACAGAATATGTCGACCGTTGCCGTTACCGACGACACCTTTGACGCCGAAGTCAAGAATTCGACCGTTCCCGTAGTTGTGGACTTTTGGGCCGAATGGTGCGGCCCCTGTAAACAGATCGGCCCCGCGCTGGAAGAACTGGCCGCCGAGTATGGCGACAAGGTGAAAATCGCCAAGGTCGATGTGGATAGCAACCCGAACGCCGCCGCCGCCATGGGCGTGCGTGGCATCCCGGCGCTGTTCATCTTCAAGGACGGCCAGGTCGTCTCGAACCGGGCAGGCGCGGCGCCGAAGGCCGCTCTGCAAAGCTGGATCGACGAATCCATCTGATCCGATTGAGATCAGAGAAAGACCAAAGGCGCCTGTACCTGGGCGCCTTTTTTGTTGAAAGATCGGAGGGGGCAGATGGCCAAAACACGGGTATTGGTGGAATTCGGAATGGGAACGTCCCTGCGCCGGGAGGATTACACCGAAGCCGCGCGACGGGCGATCAAGGACGCGCTGTGGCACAACTCGATCAACATGGCCGAGCTGTTTGGCTTTCCCAAAGAGGCGATGATCATCGATGTCGAAATCGGAGTTCAGCAGCCCGAACTGGTGGATACCGACCAGCTGTTGGCTGTGTTCCCCTATGGCACCCCCAGCGTCTCAGTCGCCAAGGGTGGGCTTGATATCGAAAAGCCCGACGGGCAGGGCCGAACAGTGATCGCCAATGCCGCATTGGCCGTTTCGTTTGATATGGAGGTCGCGCAATGACTGAGCAACGTATCATTCTTGAAATAGGAATGGGGAATGACCTCTACGGTCAAGATTACACGAAAGCTGCGCGGCGGGCGGTGCAGGACGCATTGCATCATTCCTCGATCACGTTGTTTTCGACCCTCGGGATCGACCACGCTGAGATGCGAGTGCAGGTGACCATCGGTGTACAGAACCCCGATCAGGTCGATTGCGATCTGGTTGCCGCCGACCTGCCGCGCGGGCGGGCCGAAGTGCGCGCGGTTCTGGGCGGACAGGATGTAGAGGATAAGGTCGCTGGTACGCGACATGTGGTTGCCACCGCCGCGATCGAGGCCTTTGTGCCCTCTCAAGTTGGGAAATACGTCCAGAGCTGACAAAGAAAAAGCCGCTCGGGGGTCCGGGCGGCTGTTCCGATTTGGCGATCCGGTCGAAGGATCAGAGCTTTGCGATATCCGCGCGAACCAGACCGATGTCATCCAGCTGAGCATCGGTCAGCTGAGACAGTAGCTTGCGGGTTTTACGGCCCTCGTTCCATTCAACAACGGTTTCAAGAGCGTTTGAGAACGCGTCCACTACGTGCAGAATGGTAGCTGCTCCGAGCGGCGCATGAATATTTGCAGTAGTTGCCATGTGCGCAGTCCTTGGATTTGAAACAGCCGACCCGTTGTCGGTTGTAAGCCCCATGTAGGATGCGCGATGCGGACTCACAATTGCTGGTTTGACAGTCCCGATCTGCATCTATTGCATATCTTTTACGCAGAATTAGAACGGGTTGCGCCGATCCCGCGGCCAGCCCATATATAACGCCGACAAGAACGGAGGCTTTCATGGCAGACAGCGATTTCCCCGGTTGGCACGGAACGACCATTATCGGCGTCAAAAAAGGTGGGCAGGTTGTCATCGCCGGGGACGGGCAGGTCAGCCTGGGCCAGACCGTGATCAAAGGCACCGCCCGCAAGGTGCGCCGTCTGTCGCCTGGTGGGTTTGAGGTGGTTGCTGGTTTTGCGGGATCGACTGCCGATGCCTTCACACTGCTGGAACGGCTGGAAGCCAAGCTTGAAGCCACGCCCGGCCAACTGTCCCGCGCCTCTGTGGAACTGGCCAAGGACTGGCGCACCGACAAGTACCTGCAAAAGCTTGAGGCGATGCTGATTGTCACCGATGGCAAGGACCTGTTGGTGATCACCGGGGCAGGGGATGTGCTGGAACCCGAGCATAACGTGGCTGCCATCGGATCGGGTGGGAACTTCGCCCTCGCCGCAGCCCGCGCGATGATGGACAGCGATAAGGAGGCCGAGCAGGTGGCGCGTGAGGCCATGGCGATTGCCGCGGATATCTGCGTCTACACCAACGGCAACCTGACGGTCGAGACAATCTCAGGCTAACAGCGCCCTAATCTCTTTCCCTTTCCAGCGGCGGTGCATCCCGATCAGACCAAAAATCGCGGCCACAACGACGATGTAATAGGGCACGCGGATATCGATGCTCATCAACCCGCCGCCGATCAAGGACATGATGCCACCCGCCAGGCAGAAGACTGCGGTGGTCACGCCCATGACCCAGCCCTGATCCGTTTCGCTGACGGATGATGAAAACAGACCCAGTAGGGTGGGGTAGGCTACGCCGAACAGGAAGTAGAAAAAGAACACCGGCACAAAGCTAAGCACGCCGCTGGGGCTGAAGGCGAATGCCAGCCCGCAGATCACCATGACGATCAGCGCAGTGTAAATGATCTGATGCTTGCTGAACCTCTCTTGTGCAGGTTTGACCAGGAATGTGCTGGAAAAAGCCAGCGCAAAGCCAATGACCACCATCGCCATGCTGCCACCTATCACGCCATAGCCGAAACGGCTGGTCAGGAAGTTGTCGACAAAGACGTAGAAGGTCACGTTGGCGATCATGAAGAAGGAATAGACCGGCAGGATTTTCAGAACCATCGGGTGGCCGCGCACTGCGATCAGGCTGTCAGTGATATCGCGCGGGCGAAAGACAAATGGCTCGCGTTCGGTGCGGGTGTCCTTGAAATATGTCATTACAAGGAAAATCGCGATCAGCACCAAAACAAACGCTCCATAAAACGGGGTTTTCAGCGTCGCGTAGCTGCCCAGCAGGGCGGCATCTGACAGGACCGCTCCGATAATCGGGCCGCCCACAAGGCCAAAGCTGACGCCCGTCACGATATACCCCATGTTTCGGTCACGGTCCGCAGCATCTGTGCTGCCGTCGATCATTGCTGCCTGCGCGATAGGCTGGTTGCCTGCCGTGAACCCTGTGATCGACCGCCCGACAATCAGCATGATCAGACTGTTCATATAGAGCGCCGCGATGGTCAGAGCATAGCCCACCAGCGCCCCGCCTAGACAAACCAACAAAGCATTCTTGCGCCCGATGGAATCTGAGACTTTCGAGACATAGACCACACCAAGAAACCAGGACAGGAAGAAGCACCCAATCACGAGACCATAGTAGAAATGCCGCTGTCCCTCTGGTGTGCTGTCGGGCAGGAAGCCCGATTTCGTTTCCATGATCAGCGAGTTGATTATCGGAAAAACAAGGCCTTGCCCGATCAGGTCCACAAACACCACAAATAACAGGGTGATCTTGGCGATTTTCGTCATCTCTGCGCTCCTGACCCGCAAGGCATTGAAATCACTGTATCAGAGCGGGCGCGTTTCACCTATGGAAAGCATTGCAAACCGGATGGTGCGTTGCTAACCAACGCTGCCAATACAGCCACTTGGTTGTTTTCATGCCGCACATGATTACCTAAGCCCAAGTTTGACCTGCCGACTGAAAGGACTGCGCCTTGACCGACCTGACCCCGCGCGAGATTGTCT
This sequence comes from Ruegeria sp. SCP10, assembly GCF_040329495.1. NCBI lineage: Bacteria > Pseudomonadati > Pseudomonadota > Alphaproteobacteria > Rhodobacterales > Roseobacteraceae > Ruegeria > Ruegeria sp. SCP10. The sequence continues at coordinate 58,005 of NZ_JBDZYF010000002.1, forward strand.
CGGAACTGGACCGTTTCATCATTGGTCAGAAAGATGCGAAGCGCGCCGTTGCCGTGGCATTGCGCAACCGCTGGCGGCGCAAGCAGCTGGCCGATGATATCCGCGATGAGGTCTATCCCAAGAACATCCTGATGATCGGCCCCACCGGTGTGGGCAAAACCGAGATCAGCCGCCGCCTGGCCAAACTGGCGCGCGCACCTTTTATCAAGGTCGAGGCCACCAAGTTTACCGAGGTCGGTTACGTGGGCCGTGATGTTGAGCAGATCGTGCGTGATCTGGCCGACGCCGCCATCGTTCAAACCCGTGAATACATGCGCGAGGATGTCAAAGCGCGCGCGCATCAGGCCGCCGAGGATCGTGTGATCGAGGCGATTGCAGGCGAAGACGCCCGCGAGGGCACACGCGAGATGTTTCGCAAAAAGCTGAAAGCGGGTGATCTGGATGATACAGAGATCGAGCTGGAGCTATCGGAAACCGCAAACCCAATGCCGATGTTCGATATTCCCGGCCAACCGGGTGGCCAGATGGGGATGATGAATCTGGGCGATATCTTCGGCAAAGCCTTCGGTGGGCGGACAGTCAAGAAACGGATGACCGTTGCCGAAAGCTACGACGCCCTGATCGGCGAAGAGGCCGACAAGCTGCTGGATGATGAAGCCGTCAACCGCGTGGCACTGGAGTCGGTCGAACAAAACGGTATTGTCTTTCTGGATGAAATCGACAAAGTCTGCGCCCGGTCAGACGCGCGCGGCGGCGACGTCAGCCGCGAAGGGGTGCAACGCGACCTGCTGCCCCTGATCGAAGGCACGACGGTCAGCACCAAACATGGCCCGGTGAAAACCGACCACATCCTGTTCATCGCTTCCGGGGCCTTCCACATCGCCAAGCCGTCGGACCTATTGCCCGAACTGCAGGGCCGCCTGCCGATCCGTGTAGAGCTGCGCGCCCTGACCGAAGAAGATTTCGTGCGCATCCTGACCGAAACTGACAACGCCCTGACCCGCCAATATACCGCCCTGATGGGCACCGAAGAGGTCACAGTCAGCTTTACCGAAGATGGCATTGCGGCGTTGGCTCGGATTGCGGCAGATGTAAACCAAAGCATCGAAAACATCGGTGCGCGACGGCTCTACACTGTAATGGAACGGGTGTTTGAGGAACTGTCCTTTACCGCGCCCGACAAAGCCGGATCTGAAATCACGGTCAATGCCGCCTTCGTCGAAGAAAACCTGGGCGAGCTAACCAAGTCCACCGACCTGAGCCGTTACGTTCTGTAACAGATTCAGCTGGATTTTGCCGCCGCAGATTCCGCGTGTCACTGGACGCGAGGGCAGAAATCGATAGCTTAGCGCAAAGCATTTCCGAAGGTCTTGTGCATTGCGCTATGTGGTCATTCTGTTTCTGATTTTCTCGGTTGGGGCCTGTGTCGACAGAACCGTCACGGAAACTGTGCCCTCGGCATTGTCTATTGGCACACCCAAGACCGTATTCGCCAGCACGTCGCGCGCAAAAGAGCCTGATGGATCCTATGGGTTCCGCCGCGGCGACAGCCTGCGCTTTCTTGAAACCACTGTTTCAATCCCTCCAACCCATACGCCCGGGACGCTTAAGTTTTCATACGCCAATGCAAACCCGAAGAAAGAGTTTGTGCTGGCCAAAGTGACCGAACTGGATGGTCCGAACGGGTTGAAAGAACGCCTGCATGGTCAGGATGACGTGACGGTCTTCGTCCATGGCTACAACTCGACCCAAACCGAGACCCTGTTCCGGGCGGCGCAGCTGTCGAATGATATCGGAATACCCGGCTCGATCCTGGTTTATTCATGGCCCAGCCGCGCAACAGGTTTTGGCTATGCCTATGATCTGGACAGCATGCTGTTCGCGCGCGATGGGCTGGAACAAACCGTTCGCAGTTTGAAATCTATGGGCGTGAAACGCGTTGTTCTGGTCGCGCATTCCATGGGTGGCGCGCTGTCGATGGAGATGATGCGACAGGCCGAGCTGAAAGAACCCGGCTGGGCCAAAAGAAATCTGGAAGGCGTTGTTCTGATCTCGCCCGATCTGGATGTTGATCTGTTTCGATCTCAGATGGCCCGGATTGCAAACCCGCCTGACCCATTCATCGTGATGGTGTCGCAGAAGGACAAGATACTCAATATCTCGGCCCGCCTGCGCGGGACCGCAGAAGGTGAGCGTTTGGGGAACATCAGCTCGATCGATGCGCTGGAAGAGTTTCCGATCAATGTGATCGACACAACTGCGTTCAATAGTGATGCGCAATCCTCACATTTCGTGGCAGCCACTTCGCCAGCGCTTTTGGCGATTCTCGGCTCGGTCCGGCGCGTCAGCGGCACGTTCGGGCCGGATGACAGGCGCAGCCGGGGCATCAACACTCTGGTGCCTGAAGATCAACGCAACCCCGATGGCGCAACCGAAATTGTGCTGACCGAAACCGGACAGGCAGAGGTGACAACGCCGTGACGCGGTTCAACCTGCGTCAGTTCCTTTATGACAATGCAACCTGGCTTGGCGCTGGTCTTTTACTGACCTTCTTGTCGAGCTTTGGGCAGACATTCTTCATCTCGGTCTTTGCCGGCGAAATCCGCGCAGCCTATGGGCTGAGCCATGGGGCCTGGGGCGGGCTTTACTCACTGGGCACCTTGGTGGCGGCAGGGGTGATGATCTGGGCCGGTGGCCTGACAGATGTGTTCCGCGTCCGTGTTCTGGGGCCCGTTGTCCTTGCGGGGCTTGCCCTTGCGGCACTTGCGCTGGCTTGGAACACCTGGGTCGCCCTTTTGCCGGTGGTCATCTTTCTGCTGCGGCTGTTCGGGCAGGGGATGAGCACTCATCTGGCACAAGTCGCCATGGCACGCTGGTTTACGGCATCACGTGGCAAAGCGCTGTCAATCGCCTCGCTGGGCTATTCCATCGGCGAGGCTCTGCTGCCCCTCAGTTTTGTTGCTGCAATGGCTTTTGTGGATTGGCGCTGGCTTTGGGTTTTGGTGGCAGGTCTGATCCTGTTAGGTATTCCGGTCCTGATCCGTCTACTGCGTCAGGAACGAACACCTCAAAGCCTTGCGGATGAATATGCGTCAACGGGAATGCAGGGCCGTCACTGGACCCGTCGTGAGGCGCTTTTGCATCCGCTGTTTTGGTGCATGGCGCCGGCCATTCTGGGGCCCTCGGCGTTCATCACTGCCTTTTTCTTTCATCAAGTCCACTTGGCCGAGGTCAAAGACTGGGCTCATATTCAATTGGTGGCTTTGTTCCCGATCTTTACCGTCATTTCGATCGTCTCAATGTTTGTGGCGGGATGGGCACTGGACAAATGGGGCACCGCCCGGATCATGCCATTCTATCAGATACCAATGGCGATGGGCTTTAGCGTCATGGCCTTTGCAGACACCATCGGCATCGCTTTGATTGGCTTGATCTTCATGGGCATCACTGGCGGAGCCCATAACACATTGCCCAGCGCGTTTTGGGCCGAGTTCTACGGCACCCGACATATCGGGGCCATCAAAGCCTTGGCAACCGCGCTGATGGTACTAGGCTCTGCCATAGGTCCGGTTTTGACCGGTGTTTTGATCGACCTTGGTGTCCCGCTCAGCCTGCAATTCCTTTGGATCGCAGCGTTTTTCCTGCTGGTCTGCGCATTAGTCGGGTTCGGTATCCGGCGTGCGAGGGCCGATTTCTAGCGCGAGCGCCTCAGATAGACGTAGTAGGCCCCGTCACCGCCATGGCTGATATGGGCCGGAGTCACCTGCATCACCGCTTGCGCCAGCGGGGGGATGGACAGCCAATGCGGCACCTGATTGCGCAGCACGCCGCGAGGGGTCGGGATTGGGCCAGGTTCATCACGGTCCTTGCCCTTACCGGTGATCACCAGCACCAGCCGCTTGCCTTGTGCCTGCGCCGTCAGAACAAAGCGCACCAGCGCCGGATGAGCTGTTTCAATCCGCATCCCATGCAGGTCCAGCTTGCCCTCGGGCTTTAGCTTGCCGCGCTTCATCCGACCAAACGCCTTGGTGTCCATCTGTACCGGCGCAGCGCGCAACGTTTCCGTTATCGACGGCTTCAAACTATTTCCGGACGGTCTGCCTTGATGGGTCTGGCCCAGTTCAAAGGTTTCGATCCGGGGTTTCGGCAATTTCTTGGGTGTCGGCTTGGGCAGGGTTGTCGGATGCACGGTCTGAGGCATCTCCGGATGCAACCGTTCAGCCTGTTTAGTGACCTTGCGCCAAAGCTCGATCTCGTCACTTGTCAGTTTGCGCCGGGTCATCAGAATTCATCCGGCAACAGGGCGTAAGCACGTTGAATTGGCAACAACAGGATCATCCGGCCCGGATCCTTCAACCGGCCAGCAGCTTGTCCGGCCTCGTCACCAGTTCCAAAAAAGATATCAGCCCGCTGCGCACCTTTGATGGCTGATCCGGTATCCTGCGCAATCATCAATCGGCGCAGAGGGTTTGCACCATCTTTCTCAACCCAGACCGGTGCGCCCAGCGGTGTATATGCCGGATCGGCGGCAATACTGCGCATAGTGGTCACAGACCGGTTCATGGCACCCAACGGCCCCAATTCGGGCGCAACGCGGCTTACCTCGCGGAAGAACACGTAGGAAGGGTTGTGAAACAGCAACTCGGCCCCGACCTGCGGGTTTTTTCGCACCCAAGCGCGGATCATCTGCGCGCTGACTTCGTGCGAACCCAGAATCCCGCGCCGGATCAGTTCAACGCCTATCGACCGATAGGGGTGTCCATTGGCACCACCATAGCCAACGCGCAATGCACCACCATCGGGCAGCTTTACCCGGCCCGAGCCCTGAATCTGCAGAAAGAATAGTTCGACCGGATCATCGACCCAAGCGATTTCCAGACCACGTCCTTGCATCACATCGCTGGTCAGGATTTCCCGGCGGCTCAGCCATGGCCCATCACTTCGGGCTTCGGGCGGCATTTTGTAGATCGGATATTTGAAGCGTTCTGTGCGAACCCTCGAACCATCGAGCTCAGGCTCGAAATACCCGGTGAACAACGCGTCCTCACCATCCTCAACCAGAACCGGGCGAAAGAACAGTTCAAAGAAAGCACGTGCGGCATCCGCATCATAGCTGCGCGCAACACCGCAAAGCGCGCGCCAATCCGGATGTCCCAGATCTCCGCAGGTGTTCAGAAAAACGGAAAGAGCCGCGCCGTGATCATCCTCGGCCCAGCCCTGCAAGTCATCAAATGACAGAATGGATCGCGTCACCTCTGCTCCGGTGGCGCTGGCGGTGGTCATTGCACCCACCAGAAAAAGCGACCGGAGCGTTGCAATCATGCGTCCGTGGCGACAAGCAGCCAGTTCGGATCGTCCTTGCCCATCACGCGGGCAAAGGTCCAGCTGTCCTTTTGGCGTTTCACGGTGTTGGGGTTACCTTCAATGATGTCGCCACCACGATCCCGCACGACCGAGGTCAACTCACCCACGAATTTCATGGTGATCTCGGCCTCGTTGGTGTCCTTGTCGAACTTCACATCGGTCAGGGTAGTTTCCCGTACGCCGATGAATTCCGCCTCGATCGTCAGGCCCTTGTCTTCGCGATCGGCAACAACCGAAACAAACGTGTCAAACACCTCTTCTGACAGGAAGGGCTGGATTTCATCCAGGTTGCCCTTCTCAAAACCCATCACGATCATCTCATAGGCACCGCGTGCGCCCTGAACAAACTCGCTGACGGAAAAGCTGGGCTCAATCCGCTTCATCGCGGCCAGAGTTTGCGCCTGATCACTGTCTTCCGGCACATGGTCGGTGATGTCATGATCGGGGCCGCCTTCGATCACCTCAAAATCACGGCGCGACGAGCCTGTATCGGGCTGATGCGGGACAGGAGGCTTTTCAAAACCCTCACGCGAACCCAATACGCTTTTCAAGCGCAGGATCAGGAAAACGGCAATTCCGGCCAGGACCAGCAACTGGATCATGGGTTCGTTCATTTCATCCTCTTCTCAGAGCCAAGACTTTGTGTACACGGCCTCTTGCCACTATGTAGGTGACAGTGCGAGGCAAGTCCACAGCCGGGCCATATGGAAAGGATAGCGCAAATGTACCTGTTCTTGGCATTTTTGTTAGTGCCGATCATCGAAATCGCTCTGTTTATTCAAGTGGGTGGTCTGATCGGCCTGTGGCCAACGCTGGGAATTGTGGTTTTTACAGCGATTTTGGGCACTGTTTTGGTGCGGACACAAGGTCGCATGGCGCTGGGACAGTTGCAGCAATCCTTTGCCAAACTGGATGACCCGACCGAACCGCTGGCCCATGGCGCGATGATCCTGCTGTCGGGCGCGTTGCTTCTGACGCCCGGCTTTTTCACCGATGCTATTGGATTTGCACTGCTTATCCCGGGTGTCCGGGTCGCAGTGTTCCGCTACCTGAAGTCCAAAGTCAAAGTCACCCAATTCCAGATGGGGTCCGGGGCGGGTTTTCATACCCAGCGTGGCCCTTTTGATCAGAGCGATGTGATTGACGGAGAATTTACCGAGGTGCGCCCCCGGAAAGACCCCTCAAAACCATCGAAATGGGTCGAAGGCCCCCACGAGCATTGAGGTGCCGCGCCCAAGTTGATAAGCAGTGGCGAATTTCATTTTTGGAGTAGATCCATGGCCGAAGAAAACGCTGCAGAAAACACTGCGGCACAAACTGCCCCACAGGTACAAATGCGCGTTCTGGGACAGTTCATCCGCGATATGTCCTTTGAAAACGTGATGGCTCAAAAAGGCGTGTCGGGTGACGTACAGCCCGAAATTCAGGTTCAGGTGAACCTGGATGCCAAGAAACGCCCTAACGAGCATCAGTTCGAGGTGTCGATCAAACTGAACCTGACGTCCAAAGCCAAAGGCATGGATGACGTCCTGTTCCTGTGCGAGCTTGACTATTGCGGCCTGTTCCACGTGGAGGGCGTGCCCGAAGATCAGATGCACCCGTTCCTGATGATCGAGTGCCCCCGGATGCTGTTCCCATTCCTGCGCCGCATCGTCAGCGATGTTACCCGTGACGGAGGCTTCCCGCCAGTGAACCTGGACAATATCGATTTCGTCGCGCTGTATCGCAACGAGTTGATGCGCCGTCAGGCAGCTCAGGCGGAAAAGACCGACGCCTAAGGTTCTGACCCGTGCCTGAATGGATCAGGCGCGGGTCCACAGGGCGCTTTCGCCCAATTTCTCGACAAATGCCTCATGCGCTGCGCGTTCCTCATCGGTGATCCGAGGGGGCAGAGGCGTTGCGCGTGGGCTTGGCCGCCAGTCATCTGCTCCACCCGGACCCGAGGCAGCAGAGGTGGACAGGCCGAAATCTGGCTGACGGCCGCCGATCAGTTCAAGATAGACCTCGGCCAAAATCTCCGAGTCGAGCAACGCCCCGTGAAGCAACCGGTTCGAATTGTCGATGTTGAACCGTCGGCATAGCGCATCCAAAGACGCAGGCGAGCCGGGAAAGCGTTTGCGCGCGATGGCCAACGTATCAATGGCTTGATCCATCGGCAGCGGGGCCATACCCATCCATTTTAGTTCTGCGTTCAGGAACTTCATGTCGAATGAGGCGTTGTGGATCACCAGCTTGGCGTCGCCGACAAAATCGCGAAACCCCTGACCGACCTTGGCAAAAACCGGCTTGTCTTTCAGTGTAACTTCACCCTTTTCAGCCGGGCGCGGAGTTTCCAGCAGGTCGGGGCCAATCCCATGCACACCAAACGCCTCTTCCGGCATGGAGCGTTCGGGGTTGATGTAAACATGATAGGTCTCACCCGTGGCGACATGGTTCCACAGCTCAACCGCACCGATTTCCACGATCCGATCCCCGCTTTCAGGATCGAACCCTGTGGTTTCGGTATCAAGCACAATCTCACGCATTTACCATCCCCGCCCGTATCTGCCTGACCACATCCTGCACTTGCGCGCGGGCGTGGTCCAGAGTGTCGGTCACGATCACATAATCCGACCGCGCGCATTTTTCGTCATTTGGCATTTGCTTCGCACGGATCTGTTCGAACTGCGCCTCGGTCATCGTTCCGCGCGCCGTCACACGGCGCTTTTGTTCTTCGGGCGGAATGGAAACACAGGCAACCGCGTCCATGGCCGCATTACCGCCGGTTTCGAATAGCAGGGGAATGTCAAAGACCAGAATATCCGCTGTTGCGTTTTCGCGGAATGCGGCACGGTCTGCCGCGACCAAGGGATGGACAATGGCCTCAATGGTTTTCAATGCAGAGCTATCCCGTGAAATGATCTGTTTCAGCTCCTCCCGACTAACCGCTCCATCGATGATGGCTTCAGGAAAGGCCGCGCCCATCGGCTCAACCGCTGCGCCTTCGGGCGCATACAACCGATGAACAGCCGCATCCGCATCCCACAGCGCGCAACCTTCGTCGACAAACATCTGCGCCGTTGTGCTTTTACCCATACCAATCGAGCCGGTCAGGCCAAGCGCAAAGCTCATGCCAGGGCCGCCGCACGGGTGTCGGCATCAACCTCGGGGCGCACGCCGAACCAGCGCTCGAACCCCGGAACCGCCTGATGCAACAACATCCCAAGGCCATCGACCGTGGTGCACCCGGCCTCTTCCGCCGTTTTCAGAAGGTTGGTTTTCAGCGGCGCGTAAACCAGATCGGTCACCACCGCGCCGGGCTGCAACCCGTCCAAAGGTACTCGCAATTCAGGCTGGCCCTGCATGCCCAGTGAGGTTGTATTGACCACAAGCTCTGCATTTTCCACGACATTTCCGGCCTGAACCCAGTCAACCACAGTGATGCGCTGGCCGATTTCTTCTTTCAGGTGGTCCGCGCGGGTGCGGGTGCGGTTGGTCAGCAGGATTTCCGGCACGCCCGCATCGGCCAATGCCTGCAGAACCGCCCGCGCCGCGCCACCTGCGCCGAACACAACCGCCGGGCCATCCTGAGCGTTCCAGTCCGGCGCGCCACTGCGCAGGTTTTCCATGAACCCATAGCCATCCGTGTTGTCCGCATGGATCGAGCCATCCTTGCGAAACACCAATGTATTCGCCGCCCCGATCACCGTTGCCCGGTCAGAGACATGATCGGCAATCCGCAAAGCGGCTTCTTTATGAGGCACCGTCACGTTCGCGCCGACAAACCCGGCTTTGGGCAGTGTGCGCAACACGGTCTCAAGATCCGCTGGGGCCGCATCCATTGGAATGTAGTGCCCCGGCAGCCCATAAGTTTTTAGCCAATGTCCATGCAGTTTGGGCGACCGGGAATGCCCGATCGGATGCCCAATCACCCCGGCCAAGGGAACCCGATAGTCCGTCATTGATCGATCACCCCTTTGACAGCCAGGTAGTTGAGCAGCTCCAACAAGGGCATACCCAAAACGTTAAAGTAGTCGCCGTCAATGGTCGCAAATAGGCGTGCACCTTCTTCTTCCAGTTTATAAGCTCCTACAGCATGGCGAATACTGTCCCAGTTCCGGTCAACATAATCGCGCAAATAAGCATCCGAGCTCATCCGCATCCGCAGACGGACCTGACCCACATGCCGCCAGATCGGCTCACCATCCTGATAAATCACCGCTGCAGACAACAGCATATGCCGCTTGCCCCGCATTGCCTTGAGCTGTGCCAACGCATCCTCGGGCGTTTGTGGTTTCGACAGCAGTTGCCCCTCAAAATCCAACATCTGATCACACCCCAGCACCATCGCGCCCGGAGATTTGTCACTGATCTTACGCGCTTTGATTTCCGCGAGCGCATCCGCGATATCACGCGGCGCGGCATCTTCGGCCAAAAGCGCGCGTTTCATGGTATCCTCATCCACGCGCGCCACTTGAACAGTAAAAGGCACGCCTGCATTTTTCAGCAGTTGCGCGCGAATGGTTGAGCCCGAGGCCAGAATGATGGGGACAGACATGTGGAAAACCCCGTGTGCAAATCAATGAGCAGTCTTGGACGCTTTGTATGGTTTTCAGATTGACACGCAAGCCCGGGAAAAACCCGCAAAACTTCCCTGAGTCGCTCAAACACTGTCCAGCCGAGACAAGGATAAGTCTAGATCACAGGATAACTCTATCCCCCATAGATATTCCGTCAATTATCCCCAGTTTTCAAAGAACGTTAAAGATATAAGTATTTGTTATATATATGATATTTATGAAATTCACAAAATACGCCTACGCTTCGGCAAACTTGTCCACCTGGGGAAAACTGAAGGGTAAAAAAGTAATCCACGGAAATTACCTACACTACAAAACCATCATCCTTTCTTCTTTCCTTTTTTTTTATTAGGGAAAGGGTCGAACAACGTTCGGAGCCAGAATGACTGATCTTCTTTTCACGATCTACCCGTGGGTGAAGGCGCTTCATATAATGGCCGTGATCTCTTGGATGGCCGGCTTGTTCTATTTACCCCGGCTGTTTGTCTATCACGTAGAAAAAGCGCAGACGGTCGATAGCGCTCAAGAGATTTTCTTTGAAATGGAAGAAAAGCTACTACGGGTGATCATGGGTCCTGCCAGTGTCGTTGCTTGGGTCTGTGGGCTGATCATGGTGTTTACGCCAGGCATCGTCAGTTGGGATTTCGTCTGGCCCTGGACCAAGGGGGCAGCTGTGATCGGAATGACCTGGTTTCATCATTGGCTTATGGCCCGCCGAAAGGACTTCGTTGCAGGCCGAAACACGCTCACAGGGCGTCAGTACCGCATGATGAATGAGGTTCCGACCGTTTTGATGGTGATCATCGTCCTGTCGGTTGTTTTGAAATTCTGACGGCTTGTTTGACTCTTATTAAGTAAGCGCTTATTGAACCCGAAACACGCCCGTCCGGGCGGCGTATTTTCCGTACTGAAATTCCACTTCGTGCCGCAATCTGCGGTGAAGGTATGTATCATGACAGCTGAATCCCTGAATCTTGCCGACTTGAAAGCCAAAAGCCCCAAAGACCTTCTGGCGATGGCCGAAGAGCTGGAGATCGAAAACGCCTCGACCATGCGTAAAGGCGAGATGATGTTCCAGATCCTGCGCGAACGTGCGGATGAGGGCTGGACCGTTGGCGGTGACGGCGTGTTGGAGGTCCTGCAAGACGGCTTCGGCTTCCTCCGCTCGCCTGAGGCGAATTATCTGCCGGGCCCTGACGACATTTATGTCTCGCCCGACATGATCCGTCTGCATTCGCTGCGCACTGGTGACACCGTCGAAGGTGAGATTAAGGCGCCCGATGATAATGAGCGTTACTTTGCGCTGACCAAGGTCACTAAGATCAACTTTGAAGATCCCGAGAAGGCCAAGCACAAGATCCTGTTCGACAACCTGACGCCTCTGTATCCCGATGAGCGCTTGAAGATGGAGATCGAGGATCCGACCATCAAGGACAAGTCGGCCCGTGTGATCGACCTTGTGTCACCTATCGGCAAAGGCCAGCGGTCCTTGATCGTGGCACCGCCGCGGACCGGTAAAACCGTGATCCTGCAGAACATCGCGCACTCGATCGAACAGAACCACCCGGAGTGTTATCTGATCGTCCTGCTGATCGATGAACGGCCCGAAGAAGTGACCGATATGCAGCGTTCGGTGAAGGGTGAGGTTGTGTCTTCGACCTTCGACGAACCGGCTACCCGCCACGTTGCCGTTTCCGAGATGGTGATCGAAAAAGCCAAGCGTTTGGTCGAACATAAACGAGATGTTGTTATTCTTCTCGATTCGATCACAAGACTTGGTAGGGCCTTTAACACCGTGGTCCCATCTTCGGGTAAAGTTTTGACCGGTGGTGTGGATGCGAATGCTCTGCAACGGCCCAAGCGGTTCTTTGGTGCCGCGCGGAACATTGAAGAGGGCGGCTCGCTGACCATCATCGCCACAGCATTGATCGATACCGGCAGCCGGATGGACGAGGTCATCTTTGAAGAATTCAAAGGAACTGGTAACTCGGAAATCGTTCTGGACCGCAAGATCGCAGACAAGCGCGTGTTCCCGGCCATCGATATTCTCAAATCCGGCACCCGGAAAGAGGACCTTCTGGTCGACAAGGGTGATCTGGCCAAAACCTTCGTTCTGCGCCGTATCCTCAATCCGATGGGCACCACCGACGCAATCGAGTTCCTGTTGTCGAAGTTGAAACAGACCAAGACAAACGGCGAGTTCTTCGATTCGATGAATACCTGACACAGGTCTTAACTGACGCGAGGCCTTCGAATGGATACGATATTCGCCTTGGCCAGTGCGCAGGGCAAAGCCGGGGTGGCGGTCATTCGCCTCTCGGGTCCTGATGCACATCGCGCTGCGGCCGAGATGTCGGGCGGTGCCCTGTCACCGCGGGGTATGGCCTTTCGCACCTTGCGTGATCCCGGCGGTTCTCGGTTAGATGATGGTTTGGTCCTGACCTTCCAGGCGCCGGCTAGTTTTACCGGCGAAGACGTTGCTGAACTGCAAATTCACGGCAGTACAGCTACCGTGAATGCTGTGATGCGATGCATGTCTGATGTCGATGGGGTGCGTCTGGCTGACCCCGGAGAATTCACCCGCCGGGCGTTGGAAAACGGCAAGATGGACCTGACACAGGTCGAAGGCCTTGCCGATCTGATCGACGCTGAAACCGAAGCACAGCGACAGCAAGCTCAAACCATTCTAGCAGGGGAGTTGGGGCAGCTTGCCGAACGTTGGCGGCGCGACCTGATCCGGGCAGCTTCGTTGTTGGAAGCTGTGATTGACTTCGCTGATGAGGAGGTTCCAACCGACGTCACTCCTGAAGTTCGGCAGTTGGTTTCTGGTGTTGCTGATGACCTTCAGCGCGAGGCAGATGGTGTTCAGATTGCTGAACGTATTCGAACCGGATTTGAAGTGGCAATCATTGGGCTGCCGAATGCAGGTAAATCAACCCTGCTAAACGCGCTTGCAGGGCGTGAGGCAGCGATCACTTCGGAATATGCGGGAACCACGCGGGACGTGATTGAGGTACGCATGGACCTCTCGGGGTTGCCTGTAACGCTGTTGGATACCGCTGGTTTGCGAGAAACCGAAGACCACGTTGAAAACCTTGGTATCGAACGCGCGCGCAAACGTGCAGAAACGGCTGATCTGCGTGTTTTTCTCTCTGACGATCCCTCGGAACTTGGCGTACCGTTTCAAGAGGGGGACATCTTTGTTCGACCGAAATCAGATCTCAGACCAGATGTCGACAATGGAGTTTCCGGGAAAACCGGCCAGGGAATTGATCTATTGATTAACAATATATCGCGTGTGTTGGAAGGTCGTTCCACTAGCCATGGTATAGCTACACGGGAGCGGCACAGGGTTGCGCTGATTGCTGCAAAGCGTGCTTTGGACAGTGCAATGTCGGTTCTGGAATCAGGTCCGGACCTGTATGATATTGCAGCAGAGGAAATGCGTACTGCAATCCGGGCGCTTGAATCTTTGGTGGGTAGAATAGGTGTCGAAGATCTATTGGATGAAATCTTCTCAAGTTTCTGCCTTGGGAAATAAGGAGTGTTTCACGTGAAACATTCAGGTTTTGATGTCGTCGTTATCGGCGCGGGGCATGCGGGAACGGAGGCTGCTCATGCGGCTGCGCGGATGGGTGCGTTGACAGCGCTTGTGACACTGTCAGCAACCGATATCGGTGTGATGTCCTGTAACCCAGCGATTGGCGGCTTGGGTAAAGGTCATCTGGTACGAGAGATAGATGCGCTGGATGGGGTCATGGGTCGCGTTGCAGATCGCGCAGGTATTCAGTTTCGACTGCTTAACCGCCGCAAAGGCCCAGCTGTTCAAGGACCCAGAACGCAAGCTGACCGAGCACTGTATCGCGCGGCGATGCAAGCAGAAACGGATCAGCAAGAGAATTTGACCGTTCTGGTTGGTGAGGTTGTGGATTTCAAAATGGAAGACGACCGCGTTGCGGGCGTAATCCTTGGTGACGGATCGGGGGTTTCAGCACGCGCGGTAATTCTAACGTCGGGCACTTTTTTGCGTGGAGTGATCCATATCGGCGATGTATCGCGACCGGGTGGTCGCATGGGAGATCGACCATCTACGAAGCTGGCCGAGAGATTGGACGGCTACGAGCTGCCCATTGGCAGGCTGAAAACTGGCACACCGCCCAGGCTTGATGGACGGACGATCGATTGGTCGGATTTGGAGAGGCAAGATGGGGATGATAAACCAACGTTGTTCTCGTTCTTATCGACATCTGCAGTCGCGCCCCAAATCTCATGCGGCATTACCCATACGAATGCCCGGACACATGAGATTATTGAGAATAATCTCAGCAAGTCGGCAATGTATGGCGGGCATATCGATGGTGTTGGTCCAAGATACTGCCCATCCATTGAGGATAAAATTGTTCGGTTCGCTGACAAAACCTCACACCAGATTTTCCTGGAGCCTGAAGGTGTAGATGATCACACCATCTATCCCAACGGCATCTCGACCTCATTGCCGCAGGATGTCCAGCAGGATTATGTTAGGTCCATCAAGGGGCTCGAGCAGGCCGAAATTCTGCAACCTGGGTATGCAATTGAATATGACTATGTGGACCCCAGAATCTTGACTGCCTCGCTGTCGCTTGCTTCAGTGCCAGGCCTATATCTTGCGGGTCAGATAAATGGAACCACAGGATATGAGGAAGCGGCAGCCCAAGGAATGGTCGCTGGCCTGAATGCCGCGCTGGAGGTGCAGGGGAAAGAACCTGTGCATTTCACTCGAGCGGATAGCTACATCGGCGTTATGATCGATGATCTAACGACTCGAGGTGTCGCTGAACCTTATCGTATGTTCACCTCAAGGGCTGAGTTCAGATTGTCACTGAGGGCGGATAACGCAGATCAACGTTTGACACCCGTCGGGCTTCAGCTCGGCTGTGTTGGTGAAAACAGGCGCGCGCATTTTGAAAGTAAGATGTCGAAGCTGGAGAGTGCAAAAGCGATACTTACTAATCGCACCTACACCCCGAAAGAGATCAAAGCGGCTGGCATCAATGTAAATCAGGACGGAAACCGCCGTGATGGCCTTGCGATCCTTGCGTTTCCAGATGTGTCTTTTGAAGACATAGTCCCCTTAATCCCCGATCTGCATGATACCGCACCGGAAATTCGCCGGCAAATCTCGCGTGATGCGCTCTACGCCAACTACATAACTCGGCAGCAGCGTGATGTGGAGGCGATGAAGCGTGATGAAGCTTACGTAATCCCGCAGAGCTTTGACTATAGTACGCTCGATGGACTGTCTGTAGAGATGAAGCAGAAGTTATCTGCCGCGCGCCCAGCCAACATCGCACAGGCCAGCCGAGTTGAAGGTGTGACCCCTGCGGCACTAACACTTGTTCTGGCAAGGCTTCGTCGTGACGAAAGGCTGCGGCAAGCATGACATTTGAATTGCCGGAATTTGACGCACTAAATGTTTCACGTGAAACACTCGATCGCCTCACAACTTATGTCGAGCTGGTCAAGCGTTGGAGCCCCAAGATCAATTTGGTTTCCCGCAAGAGCCTGGAGGATATCTGGAACCGTCACATCCTGGACTCGGTGCAGGTGTTCCGTTGCGTGAAGTCCTTTCGAACATGGGCCGATCTTGGAAGCGGGGGTGGGTTTCCAGGAATGGTCTGCGCGATTATGGCTGCGGACGAGGCACCAGAGGCGCGATTTCAGTTCGTCGAAAGCGATCAGCGCAAATCGGCCTTTCTGCGCAATGTCGCACGGGAATGCGGTGTTCATTGTGAGGTGATCTCAAGGCGGATCGAGGCAGTTGACCCGTTGGGCGTGGATATCCTATCGGCGCGGGCCTTGGCTGATCTCAAGACGCTTTTGTCATTTTGTGACAGGCACTTAAGCGAATCCGGCCTAGCCTTGTTGCCGAAAGGCGCAAATTGGAAAAAAGAGATGGACGAGGCGCGCGAGGAATGGAAATTCGACGCGGAGCCGATTACAAGTTTAACTGAACCTCAGGCCGTTATCCTTAAGATCAAAGGAGTATCACGTGGTTGATCTGTCTCGTCCTTCCGGGCCCCGGATAATCGCGGTTGCCAATCAGAAGGGTGGCGTTGGAAAGACTACGACGGCAATAAACCTTGCGGCTGGGCTGGCCGAGGCTGGATGCCGAGTTTTGGTGGTTGATCTTGATCCGCAGGGAAATGCATCGACAGGGCTGGGCGTTGAAGACCGCGATTGGACGACTTACGATCTAATTCTTGATGATGCACCGCTTGAGGCAGTTGTTCAGGAAACCGAGATCGGCGGTCTGTTCGTCATACCGGCCACGGTGGACCTAAGCTCGGCTGATATCGAGCTGATTTCAAATGAAAAACGCAGCTATTTATTGCACGACGCCCTGCGCCAGACGTCAATCGATGAATTTGATCTGGATTTTGTTCTGATCGATTGCCCGCCGTCGCTGAATTTGCTGACCGTAAACGCAATGGTTGCTGCACATTCGGTATTGGTTCCACTGCAGAGCGAGTTTTTTGCGCTGGAAGGCCTTTCGCAACTTATGTTGACGATCAGAGAGGTTCGGCAGACCGCGAATCCGGACCTGAGAATCGAAGGTGTTGTGTTGACCATGTATGACAACCGCAACAACTTGTCCCGCCAAGTCGAAAAAGACGCGCGTGACAATCTGGGTGAGATGGTTTTTAAGACCAAGATACCAAGAAATGTGCGGGTCAGTGAGGCACCATCCTTTGCGTTGCCGGTTCTGCAGTATGACTCGGGATCGCTTGGGGCGATGGCCTATCGGCACCTGGCGCGCGAAGTCATGCACAAGAACAACAAAGTCGCCGCATAAGCGACAAGTCAGGAGGGCGACGTGAGCGCCAAGAAAACAAAATCGAGGGGCCTTGGGCGCGGTCTATCTGCGTTGATGGCGGATGTGACGCAGGACGGAGATGGGCGCGCCCCTGCAGAGCCGCGCCGCCCGGACATGACCGTTCCGATTGAAAAGCTGAAAGCCAACCCCGACCAGCCGCGCCGTACATTTTTGCCCGACCAGCTGAACGAGCTCGCGGCCTCTGTTAAGGAAAAGGGCATCATCCAGCCTTTGATCGTGCGGTCGATTGGAGACGGGGCATATGAGATTGTTGCGGGCGAACGCCGCTGGCGTGCGGCGCAAATGGCGCAACTACATGATATTCCAGTTATAATTCGTGATTTTGACGATACCGAAGTGCTGGAAGTTGCGATTATTGAAAACATTCAACGTGCTGATCTGAACGCCGTTGAAGAGGCTGCTGGATACAAGCAGTTGATGGATCGGTTTGGTCATACGCAGGAAAAAATGGCCGAGGCTTTGGGCAAAAGCCGCAGCCATATCGCAAACCTGCTGCGCCTTTTGTCTTTGCCGATGGATGTTCAGACGCTGGTGATCGAAGGCAAGCTGTCAGCAGGTCACGCGCGGGCGCTTATTACAGCAGAAAACCCATCTGAATTGGCAAAACTGGTTGTTAAAGATGGCTTGTCGGTTCGAGCGACCGAAGCGCTGGTGAAAAAGCAACAGCAGGGGAATACTCCCCGGACAGCGCCTCAGTCCCGCAATCTGAATGCGGGCAAGGATGCAGATACACGTGCGCTGGAAAAGGATCTTTCGGCCATTTTGGCAATGAAGGTGGTGATCAACCACAAGCCGGGCACTGAAAGCGGTCAGGTCGTACTGACCTATGAAAACCTGGATCAGCTTGACGATCTCTGCGCGAAACTTAGCCGCTAGGGCGAGTCCAGATAAACGTCAGCACGGCGCTTAGGACGATGGCCTGAATGATCAGGACGTAGGGCGGTGCGGATAAAATTAAAGAAATCCCGAAGACGGCGGCGACTGAAACAGTTGCCGCTTTTTTTGCGGCTGGACGGATAGCGCGTGAGCGTTGCCAATCTTCGATCATGGGCCCGAACAGCCGATGCGTCAGAAGCCAGTTGTGAAGGCGGGATGAGGATTTGGCGAAGAAAAATGCTGCCAGCAGAAGAAACGGAACCGTGGGCAATAGGGGAAGGATAACGCCAAGCATTGCCAGTGCAACACAGAGCAATCCGAATGTGGCCCAAAGATACCGCATGCACCTAGCTCAATAGCTCTCGGATGACGGCGTTCAGAACGGCGCGCCCGTCTTTGGTTGCAGACACGCGGTTCCCATGCTGTGAGATCATGCCAATCTGCGTCAGGTGATCCAGTTTGGATTGCTCCGGCGGCTTACCAGTTAATGCGCTATACCGATCTATATCTAGTCCTTCAGTAGTTCGAAGACCCATCATAAGGTATTCATTTGCTTGATCTTGCAGGGGCAAGGCGGTGCGGCTTTTCTCTGCTGACCCGTTTTGTGCCGCGGTCAGCCATCCGTTGGGCGACAGATAAGTTTCGGTCGCCAGTTTCTGTCCGGAAACGGTGATCCTGCCATGTGCGCCAGGGCCGATTCCGACATAGTCGCCATATCGCCAATAAATCAGATTGTGCAGAGACTCGGCGCCGGGTTTTGCGTGGTTTGATACTTCGTAGGCGGGCAGGCCATGTGCGTCGCAAATCTCCTGTGTGGCAAGATACATATCTGCCGCGCTGTCATCTTCGGGCAGACCACGCAGCTTGCCGACCGCGTATCGGTCGCCAAAGGCGGTGCCGTCCTCAATTGTCAGCTGGTACAGAGACATGTGGTCAACAGCCATCGATAGGGCCTCGGTCAGTTCGGCTTTCCAAGCGCCCAAGGTTTGATGTTGCCGGGCATAGATAAGGTCAAAACTGACACGATCAAAGCAAGTGCGGGCAATATCAAATGCGGCGCTTGCCTCGGCGACTGTGTGAATGCGCCCCAATCGGCGCAAATCATCGTCGTTCAGCGCCTGAACGCCCATGGATATTCGATTCACCCCAGCGTCGCGATATGCTGAAAACCGGCCCGCTTCAACAGAGCCGGGGTTGGCTTCGAGCGTGATCTCCATGTCGTTGGCTGGGCGCCAGAGAGTGCGGGCTTCGTCGATCACGGCGGCGACGGTGTCAGGGGCCATCAGAGAGGGTGTGCCGCCACCGAAAAAGATCGTGTTCAGCACCCGATCAGGCGTTTCGGCGGCTGAACGCTTTAGCTCGCTCAGATAGCTCTCAAGCCATTGTTTTTGATCGATTTCACGGGAAACATGGCTGTTGAAATCGCAATAGGGGCATTTGGCCTCACAAAAGGGCCAATGCACATACAGGCCAAAGCCCCCGTTGCACCAATCATCCGCCAAAGCAGCCTTTCACGAACATCTCCACCGCGCGGCCGCGGTGGCTGATCTTGTTCTTTTCCCAGCGATCCATTTCCGCAAAGGTAATGTCGTGGCCTTCGGGGACAAACATCGGGTCATACCCAAACCCATCTTTGCCACGGATCGGCCAGACCAGATGACCGGGCGCAACGCCTTCGAACACTTCATCATGCCCATCAGGCCAGGCCAGAACCAGCGTGCAACGGAACTGAGCCAGGCGGGGATGCGCGGCGTTTTTGGCTTCCAGCTCGCTGTGCGCGCGAGTCATCGCCATCAGGAAATCGCGGCCATTGCTAGTTTCCGCCCAATCGGCGGTGTAAACGCCCGGCGCTCCGTCCAGGGCGTTGATGGTGATCCCAGAATCGTCCGACAGGGCAGGCAGACCGGTGGCCTTTGCGGCGGCATGGGCCTTGATCCGGGCGTTGCCGACAAAAGTATCTTCGGTCTCTTCCGGTTCAGGTAGTTCCATCTCAGCCGCACCAACCACGGTCACGCCAAAAGGTTCAAGCAGATGTGCCATCTCCTCGAGCTTGCCCTTGTTGTGGGTTGCGACCAGTAACCTGTCCCCGTCGAACTTACGAGTCATGCAGAGGCTGCTTTCTGGGCGGCGGCCAGTTCAGCCACGCCTTTTTCAGCTAGATCCATCAGCTGATCCATTTGCGCACGGGAAAAGACAGACCCTTCGGCGCTCATCTGCACTTCGATCAGCTTGCCGGATCCAGTCATGATAAAGTTACCATCAACGCCCGCCTCGCTGTCTTCCGGATAATCCAGATCCAGCACCGGTTGGCCTGCGTAGATACCACAAGACACGGCAGCAACGGGATCGACCAGAGGGTCGGAAATAACGTCGCCTGCTTTCATCAGTTTGTTGACTGCCAGACGCAGAGCAACCCAGCCCCCGGTGATCGAGGCGCAGCGGGTGCCGCCATCGGCCTGGATCACATCGCAATCCACGGTGATCTGGCGCTCACCCAGGGCAACACGATCCACGCCTGCGCGCAGGGCGCGGCCAATCAGGCGTTGAATTTCAACAGTACGCCCACCCTGCTTGCCTGATGCAGCCTCACGCCGCATCCGCGTGTTGGTTGCACGGGGCAGCATACCGTATTCGGCAGTGACCCAACCAAGGCCCGAACCCTTGATGAAGGGCGGGACGCGATCCTCGATCGTGGCGGTGCACAGCACATGGGTGTCGCCCATCTTGATCAGGCAAGACCCTTCGGCATGTTTGGTAAAGCCGGTTTCGATGGAAACGGCGCGCATTTCGTTTAGATCACGTCCTGAGGGTCGCATGGGAATTCCTTTGTTTGCTGGGTTGGGGATACCGCCCTGTAGCGTTACGATGCAACCCCGATTGACCTTTCTTGTGCCTGCTATTTAATGGCTGTCCAGCAAGGGTGCGCGGATGAGCGAAGCGAGCAAAATTCTGAGCGAGATGAACGACCGGTCGCGTGAGGTGTTCCGGCTGATCGTCGAAAGCTATCTGGACAGCGGTGAGCCAGTCGGCAGCCGCACCCTAACACGCACCCTTTCGGAAAAAGTCAGCGCGGCGACCGTGCGCAATGTGATGCAGGATCTGGAGTTTCTGGGCCTGCTGGACAGCCCGCATGTCAGCGCGGGACGCATTCCAACGCAGCAAGGGCTGCGAATGTTTGTGGATGGGTTGCTGGAGGTTGGTGATCTGGGCGCTGATGACCGTCAGAAACTGGATGAGACTTTAGGCTCTAACGCGGGTGATGTCGGCGGGATGCTCGACCGCGTAGGATCGGCTTTGTCACATGTGACACATGGAGCGTCACTGGTTTTGACGCCCAAACATGAATCCGAGATCAAGCATATCGAGTTTGTCTCACTTGCCCATGATCGCGCGTTGGTGGTTCTGGTCTTTGCCGATGGTCATGTCGAAAACAGGCTGTTCACGCCGCCGCCGGGACAGACGCCAAGCTCAATGCGGGAGGCGGCGAACTTCCTGAATGCACTGATCGAGGGGCGTACGCTCAGCGAAGTACGACGGCAGATGCAAAGCCAGATCGATGCGCGAAGGCAAGAAATTGATGTTTTGGCGCGCGCGATGGTCGAAAGCGGAATAGCAGCCTGGGATGGCGACGGGACTGACTCGGCTCGTTTGATCGTGCGCGGGCGGGCGAATCTGTTGGGCGAATCTGGTCAGGAAGAAGAGCTGGAGCGTATCCGGTCGCTGTTTGACGATCTGGAGCGCAAGCGTGACATCGCGGAATTCCTTGAATTGGCGGAAGAAGGCGAGGGCGTTCGCATTTTTATTGGCTCTGAGAACAAACTTTTCTCACTTTCGGGTTCCTCTTTGGTGGTGTCTCCATATATGAACGCTGATCGTAAGATAATTGGTGCGGTTGGGGTCATCGGGCCCACACGTCTGAATTACGGACGGATCGTGCCGATCGTGGATTATACGGCGCAACTGGTCGGCAAGCTGATATCCGACCGGAGCTAGAGGTTAAGAGATGGCAGAGCCCAAGAACGAAGATTTTCTGGACGATATCGCAACGGCCGAAGCGGAAGAGCTGGCCGAGGAATTGATGGATATCAGCGAAGAGGCGTTGGAAGCCGACGCGCTGCGCGCCGAGCGGGACGATTACAAAGACAAGTTCATGCGCGCGTTGGCGGATGCCGAGAATGCGCGCAAGCGCGGCGACAAAGCGCGCCGGGACGCGGAACAGTATGGCGGATCAAAGCTGGCCCGCGACATGCTGCCGGTTTACGACAACATGAAACGCGCGCTTGAGGCCGCGACCGATGAGCAGAAAGAGGTTGCTGGCCCTCTGTTGGAAGGTGTGGAACTGACCATGCGGGCGTTGAAAGATGTTTTTCAGAAGCACGGCATCGAAGTGATCACGCCTGAAGTGGGTGATCGGTTCGATCCGAATGTGCATGAGGCGATGTTTGAAGCGCCGGTGCCGGGAACGCGCGCGGGGGACATCATTCAGGTTTCGGCTGAAGGGTTTATGTTGCACGACCGTTTGCTGCGCCCGGCGCAGGTTGGTGTGTCGTCGACACCTGCGAGCTGATTGACCTCTGCGAGGCCAAGCCTCCGGCGGAGGTATTTTTGAACAGAAGAAGGGGCGGTCAGGATTTGGCCGCCTCTTTCAGTTTGTAAATCAGGTCGAGTGCTTCGCGGGGGGTCAGCTCGTCGGGCAGGATGTCGTTCAGCATGTCTGCGACCGGTGAGGCTTTCGGTGCAGGCGGCGGCGGTGGTGGAGCGGCTGAGAAGAGCGGTAGGTCGTCGATCAGGGATTTTTGTTTGCCACCCTCACGCTCGGTTTTTTCTAGTTGATCCAATACGATGCGGGCACGTTCAACAACGGAGGCAGGCAGACCCGCCAGTTGGGCGACCTGCACGCCATACGACCGATCGGCGGCGCCTTTGTGGACCTCGTGCAGGAAGATCACCTCACCTTCCCATTCCTTGACTGCAACGGTGGCGTTGTCGACGCCTTCGAGTTTTCCGGCCAAAGCGGTGAGTTCGTGGTAATGGGTCGCAAACAAGGCGCGGCATTGGTTGGCGGCGTGCAGATGCTCTAGCGTGGCCCAAGCGATGGAGAGGCCGTCATAGGTGGCGGTTCCGCGGCCGATTTCATCCAGAATGACCAATGCGCGGTCATCGGCCTGGTTCAGAATGGCGGCAGTTTCGACCATTTCGACCATGAAGGTTGAGCGGCCTCGGGCCAGATCGTCAGAGGCTCCGACGCGGCTGAACAACTGGCTGACAAGGCCGATATGGGCTTGTTCTGCAGGGACGTAGCTGCCCATTTGGGCGAGTAGGGCGATCAGGGCGTTCTGGCGGAGGAAGGTTGATTTACCGGCCATGTTGGGACCGGTCAGCAACCAAATGGCGGCCCCATCTTCGGCACTGAGATCGCAGTCATTGGCGACGAAGGCGTCGCCGCTTTGTTGGCGCAGTGCGTGTTCGACTACCGGGTGGCGTCCGCCCTGAACCTCAAAGGCCCGCGAGGTGTCGACCTGTGGGCGACACCAATTCTCACCGCGCGCAAGGTCGGCAAGCGCTGTGGTCAGATCCAGCTCGGCCAGCCCTCGGGCGGCTTGGTTGAGGCGGGCGGCCAAGCCCAGAATTTCGTCAGAAAGCCTTTTATAGAGCCGCTTTTCGATCTCAAGCGCCAAGTTTCCAGCATTCAGGATACGGGTTTCGATTTCCGAGAGTTCGACGGTCGTGAACCGCACTTGATTGGCGGTGGTTTGGCGATGGATATAGGTCTCAGAAAACGGCGGGTTCAGCATCTTCTCAGCATGCGTAGCCGTGGTTTCGATGAAATAGCCCAACACGTTGTTGTGCTTGATCTTCAGCGAAGTGATGCCTGTGTGTTCCGCATATTTCTGCTGAAACCCAGCGATGACAGATCGGCCTTCGTCGCGCAGGGTGCGCGCTTCGTCCAGTTCGGGGTCAAAGCCGGGGGCGATGAAACCTCCGTCGCGGGCCAGCAGGGGTGGTTCGGCCACCAAAGCCTCATCCAGCAAGTTCAGAAGGTCGTCGAAGCCGACAAGGTTTTGCAAAGCGGTTGCTAGCAGGACCGGCAGATCCTGCCCTTCGCAGATGCCGGCAATTGCGGAGGCTTGGGTCAGGCCGTTGCGGATGGCGGCCAGATCGCGGGGCCCGCCACGTTCAAGCGACAGGCGAGACAGGGCGCGGTCCAGATCGGGGGTTTTGCGCAGGGCCTCGCGCAGGTCCGAGGCGATCAGGCTGTCCTCGGCGGCAAAGCTGACAGCGTCGAGACGGGCATGGATCACATCCAAATTGCGGGACGGGCTTGAGAGGCGTTGTTCCAGCAACCGTGCCCCGCCCGGTGTGACGGTGCGGTCGACCACTGACAATAACGATCCGGCACGACCGCCCGACAGGGATCGGGTCAGCTCCAGATTGCGGCGCGTGGCGGCATCGATCTGTACCACGCGGTCTTCGGATTCCTTCATTGGTGTTTGCAGCAGAGGCAGTTTGCCCTTCTGCGTGATCTCAAGATAGTCGATCAGGGCACCCATGGCCGAAATCTCGGCCCGGCCAAAGGACCCGAATGCCTCCAGCGCGCCCACGTGAAACAGCCCGCAGATGCGTTTTTCCGCCGCGGTACTGTCGAAACTGGCCCGTCCGACTGGTGTCAGTGAAATCCCAAGGTCGCGGACGGTTTCGTTCAGCGATTGCTCCATCCCGTCGGCAACGATCAACTCGGATGGGGCCAGCCGGGCCAGCTCGGGGCTGAGCCGCACGGGTGTCAAAGGCATCACGTTAAACGCCCCGGTCGAGATATCGGCCCAGGCCAGTGCGGCCTCATCCCGAACCTCGGCATATGTGGCCAGAAAGTTGTGGCGGCGGGCTTCGAGCAGGGCATCTTCGGTCAGCGTGCCGGGCGTCACCAGACGCACGACATCGCGCTTTACCACTGATTTAGAGCCTCTTTTCTTCGCTTCCGCCGGGCTTTCCATCTGTTCGCAGACGGCCACGCGGAACCCTTTGCGGATCAGGGTCAGCAGGTAGCCTTCAGCCGCATGAACCGGGACACCGCACATCGGGATATCGTCGCCATTGTGTTTGCCGCGCTTGGTCAGGGCGATGTCCAGCGCTTCGGCGGCATTGACGGCATCCTCAAAGAACATCTCGTAGAAATCGCCCATACGGTAGAACAGCAGAGCGTCGGCATGGGCCTCTTTGATCTCAAGGTACTGAGCCATCATTGGCGTGACTGTGGACAAAAGTGGCCCCCTTCTGGCGTGTTCCGGACGCGACCTTACAAACCCCGCATCTTCTATAAAAGCCGAAAACTCATTCCCGTTGAGGCGCGCGCCTGCCTGCGCTATGAGGCATGAGCCCCGAAGTCATGGAAACGACGTTCAAAATGCCTAAAGCGAAGATCACCAAAGAAGAGGCGCTGGCCTTTCATCTGGACCCAACCCCCGGCAAGTGGGAGGTGCAGGCCACCGTTCCCATGACCACCCAGCGCGATCTGTCGCTGGCCTATAGCCCCGGTGTTGCTGTTCCATGTGAAGCCATCGCCAACGCGCCGGAGACCGCGTATGACTATACCAATAAGGGTAACTTGGTCGCTGTGATCTCGAACGGGACGGCGGTTCTGGGTCTCGGTAACCTTGGTGCGCTGGGGTCGAAGCCGGTGATGGAGGGGAAATCCGTCCTTTTTAAACGGTTCGCTGACGTGAACTCGATCGATATCGAGTTGGACACCGAAGACCCGGATGAGTTCTGCCGCGCGGTGCGTCTGATGGGGCCGACCTTTGGCGGCATCAATCTGGAAGATATCAAGGCCCCGGAATGCTTCATCATCGAACAGCGCCTGAAGGAGGAGATGGACATCCCCGTCTTCCACGATGATCAGCATGGTACAGCGGTGATCTGTGCGGCGGGTCTGATCAACGCGCTGCATATTTCGGGCAAGAAGATCGAAGACGTTAAGATTGTTCTGAACGGTGCGGGGGCTGCGGGGATTGCCTGTATCGAGCTGCTCAAGTCGATGGGCGCGCGGCACGAGAACTGCATCGTTTGTGACACAAAGGGCGTGATCTATCAGGGCCGGACCGAAGGGATGAACCAGTGGAAATCGGCCCATGCGATCTCGACCGATCTGCGGTCGCTGGAAGATGCCATGAAGGGCGCGGATGTGTTCCTGGGCGTTTCGGTCAAGGGCGCCGTGACGCAGGATATGGTTGCCAGCATGGCGGACAACCCGGTGATTTTCGCGATGGCGAACCCCGACCCTGAGATCACCCCGGAAGAGGCGCATGAGGTCCGCGTTGACGCGATCGTTGCCACAGGCCGCAGCGACTATCCGAACCAGGTGAACAACGTTCTAGGCTTCCCCTACCTGTTCCGCGGTGCGCTGGATATCCATGCGCGTGCGATCAATGACGAGATGAAAATCGCCTGCGCCCATGCGCTGGCCCGGCTGGCGCGTGAGGATGTGCCGGATGAGGTCGCGATGGCCTATGGCAAATCGCTAACCTTTGGCCGCGACTACATTATCCCGACACCCTTTGACCCGCGCCTGATTCACCGCATTCCACCAGCTGTTGCCAGGGCCGGGATGGATACGGGCGCAGCACGCCGTCCTATCATAGACATGGACGCCTATGAGCTGAGCCTCAAATCCCGCATGGACCCAACCGCTAGCATCCTGCGCGGTTTGAACGCCCGTGCGCGTCAGGCACAAAGCCGGATGATCTTTGCCGAGGGCGACGATCCACGCGTGCTGCGCGCGGCGGTGATGTATCAGCGTTCTGGCTTCGGCAAGGCGATGGTGGTTGGACGCCAAGACGATGTGAAGCAAAAGCTGGAAGCAGCTGGACTGGGCGACGCGGTGCGCGAGCTTGAAGTTGTCAACGCGGCCAATACCACCCATTTGGACAGCTACAAGAACTTCCTGTATCAACGCCTTCAACGCAAAGGCTTTGATCACAAGGATATCCATCGTCTGGCGGCGCGGGACCGCCACGTGTTTTCATCTCTTATGCTGGCCCATGGACATGGCGACGGTCTGGTGACGGGCGCCACTCGAAAATCGGCACATGTGCTGGATCGCATAAACCATGTGTTTGACGCCGATGCGCAACATGGCGCCGCGGGTGTAACCGCGCTCTTGCACAAGGGGCGGATTGTTCTGATCGGTGATACGTTGGTTCATGAATGGCCGGACGAAAACGATCTGGCCAATATCGCCGAGCGCGCCGCAGCCGTGGCCCGCCACATGGGGCTAGAGCCTCGGGTGGCTTTTGTCAGCTTCTCGACCTTTGGCTATCCGGTGTCAGAGCGGGCCGAGAAAATGCATGTGGCCCCCGCAGTGCTTGATCAGCGCGGCGTGGATTTCGAATACGAAGGTGAGATGACCGTCGATGTCGCGCTGAATGTGGACCAGCAGGAGGCTTATCCGTTTCAGCGCCTCACCGGCCCAGCCAACATTCTGATCGTGCCTGCACGCCATTCGGCCAGCATTTCAACCAAGTTGATGCAGGAAATGGGCGGGGCCACCGTGATCGGCCCGATATTGTCCGGCATCGGTAAGCAAATTCAGATTTGTTCGACGGTTTCAACGGCCAACGATATCCTGAACATGGCCATTCTGGCCTCGTGTGAGATTGGGTAAGCAATGACAATCTGGAACCTTGGCTCGATCAACGCGGATATGGTCTATGCCTTGCCGCATCTGCCTGCGCCGGGGGAAACTCTGGCGGCTAGCGGGCTCGAGAAGTTTCTGGGTGGTAAGGGCGCCAATATGTCGGTGGCTGCCGCGCGGGCGGGATCACGCGTCAGCCATATCGGAGCGGTCGGCTCGGATGGGCGCTGGGCACAAGAGCGGTTGACGGAATATGGCGTGGACACGCGGTTTATAGCTGAGGTCAGCAGCCCCACGGGTCATGCCATCATTGCGGTCGATGCGCAGGGTGAGAACCTGATCATTCTGTATCCGGGCGCCAATCACGCGCTTGAAGGTGGGCAGATCGGGCAGGCGCTTGCGTCTGCCAACACCGGCGATCTGCTTGTTTTTCAGAATGAAACCAATGCACAAGTCGAAGCCGCCCGCATGGCGCGCGAGCTTGGTCTGACCGCCTGCTATGCAGCGGCCCCGTTCGAGGCTGAGGCGGTTCAGGCCGTGCTGCCCTATCTGGACTTCCTGATCCTGAATGAGGTTGAAGCTGCACAACTGCAACAGGAAACAGGTCTAAGTGCGGCTGAATTGCCTGTGCGACATGTGATCGTGACGCTTGGGTCCAAGGGTGCGCGGTATTTTCAGCAAGGCTGCGATCCGATCGACTTTGCGGCGCATAAGGTACAGGCCGTGGATACGACTGGGGCAGGCGATACTTTCACCGGCTACGTGCTGGCGGGAATGGATCGGGGTATGCCGATGGAACAGGCTATTCTTCAAGCCAACCGCGCCGCTGCCTTGATGGTGACACGGCACGGCACGGCGGATGTTATTCCAGACCTGCGGGAGGTGCGCGACGCGCAGTTCGATTAGGATCCGGCAAACGGTGCATCTGTACCCCAAAGCTGTTTGACCCGCGCGTCCCGACCGCAGGCTTTGCGATAAGCCTTATAGGCGTTCTTTTGACGCTTTGGCCCAAAGCGGGTGAACACAACCTTTTCGCCCTTGTAGTAATCCTGATGATAGGTTTCGGCCGGATAAAAGGCGGTTTCCTGTAGAATAGGCGTCACAACGGTTTGGCCGAGCGCGGACTGGGCATCGGCCTTTGCTTGCTCGGCTAAGGCTTTTTCGCCCATGTTAGAGACGAATATAGCCGTGCGATAGCTATCACCCCGGTCACAGAACTGTCCGCCCGCGTCCGTTGGATCAACCGATCGGAAGAACATGTCCAACAAGGTATCCCGAGAGACTTTGCTGGGATCAAAGGTGATCTGAACCGCCTCATAATGGCCGGTTCCGCCCTTGGTCACGTCCTTGTAGCTGGGGTTGGCGGTGGTGCCACCGGTATATCCGGACACCGCGCCAATTACGCCGGGTACAGTTTCAAAATCGGATTCGACACACCAGAAACATCCGCCCGCGACCGTTAGCGTCTCGGTCCCTGCGGCGGAACCCGGCAGGGCGCGCAGTAGTGCAGCCAGCAAGATTAGTACAAAAAGCACTGAGGGTTTTATACAATCGAGATAGGCAGTTCGTGTCATGGCAGGTCTCCTTCCGAGACCAAGCTGCCTGTAGACGCCCCGCCTTGCAATGCGCTGACATCGATTGTCACGCGCTGGTGAGGCGATTTTATCGTCTATCCCAGCAGCTGCCCCAGCTTCATCGCAACGCCCATATTGCCCGATATCTTCAGCTTGCCCATGGCCACGCCGGTCATCGGATTCAGCTTACCAGTCAGCAATTTGGTCAGGTTGTCCTGTGAAATCCGGATTGTGCAATCGGCCTCCTGATCCTGCGTGGTGGCCTGATTGTCGGCCAGAACGATCACGCCCGCCTCACCACAATCGAACTTGAGCGAGCCATCAAAGCTTTTGCCATTTAGCCCTTTTTGAATTCCGTCGGCGATATCTTGCAGCATGACCTGTCCTTTGAAAGTTGACGTATACGTAAAGACATAGAGATAAGTTTGGCAAGGTTGACCAAGCTGGAAGCACTAGAGCCTCTTGCATTTTGAGTCGCTTAAACACCAGCGGGCACCTTCGAATATCCTGTATGCGCTGATGCTGGCAACCCAACATGTTGTAATGCCACATATAAAAAAGACTCGACTCGCGGGCTCAGACTCGCGATCATAAAGGGGCACCTACTCGAATAGGTGCCCCAAGACTGCCGCAAACGGGCATTCTGTCTAGTGAAGACACTGCGATTCTCAACGATATCGCGAGTCCCGTCAAGCATGTTGCGGTGTCCTTGCAGGTTCCGGCACTTACGTCGGGATCGCGACAACGTAATGGAGACGCGAGAATGTACTACGTTCTTTACAAAGACTCCGCCGGGTACTGGCGATGGACGCTGAAAGCGTCCAACCACGAGCCCATTGCTGTTTCATCGGAGAGTTATGTGCGCAAAGCGGATGCTGAGCACGGCATTAATCTTACGAAATCGGCATACAATGCCCCTGTTCATGAACAGCGGGCGGCGTAAGAAATGGGGATGGGCGGCAAGCGCAGCCCATTTCTTTAGCTTGTTCTACGATCGCGTGCTGCCAGAAGCTTGAGCCGCAGCGCGTTCAACTGGATAAAGCCTGCCGCGTCTTTTTGATCGTAGGCACCAGCGTCTTCCTCGAAAGTCACGTGCGCCTCGGAATACAGCGAGTGATCTGACCAGCGGCCAACCGTTGAGGCCAGACCTTTATACAGCTTCACCCGCACGGTGCCGGTGACGTGTTCTTGCGATTTGTCGATGGCGGCTTGCAGCATCTCACGCTCGGGCGAGTACCAGAAACCGTTATAGATCAGTTCCGCATATTGCGGCATCAGCTGGTCTTTCAGATGCATCGCGCCACGGTCCATGGTGATGGATTCGATACCACGATGTGCTTCCAGCAGGATGGTGCCGCCGGGCGTTTCATAGATACCGCGCGACTTCATGCCAACGAACCGGCCTTCGACCAGATCGAGACGACCGATGCCGTGCTTGCCGCCATATTCGTTCAGCTTGGTCAGGATGGTGGCCGGGGTCATCGCCTCGCCATTGATGCTGACCGCGTCACCCTTTTCAAAGCCGATTTCGATGAATTCCGGCTCATTCGGCGCGTCCTCAGGGTGGACGGTGCGCTGGTAAACATAGTCGGGCGCCATATCGGCTGGGTCTTCCAGAACCTTACCCTCGGAAGAGGTGTGCAGCAGGTTGGCATCGACCGAAAATGGAGCTTCGCCGCGTTTGTCCTTGGCAATCGGGATCTGGTTCTGTTCGGCAAATTCCAGCAGCTTGGTGCGGCTGGACAGGTCCCATTCACGCCACGGCGCAATGACCTTGATGTCGGGGTTGAGCGCGTAAGCCGCCAGTTCGAACCGCACCTGATCGTTGCCCTTGCCGGTTGCGCCGTGGGCAACGGCATCAGCACCAGTGGCCTCAGCAATCTCAACCAGACGTTTCGAGATCAGAGGCCGCGCGATTGAGGTACCCAGCAGATACAGCCCTTCGTATTGTGCATTTGCACGGAACATGGGGAAGACGAAGTCGCGTACGAATTCCTCGCGGATGTCCTCAATATAGATGTTCTCAGGCTTGATTCCCAGCAGCTCGGCCTTCTTGCGGGCTGGCTCAAGCTCTTCGCCCTGACCCAGATCGGCGGTGAAGGTCACGACCTCACAGCCATACTCGGTCTGCAGCCATTTCAGAATGATCGAGGTATCAAGGCCACCGGAATAGGCCAGAACAACTTTCTTGGGCGCGGACATCTGATTTCCCTTTGTGCGAAGAACGACTGGCCCCTAGCGGGTTTTGAGCGCGGGGGCAAGTTATGTGCGTTGACCGCGCGAGGGAATTGAGGTGAAACGAGCGGATAGGGAACAAGGATTGGTTGAGAGGGCAGAGTTTTGGATTTGGGTTGGAAGATTTTTGCGCACGCAGTTGCAATGGTTCTCGGAAACGTGACAGCGGTCATTCGGATATTTTGGGCACCTACCGCGCTTAGCATCACGGTAATAGGATCGTTTCTCTATTTGTCCGGTATGAGCGACTACCTAGTTTGGGGTAAGACCGTAACTATTCCCAAAGAAAACATTCCTTCTTTCTTTTTTGTATGGTTCTTTTTGATCTGGACTCTGACAGCCATCATAAGCGCTTGGGGTATTACCACTTGGCACCGATATATCTTGCTGGAAGAGTTTACCTCGGGCTTCATTCCGCGGTTTGATATCAAGCTGGCAGTTGGTTACGTCCTGAGATTGTTTCTGTTGGGTATCATTTTCTTGGCAATTGCCATTCCGACCGGTTTCGTGCTTATGAACGTCGCCCAAGTCATTTGGCCCGTTGCGTTGGCGGGTTTGGTTTTTGTGTTGGTTTTGGTTGGCGTCGCTTTCCTGAGATGGTCGCTTGTTTTGCCCGCATTTGCTGTCGATAAAGCGATGGGCCTGTCAGAGGTGTGGAACGCTTGGAGCCGAATCCACAACCCGGGGAGGACCGCTTTGGGGCTGATTTTCTTCTACGTCATGTTTCAACTGATTGTGAGCTTTGCAATCAACTTGCTTCAGTTCATTCCGCCCATTCACGGTATTCTGTCACTTGCCTTTCAAGTCTTCTTGGCGATTCTGAACATCAGTATCCTGACGACGGTTTATGGCTACGTTGTGGAAAAGCGCGAGCTCACCTGACCTCTCGTACACATATGTATTCCTTGCTCTTTTAGTCGGGATAGGCCACTGAAACGGTCATGACTGACTTCATGACTCGTGCCGGAACCGCCGAACAGGCGATGCGCACCGTATTCCCGGCGACACCGTTGCAGAGGAATGCGCATTTGTCCGACCGCTACGGTGCGGATATCTGGCTTAAGCGCGAAGACCTCAGCCCGGTGCGATCTTACAAGATACGCGGCGCGTTCAATGCGATGCGCAAACAGCAAGGGCAGGACCTGTTCGTTTGCGCAAGCGCCGGCAACCACGCGCAGGGCGTGGCCTATATGTGCAAGCATCTGGGCGTGAAGGGCGTGATCTTCATGCCGGTGACGACCCCGCAGCAAAAAATCCAGAAAACCCGCATCTTTGGCGGTGACAATATCGAGGTTCACCTGACCGGGGATTATTTCGACGACACTCTGGCCGCGGCGCAGGCATGGTGCGCGGCGCAGGGCGGGCATTTTCTGTCACCTTTCGACGATGAGGATGTGATCGAAGGTCAGGCCTCCTTGGCGGTCGAGATCGAAGAACAGTTGGGCCAGGTACCTGACCATGTGCTGCTGCCTGTGGGTGGCGGTGGTATGTCCGCTGGAGTGGCGACCTGGTTCGGAGATCGCACACACTGTCTGTTTGTTGAACCCAAGGGCGGCGCCTGCCTGCATGCGGCGATGGCGGCGGGGCATCCGGTGGCGCTGGACCATGTGGACAACTTCGTCGATGGCGCAGCAGTTGGAAAGATTGGGGCCAAGCCATTCGAACTGCTGAAATCGCGGCATTTGTCGGATGTGCTGGTCTTGTCCGAGGATCGCATCTGCACCACCATGATCGAGATGCTGAATGTCGAAGGCATCGTGCTGGAACCCGCTGGGGCACTGGCGATTGAAGCGATTGCAGATGTGCAAAGCTTTATTCGCGGCAAGACAGTGGTTTGCGTGACATCGGGCGGCAATTTCGATTTTGAACGCCTGCCCGAGGTCAAGGAGCGTGCGCAGCGCTATTCCGGGGTCAAGAAATACTTCATTTTGCGCCTGCCGCAGCGCCCTGGCGCGTTGAAAGAATTCCTGAACATTCTCGGCCCCGAAGATGACATCGCTCGGTTTGAATATATGAAGAAATCCGCGCGCAACTTCGGGTCAGTCCTGATCGGGATCGAAACCCGCAAGCCCGAGAACTTCGCCCGCCTGTTTGCGCATCTGGATGAGGCCGGGT
Source organism: Ruegeria sp. SCP10 (assembly GCF_040329495.1). NCBI lineage: Bacteria > Pseudomonadati > Pseudomonadota > Alphaproteobacteria > Rhodobacterales > Roseobacteraceae > Ruegeria > Ruegeria sp. SCP10. The sequence continues at coordinate 91,233 of NZ_JBDZYF010000002.1, forward strand.
TTACCTATACCGACATCACCGAAGATGAGACGCTGGCACAGTTCGTGATTTAGGTCAGATTGCTAGGCAATTCGGCCTGAAACACAGATTTGGATGCGTCATAAGCGGCCAGGATTTCGGCCAAATCAACCTCTGCCGCTTGTCCGGCAGCGGCACGGCGCTCGCCATCCTGACAGAGTTTCGAGAACTGATCGAACCCCAAGCTCATGGCGCTGCCTTTGAGGAAATGCAGGTTCTGTTCCAGTTCAAGCCGTTCGGTATCGGCATGCAGGCGTGCGATCACTTCCTGCACCTCGTCCAGAAAGATTGCGATGACTTCATCAATTTCATCTGCGCCGACCTCGTCCCGCAATTGTCTGACTCGGGGCCAATGGATCATCGTCATCCTCCTGCAAAGGAATTGGGTTGATCTTTGCTAGCGCGGATCAGGTAAATGTGCGGTTAAAGCCAAAGACCATTGGGCCTTCACGGGATGTTAAACCCCGGCGCGATAGGTTTGCCGCGTCCCTGAAGAAGGAAGCCTGGGGTTAAAGGGTGTCAGCACTAAGTCTTGAACAAACCGGTTCCGAACTGGATTTCGGTGCGATCCGAAAGGTGCTGGTCGTGGATGACAGCCGCCTGCAAAGGCGCATTCTTGTGGCCTCGCTTAAGAAATGGGGATTTGAGGTGCTTGAGGCAGACAATGGCGAAAAGGCCCTTGAGCTTTGCGCCGAATTTGCACCTGATCTCGTGCTCAGCGATTGGGTCATGCCAGGCATGAGCGGACTGGAGTTCTGCCGCGCGTTCCGCGCGCTCGACTCTGAACACTACAGCTATTTCATCCTTCTGACATCGAAAAGCGAAAAGCAGGAAGTCGCGCGTGGGCTGGATGCCGGGGCGGATGATTTTCTGATCAAACCGCTAGAGGCGGATGAACTGCGCGCCCGTATCTCGGCCGGCGCACGCATATTGGATATGCAGAGAGAGCTTTCGGACAAGAACCGCCTGATCGAGTCTGCACTCGACGAACTGAAACTGGCCCATGACGCGATCGACAAAGACCTGAAACAAGCCCGAAAAATACAGGAATCACTGGTCCCGGAATTGACGCGCGAGTTCGGTGTTTCCCGGGTCAGTCTGTTGTTAAAGCCCTGCGGTCATATTGGCGGCGATCTGGTGGGCATGTTCTCGCCCGGTCCGAACCGATTGGGATTCTACAGCATCGATGTCTCGGGCCACGGGATCACCTCGGCGATGATGACCGCGCGGCTTGGCGGCTATCTGTCCAGCCAGCATTTCGATCAGAATGTGGCGCTGGAAAAGCGGATGAACAAGTTCTACGCGTTACTGCCGCCGGAGCAAGTGGCCGAAACGCTCAATTCACGTTTGATGGTGGACACCGGGATCGAGGAATACTTCACAATGGTCTACGCCATTGTCGATCTGCGCAGCGGGCATATGAAAATGGTGCAGGCTGGACATCCGCACCCGCTGTTGCTGAGGCAGGATGGCAGCACCGAATACCTTGGCGATGGCGGCCTTCCCATCGGATTGATCCCAGATGCGAATTTTCAGCAGGTTGAAACAAAGCTGAATCCAGGTGACCGGCTCTTACTGCACTCCGATGGTTTCACGGAATGTCACCTGGCAGAAGGCGGGTTGCTGGAGGAGGATGGTCTGCGTGAAATGGCGTTGGACTGTGCGTCTGGCCAGGGTGGATCAGAATTTCTGGATGATATGTTCTGGCGGCTGACCCAGCGCATGCCACCCAACGAAGGCATGGGAGATGACGTTTCGGCGGTATTTTTTGAATACAACGGGCACTAAAGACTGCTCAGGTGCAAGGCTGCAAAGTGACGGTCGCCGTCATTTCCCAACAGTTCAACCGCATCCGCGCTGTGCATCCAAAGCGCCTCGTGAAAGGTTTCGGTTGGCGGGCCCAATTGCAGGACGGGACGGGCGCGGTAAATCAGGCAGACCTTCTCGGCCCATAAATCGTATTCAGGCATATAGGTAAAGCGGCGAAACGCACCAATGCGTTCCGGCGTGGCGATGCGCCATCCGGTTTCCTCATAAACCTCACGATGCAGCGCGGTAATGGGCGATTCGCCGGGATCAATGCCACCGCCCGGCAGTTGCAGATCGGGGCCCGGTTCGGTCTGGCAGGTCAAAAGCAGATGCTTTTCGCGTGGAAGCAACGCATAGACGCCCACCCTGCGGGTGTAGGATCGCCCGGGTTCAGGGCTTTCACCAAACCGTCTGATCATGTATGGCCCCTTACAACCCAATCTCTGCGACCTATATGGTGCCGGTATGCCAACCTGTGGCGTGTAAGGAAACCCCATGTCTCTTGGAACAAAAATCGCGTGGGACGATACCGTCCTGCCCTTTCAACTTGATGTGTCGGACATGCGTGGCCGTGTGGCCCGTTTGGACGGGGTGCTGGATGGCATCCTGAAGCAGCATGACTATCCCGAACAGGTCGAGGCGCTGGTGGCCGAGATGGCTTTGCTGACAGCATTGATTGGCCAGACCGTTTCGCTGCGCTGGAAGCTGTCGTTGCAGGTTCAATCCAAGGGTGCGGTGCGGATGATCGCAACCGATTATTATGCGCCCACCGTCGAAGGTGAACCGGCACGTATCCGCGCCTATGCCAGCTTTGACCGGGATCGACTGACCAACAGCGCCCCCTTTGATCAGGTAGGCGAAGGGTATTTCGCAATCATGATCGATCAGGGCGAAGGCACGCAGCCTTATCAGGGCATTACACCGCTGGACGGAGCGTCGATCAGCGCCTCGGCCGAGGCATATTTCGCCCAATCCGAACAACTGCCGACCCGTTTCTCGCTGAGCTTCGGCAAATCGACCGAACCTGAAGTGGGTGAGCATTGGCGTGCCGGTGGGATCATGTTGCAGCACATGCCCAAAGCTTCGCCCTTTGCGGCCTCGGGTGAGGGGACGGGTGAAATCCTCACCGCCAACGATCTGGTCGACGGCGAAGAAGGTGAAAACTGGGGCCGGGTCAACATCCTGCTGGATACAGTTGATGATCTGGAACTGATCGGCCCATCCATCGCGCCGACCGATCTGTTGATCCGCCTGTTTCACGAAGAAAGCCCACGCGTTTATGACGCGCAGATGGTACAGTTTGGCTGCACCTGTTCTGAAGAGCGTGTACGTCAAAGCCTGTCGATCTATTCGGCTAGGGACATCGAAAAGATGACAACGCCCGAGGGCATGGTCACTGCCGATTGTCAGTTCTGCGGGGCGCATTATGTGCTGGATCCCGCGACGGTTGGTTTTGATGCGGAAGATGCCAGCGGTGCATGATCCGACGGATCAGATTGCTGCGGCGTTGCAGCGTCCGGGCCATGGGTCCAGTGACTTTGATCTGAACCCCGAAACCGTGCTGCCCCCCGGGCGCAAATTGCGCCCGGCTGGGGTTCTGGTGCCGATCTCAGTTTCTGGGGATGTGCCGCGTTTGATCCTGACTAAGCGGTCATCGGCTTTGAAACACCATCCCGGCCAGATCGCCTTTCCCGGTGGCAAACAGGATGAGGGCGATGCGGATATCACCGCTGCGGCGCTGCGAGAAGCACACGAGGAAATTGGCCTGCATCCAGAGTTGCCCGAAGTGATCGGCTTTCTACCCAGCCATGAAACCGTGACCTCGTTCGCTGTTACCCCGGTTGTGGCCATCATCCGCCAGGGTTTTGATCCAGTGCCTGAGCCGGGCGAAGTGGATGAGGTTTTCTCAGTTCCACTTGCACATCTGCTAAAGCCCGAGAATTATGTGATCGAGTCGCGCCGGTGGCGTGGCCAACGGCGAAAGTATTTCGCTGTTCCTTACGGTCCTTATTACATCTGGGGCGCGACGGCTCGCATATTGCGCGGGCTTGCAGCACGGGTAAGTGAATGAAGCAGATCAGCGCGCCTTGGGTTTCGGACCCGGCGACTCAGGCGGTTTGTGAAGCCCTCACCAAAGGCGGGGCGCAGGCCCTGTTCGTGGGCGGATGCGTGCGTAACGCCCTGCTGGGCGCGCCCGTCTCGGATATCGATATTGCAACCGATGCCTATCCCGAACGGGTGATCGAACTGGCCGAAAAGGCTGGCCTTAAGGCGATTCCAACGGGGCTGGAACACGGTACGATCACCATCGTTTGTGATCATACCCCACATGAGGTCACCACCTTTCGACGCGATGTGGAAACCGATGGTCGCCGTGCGGTTGTGGCCTTTGCCGACACCGTTGAAGAAGATGCTGCGCGCCGCGATTTCACGATGAACGCGATCTATGCGCGACCCGACGGCACGGTGCTGGACCCGCTGTCAGGCTTGCCTGACCTTCAGGCGCGGCGCGTGCGGTTTATTGGAACCGCTGAGAACCGCATCCGCGAGGATTATCTGCGCTCGTTGCGATATTTCCGGTTTCACGCTTGGTATGGCGATGCTGATGCAGGATTCGACGCGGATGCGCTAGCTGCGATTGCGTCCAATCTGGATGGGCTGACAACGCTATCCCGTGAACGGGTCGGGGCCGAGTTGATCAAGCTGTTGGGCGCGCCAGACCCTGCGCCTTCGGTGGCAGCGATGCGCAGCGCGGGTGTTCTGTCGCATCTGTTGCCCGGTGCAGATGACCGTGCCTTGGCCCCGCTGATTGCCATAGAACAGGCCGCCGGTGCCGCGCCTGATCCGGTGCGCAGGCTGGCCGTGATTGCCACACCCGAGGATGCCGCAACACTGCGCCTGAGCCGGGCGCAATTGCAACGCATGACCCGAATGCGTGAAGAAGCGCAGGCCTCGACCAGCATCGAAGAGCTGGGCTATCGCTACGGCGACGACGGAGGCCTGCACGAAACCTTGCTGCGCTGTGCCTTCTTCGAACACCCCTGGTCCGAGGACTTACGCCAAGCTCTCCATCACGGTGCAGCAGCGCGTTTCCCGATCAGCGCCGCCGATCTGATCCCCGACTTTACCGGCCCCGCTCTGGGCAAGAAGCTGGCCGAGCTTGAGGCCCGTTGGATCGCGTCTGACTTCACCCTGACCCGCGCAGAATTGCTGACCAGCTGAACGAAGTCTCAAAAAGGGATGACAAACGATTTCGTTTGTGGTTACGTGCGCCTGACTCATGGATGGAGGAATGCGAATGTATTACGGGATCTGGTTCGGCTAAAGCCAGGGCACTTACCCCGTAAAGGGTGGTGTTCAGGCGCCATTCTTCTTCGCATGTCTGTATTTCTGCTCAATCGGAGCACTCTCCATGTTTCGCTATTTCGAAAACCTCGTTGACCCTTTTGTCGCCTATCGTGAGACCGATACGCCGCCGACGCGGCTGTGGCCATTCATGCTGGACTACTCGCGCCCGTTTTTCCGGGTGTTCTTTTGGGCCGCGCTGATTTCCATCATCGTGGCCGCTGTTGAGGTCGGGTTGATCTACTATATGGGCCGCGTTGTTGATCTGTTGGGTGGCACCCCGGCAGAGGTCTGGCAAACCCACGGGACCGAGTTGTTGTTGATGGCGGGCTTTATCCTGCTGTTGCGTCCGCTGCTGCATCTGGTCGATGTACTGCTGCTGAACAACACGATCCTGCCGAACTTTGGCACACTGATCCGCTGGCGGGCACATAAACACGTTCTGCGCCAGTCTGTTGGCTGGTTCGAGAATGATTTCGCAGGCCGGATCGCCAACCGCATCATGCAAACCCCGCCTGCGGCGGGCGAAGTGGTGTTTCAGGTCTTTGACGCGATCTCATTCTCGCTGGCCTATCTGATCGGCGCGGCGATCTTGCTATACGCAGCCGACGCGCGGCTGCTGATCCCATTGCTGATCTGGTTTGTATTCTATGCGCTGCTGGTGAGTTGGACCGTGAAACGAGTCGGGCCCGCCTCTCAGGCCGCATCTGATGCGCGTTCGACTGTCACGGGCCGGGTTGTCGACAGCTACACCAACATCCACTCGGTCAAGATGTTCGCTCATGGCCGACAGGAGCTGGATTATGCGCGTGAAGCGATCGAGGAAACGCGTCGGACCTTTCAGGTCGAGATGCGGATATTCACGATCATGGATGCGGTTCTGGTTACTTTGAACGGCTTTCTGATCGTTGGGGTTGTTGGCTGGGCGATTGCTCTTTGGATGCAGGGTACCGCTTCGGTTGGCGTTGTTGCGGCTGCAACGGCGCTGACCCTGCGCTTGAACGCGATGACCGGGTGGATCATGTGGGCGCTGACCAGCTTCTTCCGTCAGCTTGGTATCGTGGCCGAGGGGATGGAGACGATTGCTCAGCCAATCGACCTGCTGGATGTACCGGCCTCAAAACCCTTGCAACTGAGCAAGGGCCAGATCGAAATCAGCGATCTGTCGCACCATTATGGTCGTGAAACGGGTGGTTTGGATCACATAAACCTGACCATTCAGCCGGGCGAAAAGATCGGTCTGATTGGGCGCTCTGGTGCTGGGAAATCGACCCTGGTCAAGCTGCTTTTGCGCTTTTACGACGTCGAGCGGGGCGCGATCCTGATCGATGATCAGAACATTGCGCAGGTCATGCAGGACAGTCTGCGCGGGCATATCGGCATGGTTCAGCAGGACAGCGCGTTGCTGCACCGTTCAGTGCGTGACAACATCCTCTATGGTCGTCCGGATGCGACTGAAGAACAGATGATTGCCGCTGCGAAGCAGGCCGAGGCGCATGAGTTCATTCTTGACCTGCAAGACCCGCAGGGACGCACCGGATACGATGCGCATGTGGGTGAGCGGGGCGTCAAACTGTCCGGCGGTCAGCGGCAGCGGGTGACCCTTGCCAGGGTGATTTTGAAGGATGCGCCGATCTTGTTGTTGGATGAGGCGACATCTGCCCTAGATTCCGAGGTTGAAGCGTCCATTCAGGAAACCCTCTACGGCATGATGCAAGGTAAAACCGTGATCGCCATTGCCCACAGGCTCAGCACCATCGCTCAGATGGACCGTATTCTGGTTATGGATGCAGGCCGGATCGTCGAAGAAGGCGCGCATGCTGATCTTTTGGCGCAGGGCGGCCTTTACGCGCAGTTCTGGGCGCGGCAATCTGGTGGCTTCATGAACCCGGAGGCCGCTGAATGAGGGTCGCTGACCTCATCAACCCGTTCAAAAACATCGAGACGCCCCCGCCGCAAACGTTGGGGGCGTTCATTCGCTGGGCACTATCCGGTGCCTGGCCCATGCTTTTTGTCGCGGCCTTCTTCTCGGCAGCGGCCGGTACGATGGAGGCAGGAACAGCCTGGATTCTGGGCCGTGTTATCGATGTGGCAACGACCAGCGGACCGGACGGGTTTCTGACCGGCGGCAATCTGTGGATGATCCTGGGCGGGGTTGCGTTCTTTATGCTCCTGCGGCCGATCTTTTTTGGTTTCTCGGCGTTTTCGAACAACTATGTCGTCATGCCCAATATCACGCCACTGGTTTTGGCCAAGCTGAACCGATGGACATTGGGCCAGTCGGTCACGTATTTCGACGATGATTTCGCGGGACGGATCGCGCAGAAACAGGTTCAGACTGCGAATGCTCTGGCCTCGGTCGTCTCGGAAACGATCAGCGCGATTGTGTTTGCATTGGCCTCTCTTGTCGGCTCTTTGCTTTTGTTAGGGTCTATTCATCCGTTGGTGATGATGCCCTTTGTTGCCTGGTTGGTGGTCTATTTTCTGCTGGTGCGCTGGTATTTGCCACGTATCCGCAAACGATCAGGTGCACGGGCAGGTGCGCGTGCGATGGTGTCAGGGCAAATCGTCGATACGATCACCAATATCAAAACGGTCAAGCTGTTTGCACATGCCCAACACGAGGATCGGGCAGCGCGCAATTCGATGGTTGATCTGCGCGAACGTTCGTTAGAGTTCGGGCTGCTTTCGGCCAGCTTTCGGGTCATCTTGATGACTTTGGCGGGTGTGCTGCCCGTGATGCTGATTGGGGCGACGCTGTGGCTCTGGCAAAGCGGTGCTGCAACTACAGGCGACATTGTGGCTGCCGGCGCTGTTTCGGTCCGTATCTCGCAAATGACCGGTTGGGTAAGCTTCACGCTGATGGGGCTGTATGCCAATGTTGGCGAGATCGAGAATGGGATGAAAACCTTGGCCAAGCGCGACAGGGTCGAGGATGCATCGCAGGCAAAGGATCTGGTAGTGACCCATGGTGCGATTACATTTGACGACGTTAGCTTTGCATATGGCCGGGAAATTGGGGGCGTTTCAGAGCTGGATTTGACCATCAAACCCGGCGAAAAGCTCGGGATTGTCGGGGCATCTGGGGCAGGCAAATCTACCCTCGTTTCGCTACTTCTTAGGCTCTACGATGGGGAAAATGGCGTTATTCGCATCGATGGCCAGGATGTCTCGCAGGTGACGCAGGACAGTTTGCGCCGTCAGATTGGCATGGTCACGCAGGAAACGGCCATGTTCAATCGGTCCGCACGTGAAAATATCCTGTATGGACGCCCAGATGCATCCGAGGATGAAATGATCGAGGCCGCCGAAAAGGCCGAGGCGCATGACTTCATCCTTGGTTTGCAGGATGCGCAAGGCCGCAAAGGCTATGATGCGCATTTGGGGGAGCGCGGCGTGAAGCTCAGTGGGGGTCAGCGACAGCGGATCGCATTGGCCCGCGCCATTTTGAAAGACGCCCCAATCCTAGTGTTAGATGAGGCCACGTCGGCGTTAGATTCTGAGGTCGAAGCCTCGATCCAGACTGCGCTGCATCGGGTTATGCGGGGCAAAACCGTTCTGGCCATTGCGCATCGCTTGTCCACGCTGAGCGAGATGGATCGGATCGTCGTTCTGGATCAAGGACGCATCGTCGAAACCGGCACGCATGACGCGCTGTTGGACCAGGGCGGGCTGTATGCGCGGTTCTGGCATCGGCAATCGGGTGGTTTCATTCAGGCAGAAGCCGCCGAATAAGGGTTTTGTTGCGGCCAAACCCCCGTTATCAGGCGCGGTATGACGGAAACCTACACCATAACCCGGCTTGGCCATCAGGGTGACGGCATCGCCGATGGCCCGGTCTATGCGCCCCGCACTCTTCCGGGTGAGGTGGTTTCAGGCACATTGCTGGGCCAGTTTCTCTCCGATATCCGCGTGGAAACCCCGTCCGATCAGCGTGTGAAGGCGCCTTGCCGCCACTACAAAGCTTGCGGAGGGTGCCAGCTACAGCATGCATCGGATGCGTTCGTCGCCGATTGGAAGGTGGATGTGGTCCGAACGGCCCTGTCTGCACAGGTGTTGGAGGCGCCGATGCGTCCGATCCATACCTCGCCTGAACGCTCGCGCCGTCGTGCAACGATCGCTGTCCGGCGCACAAAGAAAGGCACGCTGGCCGGGTTTCACGGACGCGCGTCCGACGTGATCACCGAAATCCCGGATTGTCATCTGCTGGACCCCGCACTGATCGCCGGTATTCCGGTGGCCGAGGCGTTTGCCATGCTGGGCGGCAGCCGCAAGGGCGTTCTGGCCGTGACACTGACCCTGTCCGAGGGCGGGCTGGATGTTGCAGTCACGGGGGGCAAACCCCTGGATGGGCCGCTTGAACTGGCCCTGGCGCAAGCGACCGAGAAGCACGGGCTTGCCCGGCTCAGCTGGGATGGTGAGGTCATTGCCATGCGGCAGCCCCCGGTTCAGCGGTTTGGGCAGTCCGAAGTAACCCCGCCTCCGGGTGCGTTCCTGCAGGCGACCAAGGATGGTGAACAGGCTCTAACACAGGCTGTTTTGGAGGCAACGCAAGGTGCCAAGCGCGTTGTTGATCTGTTCGCGGGCAGCGGGACGTTTTCATTACCACTGGCTCAGACGGCCGAGGTTCATGCAGTTGAGGGCGAAGCCGCGATGACCCAATCGCTGGATCAGGGTTGGCGTAAGGCAACAGGGTTGAAACGTGTCACGACCGAGGCGCGTGATTTGTTTCGCCGCCCACTGATGCCCGATGAATTGAAGGCCTTTGATGCGGTCGTGCTGGACCCGCCACGCGCGGGGGCAGAGGCGCAGGTGGCTGAACTGGCTCAGGCGCTGCGCCCAGCCATCGCGTATGTGTCCTGTAACCCGGTGACCTTCGCGCGCGATGCAAAAATGCTTGTTAACGCAGGCTACACCCTTGAATGGGTACAGGTTGTTGACCAATTTCGGTGGTCGTCACATACGGAACTGGCCGCGCGGTTTGTGTTGAACCCCGCATCCTGAGGAGACAGCGAACATGGGCTTTCAACAGCGATTGCAGCACATTATCGAAACACCTATGTTCGGGCGTTTCATCACCGGTGTGATCATGTTCAACGCCGTGCTGCTGGGTATGGAAACCTCTCCGACGTTGATGGGGATCGCGGGCCCGCTGATTGCGGCGCTTGATAAGCTTTGCCTTGCCATATTCGTTGCTGAGATTGCGATGAAACTGGTGGCGACAGGGCGGAACTTCTTCAAAAGCGGCTGGAATCTGTTCGATTTCGTGATCGTGGGGATCGCTCTGGTACCCAGCGCTGGCAGTTTGTCGGTTCTGCGGGCGCTGCGAATTCTGCGGGTGTTGCGTGTGATTTCAGTTGCGCCACGGCTGCGGCGGGTGGTCGAAGGCTTCATCTCGGCCTTGCCGGGTATGGCCAGTGTGTTCCTGCTGATGGCGATCCTGTTTTATATCGGCTCCGTGATCTCGACCAAGCTGTTTTCGGAAAGTTTCCCAAACTGGTTCGGTGATCTAGGTCTGTCGGCCTATACATTGTTCCAGATCATGACGCTGGAAAGCTGGTCGATGGGCATCGTCCGCCCTGTGATGGAAGTGTATCCCTACGCCTGGCTGTTCTTTGTCCCGTTCATCATGGTGACGACCTTCGCGGTGGTGAACCTGCTGGTTGGTCTGATCGTGAACTCGATGCAGGATGCGCATCATGCCGAGGATGAGGTCAAAACCGATGCCTACCGTGATGAGGTGCTTGAGAGGCTGGAAGCCATCGAACGCCGCATAATTGAGCAATCGAACATCAAAAAGTGATTTCAGTTTTTTGATTTTTTGGCATAATAGCCAAAAAAAACCAGAGTAGCAGGCAGTGAAACATGGATCGTCGAGCATTTGGATTGGGTGCGATGGCAACGCTAAGCCTTTCGGCTTGTGCCTCAGCCAGCCCTAGAATTCTATCTTACAATGGGCCCGAGGTGACCTCTTTGGTCGTCAACAAGGGCGCGCGGAAGCTGTATCTTCTGCACAACGAACAGATACTTCGGCAATATGATGTCGATCTGGGCTTTGCGCCGAACGGCACCAAAACCAAGCGTGGCGACGGGCGCACGCCCGAGGGCACATATCTGATTGACCGCCGCAACCCACGCAGCCGGTATCATCTGTCCTTGGGAATTTCCTATCCAAACTCGGCTGATATCGCCAAGGCCAAAGCCGCCGGAGTCGATCCGGGCGGGGATATCTTTATCCACGGTCAGCCGAACCTGCGGTCTGAATTCAAGCGTGCGAAAAAGACGCCGGATTGGACGGCGGGCTGCATCGCGGTCAAGAACGACGAGATGGAAGAGATCTACGCGATGGTTAATCGGGGCACTTTGATTACCCTGCGGGCCTGACCGGGCGCCATTCGCCAAACCCGAATTGATCAAAGTCGCGCTGGTAGGTTTCAGCTGCCAGCGCCTGCAACCGGTCATCGCAGATTTGATCAAGTGCAAACGGAGTTTCCGTTGCGCTCGTCTTTGGTGTTGGCGGAGTGTCATGGCCCATGGTTCGCGCCAGATCGCGCAGGGCGGTTTCCAGTTCATCGTCGCGCAGGATCAGGTCAGGTATCGCGAAGGTTGATATACCCTCTAGTGCTTGCACCTGTGTGCACCAGCTTGCATCTACGCGGATTGGGGTTTGGCCCGCAAGGTTGTGGCGCAGAAAGGTCAGGAAGGCGGAAAATGCTTCATAGTGCTGGTCTTTGGAATAGTTCTTTTCGCGCACCTGACCGGGGATCGGCAGTTTGAACCGATTGCGCAATTGCGTGCGGAGGTCTTCATAACACTCCGGCCCTTTGTTCAGGATATGGGTGCAGAACGCGCGATGCGCGCGCGCCAGGGGATGGCGTAGCACCGTGAATTTACGATGACCGGGCGAAGATCGCATCCAATCGCGAACCATGTCGGGCGTCAGTTCAGTGCGCAATTCACCGGCATCCACACCGTCCAGTGCGGCCATCCATTGGCGCACGATCGGTTCGATACCACCACGCAGGGGCATATAGATCAGCGGTGTTTCGGCCGCGATGATGTATCCATCTACCGCAGGATCGCGTTTGGGTTCAAAATTCGGGCTGCGCGCAATCGACAGAAGGTCCAGCCCGGATAGTGTTCTTTGCATTTCATCCGGGTTGGTGACTTTGGACAGGGCCGGTGTCGGGTTCTGCGGTTTCAGCCGGTCATCCAATCGGCCCAGCCTTGACGAAACCCCAAGCCAGGTGGCCAAGCCGTTCAGAATGCTCAGATCGGTCAGGTCGTTGTAATCAATGTAGAACGCGGCCTGACCACTGCGTTGCAGATGGGCGCGCAGGCGGGACTGAAACCCATAGTGTTGATCCAGATAGTCAGAGAATTCGGGCCCGTCGAAGTCAACTTGGGCCTCAAGCCGTCGTTTGATGTTCTTTAGCTGCCACTGCTTGGTTTCGCGCACGATCTTGAGCGACAGATAGCTGTCCAGCGGATTGCGGGTCAGAATGATCTTGGCGCAACGTGGATCATTCAGGGCCGGTTCCAGCACTCTGGGATCATGGTCCTGAAAATACCGAAAGCCGTTCAACGCAATCGGGTCAGTGCGCATGGCTTGGATAAGTTGTGCCGGATACTCGTCCCTTTGTTCCAACGTTATGCCCAATACATCCTGCGCTTTGACACGACCGATGAAATGCGGGTTGAAGGCTTCTCCATGACAGGTGATGCCGTCCAGAGCGTTCAGATTGGCCTCAAGCAGGTTCGAGCCTGTGCGCATGGCGGCCAGTATGATGAAGTAGTCAAACGGTCGCGTCATCGGCCATCACTGAACCAGATAGGGCTTTCGGAACGGTTTGGTCTGGGTTCCAAACACGTCATCGGCGGGGAAATCACCCATAAGTTTTGGGTGCATTCCTTGGTTTTTGAGGTTCTGCAGAAACTGACCAAAACCCGACAGATCGACCATCGTGGGCGCTTCGGTCAGATGGTTGGGCATTTGCGTCCCGATCTCGTCAATGATGGTGTGCAGCGGCTCCATTGGCGCTTCGACAAAGTCCGATAAGGTCCAGCTGCGCACATTGGCCTTGGTCCAGACAGAGGTCAGAACCTCAATCTGCTTGGTTTCAATCTGTTGCAGGCGCGCGGCCTCAAGCCGGATATCGGCGAAGTTCAGGTTTGACCGGAATAGCGGAACCGCCCAGGCACCGGTAATGACCGAGATTTGCGCATTTCGGTCCCGCGCCATGAACCAGTTGATGTCTTGGGTATCGTTAGGCCCGAATTGAAAGCACTGGCGCTCACCCCGTGTGTTCCAGATCAGGTTCGACAGAAACGCCGTGGGATTATAGTCGCGCAATGTCGCGCAATCGCTGAGCGCACCATTGGTGATGGTCTGGCCTTTGGAAAATTCAGCACGATCAGGGCCAAACAGATGACCATGCACCCGAGCGCCAGTTGTGGCTTCTAACCAGGCCTCAAAACCCTCAAACAACTCGCTAAAGCCCTGAAACATCGAGTAGGCCGATGAGGTCAGGCCATTTTCGCTGCCATGTTTGGGAAAGCGGCTTTGCATATACAGCCCATCGCGACCATGGGTTCGACGTTCGACCGCTTTGGCAAAGACCCGGTCGATCTTGCCGGGGTTTGGCTCTGCCGGACGTAGTGCGCCCGCCTGATCGGTCAGAAAAGTCTGATACAGACGATCTGCGCGCCACCAGATCTTGCGTGCGACAAAGCAGTCTGAGCGGCGCAGCAATTGCAGGTGGTCGTCATAGAAGATGTGTGGACGCCCCTGATAGTCGAATTTCGACAACGTCAGCGAGCGACTTTCGATATGGGTCGAATAGAGCCGTGCCAACGTTTGAAAATAGCTTTCATCCGGTATCCAGACATGCCGGAAATAACGATCATAGGTTTTGCGTTTAGGGTCCTGGAGAATTGCAGATAGTGTCTGGCGGGTCAGGCACCACCACTGGCTGCCCATATGGGGCATTAGGCCATCAGGGATTTGGCGGCGCAGACCCAGCGTGCGTTGAAGCCTGACATAGGTATCGAACAGCCTCCGATGCTTGCGCCAGGAAAACGGAAAACGCAGCGTGAAACGCTCATGATCCAGCCCTCCGATGGTCCAGCTGACATCAGCGGTGGTTGCACTTTCAATAAAGTCCACACGGGGGCGTTCCGAAAGGTAGCTTACAAGTTCTTGCACCGGGCGCAGGGGCAGGCAGGACCCCGATGACAGAAACACATGCCGCACGTCCGGAAACTTCTCGAGCATTTGTTCGGATGCTGCCTGTGTTCCGGCAACTATACCCCAGCCACCCCAGTCGCATTTGTGGCGGTTGGAAAATGTGATTAGGGGGTTGTCAGCGCAAGAGGCGGTGAATTCCGAATACACCTGATCCGGGACTTTCTGGTCCACATGGATCACAACCGGGCAGCCCGCTGCGGTCCAATGCCGTGCCACCTGTTCGGCGCGATCCAAGGCCGTATGGACCAGCATAACAACGCCCAGAGAGCTCATGCCCAGTTTCCTTTTGACATGAGGCCCAGAATTTCAAGCTGTCGCCAATTGATATAGGTTTCAGAGAAATCGCACCAGAATACAGGCTTTTCATCCAATTGTTGGGCATAGGCTTTGTATTCGCCGGACCCGCGATAATGCTGGCCGCGCTGCAACTCTTCGCGGGCCTTATCGCCTAACGTGTTGATCAATTTGGCATGCAGCAGCGCGCCGCTGGTCTTTTCGCCGCCCCATTCGTCGTAAACTTGGTTCAGCCCGCGTGGCAGCAAGGAATGGGTCGAACTTACATAGACATAGCGCCGGTCCCATTTCACCAGGGGGATTTTGTTCAACGCCGGTGCCTTTGAGGGATTGTCACCAAAGAACACGCGCGCCCGCGCGCCGCCTTGAATCCAGAGGTTTTTGTATTCTGGATTCTTGGTGATCATGTAGTTGCCCGCATCGAACCAGCGCGCAATCTCGAACGGGTCCTGCCCTTCGCGATAGGGTTCTTCCTCGACGGGGCCTTGGGGGTACATATCAATCAGCATGGTGCCGAAACTGCGCACAGCGCTGCCATCCAGCCAATCTGTCAGGGCCCGGATCGGGCGGGTATCGCAGAACGGGTAGATAAAGAATTCATCCGGATCGACGGTCAGTACCCAGTGTTTATGGGCATATTTGCGCAGCAGGTAGTTTGACCAATCCAGACCGAAACCGGCGCGTTTATAGCTGGTTCTTGTGCGCCAGACCGAGACATCCGGTTGTGCCCTTAGGAATTCAAAGCTGCCATCATCGCTGTTGTTGTCGACAAACAGAAAATGATCAATGCCTAGCTTCCGGTAGTATTCCAGAAAGAAGGGCAGGCGGATTTTTTCGTTGCGCACAACGCTCATCAACAGGATGTCGTCGTGCCGAATTGCGGCGGTATTGTTGCTGGCGGGTTCAAGTTCGCGTCGGCGTCGCACACAGCGCAAAATACGGCGCTTGCGCCGCAATCTCATCCGATACGAATCCAACAGGCTCACGCGTTTAGCCTACCCTTATTGTGACGCGAGCATTCACCGCCCCTTTTTGAAAAAGGTCCGGGATTATGCTAAGTTATGTCATCTTTGCATATTGCAGGGCAATGGATTTAGAACCGGTTAGCAGAAAACATGACATATATGTGTATGTATTTGTCATATCCGCCATCCTCCGGCATTCATTAACCCAAGTTGCTCTAGCTGTTCCCAACCTTCAAACGGCACCGATTGAGATGTCCAAAGGGTTGGCCCATCGATGATCCCGTCATAGTACGATCCGAACTGGTCGGGGTCGTGAAAGTGCTGGCGGCGCTGTTTTTCGATCCGAGATTTCTGGATGATTTCAGGCAGGAACTTGGTGTGGAGCAAAACGCCTGATGGTGTTTCCCCACCGGGCCCGTCATAGGCCGCGTTCAGCCGCCGCGGCAGAGCCGAGTGGCAGGAATTCACATAGGCATAGTGCCGGGACCAGCGCACCAAGGGTATCTTGTTCAATGTAGGTGATCGTTGGCGTGTTTTCGCAAAAAACATGCGCTCGCGGACCCCGCCCTGAACCCAAAGGTTACCCAGAGGGCTTTGGCGCTGGGCGCGGTACGGAGCCGCATCGAACCAATTCAGTACCTCGGCAGGATCGGCTGCGGGGTCGTAACTTTGGGCGCCCAATGTGCCTTTTGGGTAAAGGTCCAGCATCAGCGCCCCAAAGGCCCGGCGCCCGGATTGACCCAACCACGCGGTCAGGTCTTGCAGTGTTTGTGTCTGGTGATGGGCGTAGATCAACAGCTCATCCGCATCCACCATCAGGCACCAATGCCCATGGCCGTGTCGCATTTGCAGCCAGTTCAGCCAGTCCAGCCCGTAGCGCGAGGCGCGATAGCTGGCATGAGTTTGCCAAAGCGAGATATCGGGTTGATCCAGCAGCAGCTCAGTCGAGCGATCGTCGCTGCCGTTGTCGACGATCAGAAAATGATCGACACCCAGCTGTCGATAGTGGCGCAGAAACCAAGGAATCCGGGTGATTTCATTGCGCAGCGTGGTGAAGGCAAGAATGTCACCGCGCCTGATCTTATGTGTCTGATCGTTCCGGCTGGTCAGTTGATGGCGGCTGCGCCAGGATCGCAGCAGCAGGCGGCGACGTTTCCAGCGCAGGCGATATGCGTCAGCCCATCCAATCCGGGGCAGGGTCTGCGGCGAAGCGCCGATCAACCCGGCCTCATTGGTCGTAGTGTCCGTTCTGATGCCAGCGCCAGGCATCGGCAATCATCGTCTCTAACGTTGACCTCTTGGGCTTCCAGCCCAGTTCAGCCTCGGCGCGGACCGAGCCTGAAACCAGTTTGGTGCAATCACCCTCGCGGCGGGCGCCAACGGTGTAAGGCGCGGCTCGGTTGGTCACGGCTTTGGAATGCTCGATCACCTCAAGAACCGAAAAGCCCGAGCCGGTGCCCAGGTTGAAGACCTGACTGCCCTTGCCCTGTTCCAGCCAGTTCAGACCAAGCACATGAGCGTCGACCAGATCGCAGACATGCACATAATCGCGGATGCAGGTGCCGTCGGGCGTGTCATAGTCCGTGCCGAACACCGTCAGCCCATCCCGCTTGCCGTCGATGGCATCCAGCATAAGCGGGACCAGGTGCGTCTCAGGGCGGTGGAACTCGCCCACTTCGCCCTCGGGGTCTGCACCTGCCACGTTAAAATAGCGGAAGATCACATGGCGCAGGCCATGGGCCGCCTCAAAATCGCGCAGGATATCTTCGATTGCGCGTTTTGAAGCGCCATAAGCGTTCAGCGGGTGTTGCGAAGTTGTTTCATCCAGAACCACATTGTCATGTTCGCCATAGGTGGCGCAGGTCGATGAAAACACAAAGTCCAGACATCCCGCTGCGACCGCGGCCTCGATCAAAGCTAGGGAGCCGGTCACATTGTTGGACCAGTATTTCCCAGGTTCCGCCATCGCCTCGCCCACCTGGCTCAGCGCTGCAAAATGCATCACCGCCACAGGCTGGTGTTTGGCGAACACCTCGTCCAGCCGTTCGCGATCCAGCAGGTCGCCTTGTTCAAACGGGCCGAACTTGACTGCATCCTGCCAACCAGTGATCAGGTTGTCATAGGTGACGGGAACATACCCTGCCTGTGACAACGCCTTGCAGGCATGGGATCCGATATAGCCAGCGCCACCGGTGACAAGAACAGTTTTCATATGCGATCCATGGGGTCAGAGTTGGGCGTTCCTACGCCATCTTGGGTTAGGGGTCAGGGGGAAAAGAGGTCACTCCAGCCCCATAGAGGCCATCATTTCTTCGATTTTGGGCACGTCCTGGGGGTTGTTCAACTCCCAGAACTGGCGGCCTTTGGCTCCGACTTCGACACATAGAACCTTGCGCCCATTTTCCATAAAGCGCAGCTGTTCCAGGCCTTCCAGCTGTTCCAGCGGGCCGATTGGCCAGCCGGGATAAGCTGCCAGAGCGTCCGGCCGATAGGCATAGACGCCGACGTGGTGAAAAACCGGAGTTGGCGTGTCGCCAGCGAATGTATCCGAGGTGAAGGGGACCACCTCTTTCGAGAAATACATCGCGCTGTTATCGCGGGCGAACACCGCCGTGGTACCGCCAACGCGCCCATGTTTGCGGTCATTCAAAAGGCTGTTCAGCGCATCGCCGTCACAGCGCAGAACCGGGGTCGCCACACCCGCACCAGGTGCGGCGCGCAGGCCTGTGATCAGGTCTTCGACAAACCAATGCGGGGTCAGGGGGGCGTCGCCTTGCAGGTTGACAATGATGTCGTACCCGCCGCCCAGAACGGCATGCGCCTCGGCACAGCGTTCGGTGCCGTTCTGGCAGGTTTCCGAGGTCATCACGACCTCGGCTCCGAACCCCTCGGCGGCGTTGCGGATGCGGTCATCATCGGTGGCCACGACCACCTGATCCACGCCCGACACCGAACAGGCCGCGCGCCAGGATCGTTCAATTAGCGTCATCGCTTTGCCCGTCGCGCCGGTCAGTGGAACCAGAGGTTTTCCGGGATACCGGGTCGAGGCATAGCGGGCGGGGATGGCGATCAGAACGGACATCAGGCGTCTTTCAGCTCAACACCCGGAGCGTAGGCGATGAAGAACGGGTTTGCATAACCGTCTTTGCCATAAGTCAGTGGGGTATGATCGTCGAACCGGACCACCTGACCGCCCGCACCAGCCAGAACGGCGTGACCGGCGGCGGTATCCCACTCCATGGTGCGACCTACGCGGGGGTAGATATCGGCCTCACCCGTTGCGACCAGACAGAATTTCAGCGACGAGCCCGCGCTCTTGCTGTCCTGCACTTGGTATTTGTTGATGTAGTCATCCGTGGCCTGATCGCGGTGCGATTTCGACGCCACCACCAAGAGCGCCGAATTGTCTGGGTCTGAGACCGAGATGGGTGTGACGTCACCAGGTTGAACTTTGTCCAATGTGCCTGTTTCTTCCACCGCCTGCCCGTCAGCTTGCGTATAGAACATGCGACCACGCGCCGGAGCGTAGACGACCCCGCGCGTGGGAATGCCATTTTCAACCAACGCGATATTGACGGTGAAATCTCCGCGCCGGTTGATGAACTCCTTGGTGCCGTCCAGCGGATCAACGATCAGGAATGTATCCCCCTTGGTCGAATGTGACGCGGCCTGTTCCTCGGTCACAAGCAGGATATCCGGGAAGGCTGCGCGCAACCCTTCGGAAATCAGGGCGTCGGCAGCTTCATCCGCCTCGGTCACGGGGCTTGCATCTGATTTGACCTTCACGTCGAAATCATCCGCCTGGTAGATCTCCATGATCTTGTCGCCAGCTTCCAGGGCCAGATGCCGGATGACGGGGATAAGCGCATCGTAGGTCACAAAATTGCTCCGTTTACGTGGTTTGTTGATCCAAATCTCTGACGGACTTATGATGTGCCGGTTACCGAACGGCAAGGTATTCGTGTCAGTTTGAGGGCAACAAAACAGGAAAGACCCCTCGCGTGTTTTACTTCAAGCGCAGTCAATCGATGCTGGGCAGCGCCTTTACCATCGCAGAACTGGTGTTCCACGGTGTGGTACGCGACGTGCGCACACAACACTCAAATGCCGTGATCGCGATCTTGATCAATATCCTACAGATTCTTCTGATCGCTATGGTTTTTTATCTACTTATGTCCTTCATGGGCCCGCGCGTGGCTAAGATCAGGGGTGAATTCATCCTGTATCTGCTGTCGGGTGTGTTTCTTTTCATGATGCATACCCAGTCGATTGCAGCCATGTCCAAGTTAGGTGGAAAAAACAATCCAATGATGCAGCATTCTCCGATGAACGCTATGGTTATGTTGCTCGCCTCGGCATTTGGTGCGCTTTACAAGCAGATCATGTCGATTACCGTGATTTTATTCGTCTACAGCGTTGGAGTAGCGCCTCTTGAAATTCAGGACCCGGGCGGGGCCTTTGGGATGCTGATATTGGCGTGGTTCACCGGGTGTTCGATTGGTTTGGTGTTTATGGCGCTTAAGCCGTGGTTTCCAACAACCGCTACAATGCTGAGCACGATCTATCGGCGGCTGAACATGGTGTTTTCAGGTAAGATGTTTCTGGGAAACGCGTTGGGTGGAACTGTTTTGATGATGTTTGCGTGGAACCCTTTGTTTCATCTTATCGATCAGTGCCGAGGGTTTGTGTTCCGCAACTATTATCCACGCAACTCCGACTGGGAGTATGCACTTTGGGTCGGGATCGCTCTGACAATGATTGGTTTGTTGGGCGATTTCTTTTCTCGCAAGCATATGTCCCAAAGCTGGGATGCCCGCCGCTAACGCGCCACGCGCAGGGTCAGGTTGATCCGCCCGCCTTTTGGCAACAGCCGGGATGATCCGGGCCTGATCCGATCAACGCCATGATAGGTCAGCCGGGCCGGGCCGCCCATGATCACCACATCGCCCGAGCTTAGCCAAACAGATTCCGTTTTGCCGCCGCGGGTTGTATTGCCGATGCGAAACAGGGCGTCATCCCCTAGCGAGATTGACAGGACCGGCCAGGAAAAGTCCGCCTCATCCTTGTCCTGATGCAGACCCATTTTGGCGCTGTCGTCATAGTAGTTGATCAGACAGCAATCGGGTTCACGTTCGGCGCTGACTAAATCATGCCAGATGGTCCGGATCGCCTCGGGTATTGCGGGCCATTTTTCACCTTTGGGGTGGTGATCCTGATAACGATAGCCTGATCTGTCGGTGACCCAACCCAGCGCTCCGGCTGAGGTCATGCGCACCGACATCTCCTTGCCTGAGGGTGTCACGGGCCGCACCAATGGCGCTGCTTTCAGAATCGGGCGCAACGCCTCAATCAGCCGGGTCTGGGTTGTGCCGTCCAGATACCCTTTCCTGATATCGAACCCCCGCAAAAGCAGCCCTGCCATCCCCGATTCCCCATTCCTTACCAAATCCTTGCCAAAAAAGGCCGCAGATTCCCGAAAACCTGCGATTCAGAGTGCTTGCAGGCCATTGGTCCGGACCTTATATACGCCGGGACGCGCGATGGTGTAGTGCTGTCGCGCACATCAGATCGGGGACAGGATGCCATAACGGGTCCGGCCCTCGGGACATCGCCTTAAATTGAAAGGGATCAAAATTATGGGAAAAGTAATCGGCATTGACCTTGGTACCACAAACTCGTGCGTTGCCATCATGGACGGCTCGCAGCCGAAGGTCATCGAAAACGCAGAAGGGGCGCGGACCACGCCCTCGATCGTCGCCTTCACCGAAGATGAGCGACTGGTCGGTCAGCCTGCAAAACGTCAGGCGGTCACCAACCCCGACAACACCATCTTTGGCGTCAAGCGTCTGATCGGTCGTCGTGTGGATGATGCAGAAGTCGAAAAAGATAAGAAAATGGTGCCTTACGCCATCGTTGATGGCGGCAATGGCGACGCGTGGGTGGAAGCCCGCGGTGAAAAATACTCCCCAAGCCAAATCTCGGCCTTTACTCTGGGCAAGATGAAGGAAACGGCTGAAAGCTATCTGGGTGAGGAAGTCACGCAGGCGGTCATCACCGTTCCGGCCTATTTCAACGACGCCCAGCGTCAGGCCACCAAAGACGCAGGCAAAATCGCCGGTCTGGAAGTGCTGCGGATCATCAACGAACCGACAGCTGCTGCTCTGGCCTATGGTCTGGACAAAGAAGAAACCCAAACCATCGCGGTCTATGACCTTGGTGGTGGTACGTTCGACGTGACCATTCTGGAAATCGACGACGGCCTGTTCGAGGTCAAATCGACCAACGGTGACACCTTCCTGGGTGGTGAAGACTTTGACATGCGCATCGTCAACTACCTGGCGGATGAGTTCAAAAAGGAACACGGTGTCGACCTGTCAGCCGACAAGATGGCCTTGCAGCGTCTGAAAGAAGCTGCTGAAAAAGCCAAGATCGAACTGTCCTCGACCTCGCAGACCGAAATCAACCAGCCGTTCATCTCGATGGGTTCGAACGGTCAGCCGCTGCACATGGTCATGAAGCTGACCCGTGCCAAGCTGGAATCGCTGGTTGCTGATCTGATCAAGAAGTCGATGAAGCCCTGCCAGGCTGCTCTGAAAGACGCGGGCCTGTCGGCTGGCGACGTGGACGAGGTTGTTCTGGTCGGTGGTATGACCCGGATGCCGAAAGTGATCGAAGAGGTTACCAAGTTCTTCGGTAAAGAGCCGCACAAGGGTGTGAACCCGGACGAAGTTGTCGCCATGGGCGCCGCCATTCAGGCCGGTGTTCTGCAGGGCGACGTCAAAGACGTGGTTCTGCTGGACGTGACCCCGTTGTCGCTGGGGATTGAGACACTGGGTGGCGTGTTCACCCGACTGATCGACCGCAACACGACCATTCCGACCAAAAAGTCTCAGGTTTTCTCGACCGCCGAAGACAACCAGAACGCCGTAACCATCCGCGTGTTCCAGGGTGAGCGTGAAATGGCTGCGGACAACAAGATCCTAGGTCAGTTCAACCTCGAAGATATCCCGCCGGCACCGCGCGGCATGCCGCAGATCGAGGTGACATTTGACATCGACGCCAACGGCATTGTCTCGGTTTCGGCCAAGGACAAAGGCACCGGCAAAGAGCAGAAGATCACGATCCAGGCTTCGGGCGGTCTGTCCGACGAGGACATCGAAAAGATGGTCAAGGACGCCGAAGAGAACGCGGAAGCCGACAAGGAACGCCGCGAGCTGGTCGACGCCAAGAACCAGGCCGAAAGCCTCATCCACTCGACCGAGAAGTCGATGGAAGAGCATGCCGATAAGGTCGACCCGACCACCATCGAAGCCATCGAGCTGGCGATTGCCGCGCTGAAGGACGAGCTGGAAACCGAGAATGCCGACAAAATCAAGTCGGGCATCCAGAACGTGACCGAAGCGGCCATGAAGCTGGGCGAAGCCATCTACAAGGCGCAAGCCGAAGAGGGTGACGATGAGCCTGCGGCGGCAGACGCCACGCCGGGTGAAGACGACATTGTCGACGCCGAGTTCGAAGATCTGGACGACGACAAGCGTAAGTAACGGGTAACCGGGCCAATGCGGGCCGGTCCGGTTGCCGGGCCGGCCCGATTACGTTGAGGCAGAAGGGAATACTGATGTCAAAACGCGACTATTACGATGTGCTCGGCGTGACCAAGGGCGCATCGGCGGACGAGATCAAAAAGGGTTTTCGCAAGAAAGCCAAAGAGCTGCATCCCGATCGCAACAAAGACAACCCGGATGCCGAGGCGCAGTTCAAAGAAGCGAACGAGGCCTATGACGTGCTGAAGGACGCGGACCGCAAGGCCGCGTATGACCGGTTTGGCCATGCTGCCTTTGAAAACGGCATGGGCGGCGGCGGTCGACCTGGCGGTGGCTTTGGGCAGGGTGATTTCTCTAGTGCATTCTCGGATGTATTCGATGATTTGTTCGGCGATTTCATGGGTGGCCAGCGTGGCGGCGGCGGTGGCCGTCGGGCCGCGCGCGGATCAGACCTGCGCTACAACCTACGCGTGACGCTGGAAGAGGCCTATGCAGGCCTGCAAAAAACCATCAATGTCCCTGCTGCTGTGGCCTGTTCGTCTTGTGATGGAACCGGGGCCGAGGGCGGCGCCGAGCCGGTTACCTGCCCCACCTGTTCCGGCATGGGCAAAGTACGCGCGCAACAAGGGTTTTTCACCGTTGAGCGCACCTGCCCCACCTGTTCCGGGCTGGGTCAGATCATCAAGAACCCCTGCAAGGTTTGCAGCGGCTCTGGCCGGGTGGAAAAAGAACGCGCCTTGTCGGTGAACATCCCCGCAGGCGTTGAAACTGGAACCCGCATTCGTCTGGCTGGCGAAGGCGAGGCGGGAATGCGCGGTGGCCCTCCCGGCGATCTCTACATCTTTGTCGAGGTCTCCGAACATAAGCTGTTCGAGCGCGATAGCGTGAACCTCTATTGTCGTGTGCCCGTCAGTATGGCCAAGGCCGCGCTGGGTGGGTCGATCGAAGTACCTACGATTGATGGTGGTCGCGGCCGCGTGCAAATACCAGCTGGCAGCCAGTCTGGCCGCCAGATGCGCCTGCGCAGCAAAGGCATGCCAGCGCTCCGCGGCAGTGGCGTTGGGGATATGTTCATCGAACTGGCGGTTGAGACCCCAGTGAATCTGACAAGCCGCCAGAAAGAGCTGTTGCGCGAGTTTGACGATCTGGGTGAGGATAACCACCCGGAATCAAAAAGCTTCTTCTCATCCGTTAAATCCTTCTGGGACGGAATGAAAAGCTAAAGAATAAAACGGGTCGTTCCAAATTGGGGCCACCTTTTGCATTTGGGGCTCTGCCCCCGCCGCCCTACGGGCGTCTCCCCCGAGATATATAGAGCCAGATGAAGTTTGGATCCCCCGCTTCATCTGGCCAGAAATATCCCGGAGCGCGAGGCAGAGCCTCGCATGGATTCAACCTCAATTGGTCTTATTTCCTTGTTGGATGTGGCCTTATGACCCGTAGATTGATGCTTGATTTCCGAGACCTGTCCTGAGATTGTCCCAATCAACCGTTGGGGTGCCCTGAATTCAGGGCTGAGAGGCGCGTGCGTCAACCCATCGAACCTGATCCGGGCAATACCGGCGGAGGGAACGGTCTAACACAAACAGACGTTTTCCATGCCGCGTTGCCCAAGTAAGCGGAGCAACGACGTGGTGCCAATTGCCTTGACCATAGCGGGATCTGACAGCGGCGGCGGGGCGGGCATTCAGGCCGATCTCAAGGCGATGTCGGCTTTGGGTGTCTTCGGGGCCAGCGTGATCACCGCTGTTACGGCGCAAAACACGCAGGCTGTGACGGCTGTGCATGGTATTCCGCTGGATGTGATTGCCGCTCAGATCGACGCTGTTCTGTATGACTTGGATGTACGTGCCATCAAGATTGGAATGTTGGCCACGCCCGAGATCATTCAGACGGTGGCGGACGGGATTTCAAGATATGGCGGACCTGTCGTACTCGACCCGGTTATGGTGGCAAAATCCGGTGACGCTTTGTTGGCGCAAGAGGCGGTTCAAACCTTGCGCGAGGTCTTGCTGCCGCGCGCGACGATCCTGACCCCGAACCTGCCAGAGGCGGCGTGTCTGCTGGAGCAGGGTGACGCGGCTTCAACCGCAGAGATGACCACTCAAGGTAAAGCGCTGTGCGCGTTGGGCGCAGGTGCGGTCTTGATGAAGGGGGGGCATGGCGCAGGTGATATTTGTCATGATCTTCTGGTCGATGAAACGGGCGTGATTGCTGAATTTCAGGCCCCTCGGCAGAACACAACAAACACGCACGGAACCGGCTGCACGTTGTCGTCCTCGATTGCTGCCGGTTTGGCCAAAGGATTGTCCCTGATCGAGGCGGTAGGTGAAGCGCATAGTTATCTGCAGGGCGCGATAGCACAGGCGGATACACTAAGGGTAGGAGCGGGCCACGGCCCGGTGCATCACTTCCACCGGATGTGGTCGGTGTGACGATCTGGTCCGTCATAGGGGCCGGTGTGGCGGGGCTGGCCGTCGCCAGCGAGCTGACCGCGCGCGGGGCGAAGGTACAGGTGTTCGATCCCAAAGGCCCGCCTGGCCCGCATGGGTGTTCCTGGTGGGCAGGTGGCATGTTGGCGCCTTGGTGTGAATATGAAAATGCCGAAGAACCGGTTTTGCGACTGGGCCAAGAAGCCATCGCGTGGTGGGCGGATCGTACAGCCGTGAGCCGGTGCGGCACACTGGTTGTTGCCAACGCTCGGGATGTGCCTGACTTGCGGCGTTTCGCGCGCAGGACCGAAGCGTTTTGCGAGGCAGATAGGGAAAGAATCGCCGAATTAGAGCCTGATCTGCATGGATTCAGCAAAGGGCTGTACTTCGGACAAGAGGCGCATCTTGATCCAAGGCAAGCGCTGCATGACCTGTACCATTACCTGGAAGGCCAAGGCGTGGTGTTTCATCACAAACTCGCACCCGCGCAGTTGGAGAATGCGATCGACTGCCGGGGGCTTCAAGCGCGGGATGCTTTGCCTGATCTGCGGGGCGTAAAGGGTGAGATGCTGGTCGTGCGCTGCCCCGATGTGACGCTGAACCGTCCTGTGCGCCTGCTGCATCCGCGGATGCCGCTTTACATCGTGCCGCGAGGCGATGGCATCTACATGCTCGGCGCAACGATGATCGAAAGCGAGGACAGCAACCGCATCACGGCGCGGTCGATGCTAGAACTGCTCAGCGCCGCTTACGCCTTGAACCCTGTCTTTGGCGAGGCCGAGGTGCTGGAAATCGGCGTCGATCTGCGGCCCGCATTCCCCGACAACATGCCGCGTATCCGGCGTCTGGGCCGGACGATCTATGCCAATGGCCTCTACCGCCATGGCTACCTGTTGGCCCCAGCCTTGGCACAGGGCGTGGCCGATCTAGTGCTTGAGAACAAACATTCGGAGATGGTCGATGAAGATCGTGCTTAATGGCGACCCCAAGGACGTAAAGGCCGCCACCTTGGCAGAGCTGCTAGAGGAATGCGGTTTCTCGGGCCGTGTCGCAACCGCAGTGAACGAGGAATTCGTGCCCTCCAGTCTGCGCATTGCCCATGCTCTATCCGAAGGTGACCGGGTCGAAATCCTGTCGCCGATGCAAGGAGGGTGAGGATGAAAAGCTTTTATGACGTCGCTCTGCCCAACCCGCTGATGCTGGGCACCGCGCAATATCCCAGCCCTGCTATCCTCGAACAGGCGTTCCGCGACAGCGGCGCGGGTGTGGCGACTGTCTCTCTGCGGCGGGAATCGGGGGCGGGTCAGACCTTTTGGCAGATGATCCGCGATCTGGGCGTGCTGGTGCTACCCAACACGGCCGGCTGTCACACGGTGAAAGAAGCGGTGACC
This sequence comes from Ruegeria sp. SCP10, assembly GCF_040329495.1. Taxonomy (NCBI): domain Bacteria; kingdom Pseudomonadati; phylum Pseudomonadota; class Alphaproteobacteria; order Rhodobacterales; family Roseobacteraceae; genus Ruegeria; species Ruegeria sp. SCP10. The sequence goes on from NZ_JBDZYF010000002.1 coordinate 118,278, forward strand.
ACCGCGCATATGGCCCGCGAAGTGTTTGAGACCAAGTGGATCAAGTTGGAGCTGATCGGCCATACCGACAGTCTGCAACCGGACGTCTTCCAGCTGGTCGAGGCCGCGCGCATCCTAACCGAGGACGGGTTTCATGTTTTTCCCTACACCACCGACGATCTGATCGTGGGCGAGCGGCTGCTTGAGGCCGGGTGCGAGGTTTTGATGCCCTGGGGTGCGCCCATCGGCTCGGGCCGGGGGCTGAACAATGAATACGCCCTGCGCGCAATGCGGGCCGAGTTTCCGGATGTGCCGCTGGTGATTGATGCCGGGATTGGCCTGCCCAGCCATGCCGCCCACGCGATGGAGTTGGGCTATGACGCTGTATTGCTGAACACGGCCGTCGCCCGCGCCGGCGATCCGGCGTTGATGGCCAAGGCCATGATGCGCGCGGTTGAGGCCGGGCAACTGGCCAATCAGGCCGACCCGATTGAGGCCCGCGACATGGCCGAACCCTCAACCCCCGTCGTCGGAAAGGCGTTCCTGTCATGAGGTTGGACCGTTTCTACCCGATCTTTGACCACTCTGACTGGCTGCGGCGGATGTTGCCGTTGGGAGTAAAGCTGGTGCAGCTGCGCATGAAGGATCAGCCGGACGATGTTGTCCGGGCCGAGATCGCGACCTCTCACGATCTATGCAATCAGAATGGCACGGTTTTGGTTGTGAATGACTACTGGCAGGCGGCGATAGATGTGGGCTGCGACTGGATCCATCTGGGGCAGGAAGATCTGGACGAGGCCGACCTCAAAGCGATCCGGAAAGCGGGTCTAAAGCTGGGCGTTTCTACCCATGACGATGACGAGCTAGAGCGCGTTCTAGCCATGGACCCCGACTATGTCGCGCTGGGGCCGGTCTATCCGACGATCTTGAAAAAGATGAAGTGGGAGCAGCAGGGCTTGCCGCGCGTCACCGAGTGGAAAGCCCGTGTGGGCGATATCCCTCTGGTCGGGATTGGCGGTATGAGCGTCGAACGCGCGCCCGGTGTGCTTGAGGCGGGGGCCGATATTGTCTCGGTCGTTACGGACATCACCCTGAACGCCGACCCCGAGGCGCGGGTGCGCCAGTGGATCGAGGCCACCAGATGAGCCGCTACGACCGCCAGATGATCCTGCCCGAAGTCGGGGCCGAAGGGCAGGCGCGCCTGTCCAAGGCTCGGGTTCTGGTTGTCGGGGCAGGCGGTTTGGCAGCTCCGGTCCTGCCTTTGCTGGCCGGGGCGGGCGTTGGCCATCTGACGATCCTCGATGCGGATGAAGTCGCCCTGTCGAACCTGCATCGACAGACGCTGTTTACCGAGGCCGATTGCGGACGCCCAAAGGCCGAAGTTGCAGCCGATCGCTGTCGTGCTTTGAATTCTGATATCGACGTCGTCGCGCTAAAACAGGCTCTAACAAGCGAAAATGCGGCTGGGTTTGTTTCACAGACCGATTTGATCCTCGACTGTGCGGACAGCTATGCCGCCAGCTATACCCTGTCGGATATCTGCCTCACATTGGGTAAACCATTGGTCAGCGCCTCAGTGCTGGGCTTGTCCGGCTATGTGGGTGTGTTCTGCGGCGGTGCGCCCTCACTGCGGGCCGTGTTCCCCGAAGCCCCGACCAGCGGAGCGAGCTGTGCCACGGCAGGTGTGCTGGGGCCACTCGTTGGGATGATCGGTGCGATGCAGGCGCAGATGGCGTTGGCTTTGATCCTCGGCCTCAACCCGTCGCCCCTGGGCCAGATGGTACAGGTGGATGCCCAGACTTTCCGCAGCTCCAGCTTCCGCTTTGACGCAGCGCCCGAGCCTGAGCAGTCCTTCGCCTTCGTTGCCGCCTCGCAGCTTTCTTCGGACGACGTGATTGTTGAGCTTCGGAGTGAAGACGAAACCCCTCAACCCATCCACCCCCTAGCACGTCGGCTAAGCGTGGAACACCTGAAATCAGAGCCTAACAAGGCAAAACGACTGGCTTTGTGCTGTGCAACTGGCCTGCGCGCCTGGCGTGCCGCTGAACAGATTAAACCGGATTGGCCGGGCGAGATTGTCCTCGTTGCGGCCTCAACCTCGTGAGTGAAAAGGAAACGCGAGACATGAAGAAACTGATCGCTGCTATTGCCCTGCTGGCCGCTGCGCCAGCCTGGGCCGAAGACAAGATGACCGTTCTGCTGGATTGGTTCATCAACCCCGATCATGGGCCCATCATCGTGGCGCAGGAAAACGGCTATTTCGCCGACGAAGGGTTGCAGGTCGAGATCGTTCCCCCCGCAGATCCGTCCGCACCGCCGCGTCTGGTGGCGGCAGGTCAGGCCGAACTAGCTGTATCTTATCAGCCGCAGCTGCACCTGCAGATCCATGAGGGCCTGCCGTTGAAGCGTGTTGGTACGCTGGTCGCGACGCCCTTGAACTGCCTGCTGGTTCTGGAGGACGGTCCGATCAAGTCGCCCGCCGACCTGAAAGGGAAAAAGATCGGTTTCTCGGTCGCTGGTGTAGAAGAAGCAGTGCTGACCACGGTTTTGGGAAAATATGGCGTTGCGCTGGATGACGTGGAGCTGATCAATGTGAACTTCTCGCTGTCGCCGTCTTTGATGACCGGTCAGGTGGATGCGGTGATTGGCGCCTACCGCAATTTTGAGCTGAACCAGATGGATATCGAAGGTGTCCCCGGCACCTGCTTTTACATCGAGGAAGAAGGCGTGCCGCCCTATGACGAGCTGATCTATGTCGCGAATCCTGACACGGTGGACGCCGACATGATCGCGCGCTTTCTGGCCGCGACCGAGAAGGCAACACAGTACATCGTCAACAACCCGGAAAAGAGCTGGGAAATCTTTGCCGCCACCTCACCCGAATTGCAGGATGAGCTGAACGCGCGCGCTTGGGTCGACACGCTGCCCCGCTTTGCTTTGCGCCCTGCCGGGTTTGACGCGGGTCGGTATGCACGGTTCGAGCAGTTCCTGAAAGACAGCGGCATGATCGACAGTATCAACCCGGTTGGCGACATCACAATTGATGTGACCGCGCAATGAGCGACTATGGCAACGCCTTCACGCTGATGCGTGATGCGGCGCAGGGGCCGTGGCGGGAGTATACCCGCCATGCCTTTGTCGAGGGCCTGAAGGACGGAACGCTGCCGCGAAACGCGTTTCTTCATTATCTGCGACAGGACTATGTGTTCCTCACCCATTTCTCGCGCGCTTGGGCGCTGGCCGTGGTCAAAGCGCAGACTCATGAGGAAATGCAGGTGGCCGCCGCCACGGTCAATGGGCTGATGCATGAAGAGATGATGCTGCATGTTGGCGTTTGCGAAGCTGAAGGCATTTCCCGTGAAGAGCTGATGGCCACGCCTGAGCGGCCTGAAAACCTCGCCTATACGCGCTTTGTGCTCGAATCCGGTTATTCGGGTGACTATCTGAACCTGCTGGCTGCTCTGCTGCCATGTGTCATCGGCTATGCCGAGATCGGTGCGCGTTTGGCGCAAGAGGCAACATCCGAGACCTATCGCCCCTGGATCGATACTTATGCGGGTGATCAGTATCAAAGCTATTGTCATGACATCGGCGCGCTGATGGATGGCGCTTTGGTTCGACGGCTTGGCCCGGACTATGCAACTCTGCCGGTCTGGGCTGACCTCTGCAAGACCTTTGAGATGGCGACGCAGCTTGAAGTCAAGTTCTGGCAAATGGGCCTGACACCATGACGCCAACGCCCGATCTGACCATCAGCGGCACGGCCTCCATCGACGGTGTGCCTTTGTTCGCGCCGTTGACCCTGACCCTTGGGGCCGGGGCGTGGACGTGCCTGTTGGGCGGATCGGGCGTGGGCAAAACCACCGTTCTGCGGCTGATCGCTGGGCTGGAAACCGGGGCAGTCTTCACTGGCCAGATCACCGCAAGCGATGGGCAGCCGGTGCCGGATCGCGTCGCCTATATGGCGCAGGACGATCTGCTGCTGCCTTGGGCAAGCGTGGCGCAGAATGTCTCGCTGGGTGCTCGACTACGGGGTGAAAAACCTGATCTGGACCGCCGCGACCGTCTGATTGAACGGATGCGCTTGCAGGATCACATGACCAAGAAACCGACCGAACTATCGGGCGGCCAACGCCAGCGCGTGGCTTTGGCCCGCACGTTGATGGAAGATCGCCCCATTGTCCTGCTGGATGAGCCGTTTTCAGCCCTCGATGCCCGAACCCGTGCGGATATGCAGGATCTGGCGGCTGAGGTGTTGCAAGGGCGGACCGTTCTGCTGGTTACCCATGATCCGGCTGAGGCCGCGCGCTTGGGTCAAACCATAACGGTCATGACGCAGGATGGTCTGACGCCCTGCGTTCCACCCAAGGCGCCGGCGCCGCGCCATGTGGACGACCTTGAGACGCTGGAGACTCAGGGTGCATTGCTCAAGCTGCTGAGAGAGGCATCATGAAATACCTCTCTGCCCTCGCCGCGACGGTGTTTGCCGTGGCCATCTGGCAGGCCATTGTCTCGATCACCGGCTTGCCGAAATTCATACTGCCCGGACCTGCCGTGGTGGCCGAGACCTGGTGGCAAAACCGCTGGCTGATTGCGGAACACACCTGGATCACCGCTATCGAGGTGCTGATTGGTCTGGCGTGCGGCACGCTTTTGGGTGTCGTCACTGCACTGCAGCTGGCCAATTCGCGTGCCGCGCGTGTGTTGGTGCAGCCGCTGTTGGTGTTCACTCAGGCGCTCCCGGTCTTTGCGCTGGCACCGCTTCTGACGCTCTGGCTGGGCTATGGTCTCTGGTCCAAGGTCGCGATGGCGGTGCTGATCATTTACTTCCCAATCACCTCATCCTTCTTTGACGGTCTGATGAGGACCCCGCCCGGATATCTCGATCTTGCGCGTACAATGCAGGCCAGCAAACGCGCGGTCCTTTGGCACATCCGTATCCCTGCGGCCTTGCCATCCTTGGCGTCGGGGATGCGATTGGCGGCAGTCTATGCGCCGATTGGGGCGGTGATCGGTGAATGGGTCGGCTCGTCTCAAGGGCTGGGTTATCTGATGCTGCTGGCCAATGGCCGCGCGAAGACAGACCTGATGTTTGCCGCAATGCTGACGCTGGGCGTGTTTTCGATTGTTCTGCACATGGTTGTCCGCCGCGCCACGGCGCGTATGGCGGGTGAGATGCGTTAACCATTCAGAAACCGATTCTGCGCCAGTGTCAGATTATGACACAGGATGCCTTTGCCGAAGCCCCCATGCTGTTCGATAAGGACGAAGCGCCAGCGCAGCCGCTGCCGACGGGTCGGTTACCCTCCTACATCAAAGACCATCGCAAGCGGTTGCGCGAACGGTTCATGGCGGGCGGTTCAGCCGCGATGCCGGATTATGAGCTGTTGGAACTGGTCCTGTTTCGATCCATCCCGCGGCAGGACGTGAAACCGCTGGCCCGCGCGCTGATGGATACGTTTGGCGATTTCAACCGTGTGTTGACCGCGCCCGAGGAACGGCTGCGGCAGATTAAGGGTGTTGGGGATACAGTGATCACCGATCTGAAAATCCTTGAGGCCTGTGCCCACCGCATGGCCCGTGCGCGTGTGATGCAGCGGCATGTCATCTCGGGCTGGGATGCGCTGCTGGACTATTGCCATACCACTATGGCCCATCGTGAAACTGAACAGTTTCGCGTGTTCTATCTGGATCGTAAGAACGTGCTGATCGCAGATGAGGAACAGGCCAAGGGCACCGTCGATCACGTGCCGGTCTATCCGCGAGAGGTGGCGAAGCGCGCACTTGAACTGAACGCCTCGGCCCTGATCCTGGTGCATAACCACCCTTCAGGCGATCCGACACCGTCGAAATCCGATACCGATATGACCAACCGCATTCAAGATGCCTGCACCGCGTTGGGCCTGACCCTGCATGACCATCTCATCATCGGCAAATCGACCGAGCTGAGTTTTCGGTCCGAAGGATACCTCTAGCGGGTCATTCGACCCAGATTTCAACGCGACGGTTGACTTTGCGGCCCCATTCGGTGTCGTCGCAGGCCATCGGCATCGCCTCACCGAACCCGTCGACCGCGATCTCGATACTGTCGGGTATCTCGGTCTCAACAGCCCCGAGTACCGAGTTCCGGACGGTTTGCGCACGGCGCAGGGCGATGCGGGCATTGGTGCTGGCCGGCCCATCCCCGTCACTGAATCCGACAAACAGTAGTTTTCGGGCGTTCAGTGTTCCGGTCTCAAGCGCTTGAGCAAGGTATTGGATATTCGACCGCGATTGTGCGTCGGGCCGCGATGATCCGGGCTCGAATCGAACTGACAGCGACAAACGCGCCATCGGACGCAAGGTTTCGACCATGCGTTGAACCTCTTCCAACCCAACCTCGGCCCCGCCGGATACAATGGCGTTGGACAGGCGGTCGCCCTGTAGACCAATCCGCGTTCTTTCCGGTGTCTGATCAACAAACCCTGCCTGACGGATGGCCAATTGGGCATCAGCGCCTAAGCTATAGGCAAGCAATTGACGCGCAATTCGTGGCAGGCGTCGTTCCGGCAGGTAGAGGAACATCGGTAGCGTCAGCGGATAGTCTTCGGTCTTGATGGCGTCACGTGATGCGGCGAGCGCATGCCCGCACCCGCCGGTCAAGGGCAGGGCGCGTGTATTATCGGCCGAGTCATGACTAGCAATCCCGATGGCAAACGCGTCTCGCGCGACGGCCTGTACCAAATCGCCATTGCGCCCGTGGCGTATCGCATCGGAGGACAGGGCCACTCCTGCCGGGGCCAACAGTTGATCTTCTACTGCTTGGGCCAAACCCGACCCCGCATCCGGCATATGCAGCGCGATAGGTGCATCAGGTCCACCCAGATCCGCCCAGTTTGTGACCTCACCGGACAGAACACGTGCCAGATCGGCAGGTGAAATCTGACTTGTAATGTTGTCCTGGGCAACAACCGGCACCATGGCGTCCAACGCAATCACCCGTGACCGGCGAGGGCGAGTCAGATCGCCCAGCCCGGCCTCTGCCGCCGCGGTCTGTTCAACCTCACGGATTTCTCGCAGGGCCATGACGATGTCAGCATCGTTTGCAATTAGGTCGGCAAATCCCTGATCTGTGTTTCCAACGCGAAAGTACAACCGCGCCAGCGGGGCCGTTCGCCCGGTCTGAAACAGCTCATAGGCAAAGGTGCGTTCGTCCACCCGTTTCGGCGTTGCGGTCAGCCCCTCTTGCCGCGCGAAACCGATGATCAGGGCGGGCAAAACGGTTTCGGCCATGACCGACGAGCCCGAAAACCAGACCTCGGCCACGAAATCCGTCAGGTTGGGACAGGCCGGGCCATCACAGGTAACGCCCGAGCCGTCGACTGTCAGCTCTCCGAATTGTGTGTCGACGCGGTAGAATTCGCCATCAAAACCCAGCAGGTCACCCGTGATCTCGACCTTGCCATCATGCGAAGTGAGGGTGATGTCCTGCGCCACAACACTTGTTCCAAGTGTTGCTGAGATCAGCGCGGCCACGGCCACACGGAAAAATGTCATCAGAGAGTCGAGCCTGTCTGCGGGTTACTTTGCCGCGATTGTCAGGTCTTGGAGCAGATTATTCAACACCAGAAACTCGCCCAATTGCGAGCAATCCGGTACAGCCACGCTCAGATCACGTGACCGCAGGCCTGTGTTGGCCCGCAGCTCAATGGACTGAACGTTCAATGTGTGACCGCAATTGTTTTCGGTCACTTCTGCTTCGACTGTCAGGTCGATGGTTCCAGATTGCTGGGACTGGCCCGCCGGGAACGAATATACTTCGATATTTTGGGCGTCTGTCAGTCCTGAATGGCCCAAGCTGACAACACTGCCAGCGCCTGCTGTGGCGCTGTTCGACCAGACGTGACCATCGCCACCATAGCTGGCGCCGAATTCCAGTGCGTGAATTTGCAACGCTTTGTCGCCCTTCCACTGCAGCGCCACTCGATCATATTCCTGCAGATCAGGGACATGGGTCGTGGCGACAGTCCCGGTTTGATCCGGGAACGAGATCAGAAAGATCGCATATTCTGACAGCGCTGGGATGGTTACCCTCAGCGTGCCGTTTTTATCGGTGACCTGCGTAAGGGTCATGCCGCTGTGGTGAATACTGATCCGCTCATTGCCGCGGCACGGAGATTTGATTGTCAGGCGGGCCTGCGCGCCGGGTACGGCAACAGCGCGGGCGCTTAGGTTACAGGATTTCTGTGTCGGCTTCTGTCGGGGTTCGACACGGGTGGTTTTTGGCGCAACCACGGCGTCATCAGTGTCAGATGCGGTTGCCGAGGCTGAGGTCAGCACGATGCTATCCAGCCCTGCCAGAACCGACGTTTGATTTGTTTGCGTAGCCGCAGCAATTTGGCTCTGCGCATCGCTTGGCTGCGCAGCTGTTCCATATTGCATCAAGTAACCAATGCCTAGGGCACAGGCGATTGTGCCGCACATGGTCACGTAGTTTCTTACAACAAACAAGACACCCTCCCCAGTTGAAGGAGCGAGTCGCACACTGATCCTGAATCGAGGCTTATTTGTGTCCTCGAAACGGACTCATTGTGATCAGGGCGTCGATGACGTTAGGTTAACCTGCCGTGGCAATGTTTGAACTTCTTGCCCGATCCGCAGGGGCAAGGGTCGTTTCGCGACGGGTTCCCCCAGGTCGACGGATCGGTTTCGTCAAAGCCCGGCAGCGCATCACCTGACGCGGCAGCTTCGGCTTTGGCCTCGGCCCGATCGGTTGCCTGATCCACCGCAGCTTGCGTCTGAGCCTGCTGTGCCGCCATCTGCGCTAGCATCTCTTTTTGCTCTTCGTCGGTCAGCGGACGAACGCGTGAAAGCTGCTGTGTCACGGTTTCGCGCAGGGAATCCAGCATGCCTTCGAACAGTTGGAAACTTTCGGTTTTGTATTCGTTCAGCGGATCGCGCTGAGCGTATCCCCGGAACCCAACGACCGAGCGCAGATGTTCCAGCGTCAGCAGATGCTCGCGCCACTTGCTGTCGATGGTTTGTAGCAGCACCTGCTTTTCGATGTTGCGCATGTTTTCGGGGCCAAAGGCAACGGCCTTCTGCGCCATCATTTCATCGGCGGATTTAATCAGGCGTTCGCGCACCTGTTCATCATCCACGCCTTCTTCGGCGGCCCAGTCCTGAACCGGTGCGTCGATGGTCAGCTTGTCCTTGATTGCCTCATGCAGACCCTCAGTATCCCACTGATCCGCATAGGATTTCGGCGGCATGTATTCGTCGATCAGATCGTCGATCACCTGCTCGCGCATATCCGAGACGATCTCAGACAGGTCGTCTGCCGACATGATCTCGCGCCGTTGGCTAAAGACCACTTTCCGCTGATCGTTCATCACGTCGTCGAATTTCAGAACGTTTTTGCGCATGTCAAAGTTACGGCCTTCGACTTTGGATTGCGCGCGCTCCAGAGATTTGTTGACCCAGGGGTGAATGATGGCTTCGCCTTCTTTCATGCCCAACGTGGTCAGCACTTTGTCCAGCCGTTCCGAGCCGAAGATGCGCATCAGATCGTCTTCGAGGCTCAGGTAAAACACGGTGCGGCCCGGGTCACCCTGACGGCCTGAACGACCACGCAGCTGGTTGTCAATCCGACGGCTTTCGTGACGCTCGGACGCCATGACATAAAGACCGCCCGCATCCAGAACCTTTTGCTTTTCTTCTGCGTGCTTGGCCTCTTCTGCCGTACGCAATTCGGCCGGGTCGGCTTCAGGGTTCTCGGCAAGTGCCTGCAGAACCTTCATTTCCACATTGCCGCCCAGCTGAATGTCGGTGCCGCGACCGGCCATGTTGGTGGCGATGGTCACCGCCCCATAGCGGCCCGCATCGGCCACGATCTGAGCTTCTTGTTCATGCTGGCGAGCGTTCAGAACGTTGTGCTCGATCTTTTCCTTGCCCAGCATCTGGCTGAGCACTTCGGATTTCTCAATCGAGGTGGTGCCAATCAGAACAGGCTGGCCTTTTTCACTGGCCTCTTTCGCTTCTTTGATGATCGCGCCGTATTTTTCCATTGCTGTGCGATAGACCTGATCGTCTTCGTCCAGTCGCGCAATTGGCTTGTTTGTAGGCACTTCGACTACGCCAAGGCCATAGATTTCGGCGAACTCTTCGGCTTCGGTCAACGCTGTACCGGTCATGCCGCCCAATTTGCCATAGAGGCGGAAGTAATTCTGGAAAGTGACACTGGCCAAGGTCACATTCTCGGGCTGGATCGGTGCGCCTTCCTTGGCTTCGATGGCTTGGTGCAAGCCTTCTGACAGGCGGCGGCCTGGCATCATCCGGCCGGTGAATTCGTCGATCAGAACCACATTGCCATCGCGGACGATGTAATCCTTGTCGCGCTGGAACAGTTTATGTGCCCGCAGGCCCTGATTCACATGGTGCACCACGGTGGTGCTTTCGGGATCGTACAGGGAATGTCCTTCGGGGATCAGGCCTGCCTCGATCAGTTGCTGTTCCAGAAATTCGTTACCTTCATCGGTAAAGGTCACGTTGCGGGACTTTTCGTCCAGCGTGAAATGCTCATCGCTCAGCGACGGGATCAGGGCGTCAATCGCGGTATAGAGGTCCGAGCGGTCTTGCGACGGCCCCGAGATGATCAGTGGTGTCCGCGCCTCATCAATCAGGATCGAATCGACCTCATCCACAATCGCGAAATTGTGGTGCTTTTGGTATATCTCACCCAGATCGGCCTTCATGTTGTCGCGCAGATAATCGAAACCCAGTTCGTTATTGGTGGCGTAGGTCACGTCACAGGCATAAGCGGCCTTCTTGTCCGCATCTGGCTGGCCCGACCAGATGACACCGGTGGTCATGCCAACGAATTCAAACACCTTGCCCATCCACTCGGCATCACGTTTTGCAAGGTATTCGTTGACCGTAACAACATGCACGCCCTTGCCCGTCAACGCGTTCAGATAGGCGGGGAAGGTGGCTACAAGCGTCTTGCCCTCACCCGTTTTCATTTCCGAGATATTGCCCTGATGGAGGAAGGCGCCGCCCATCAACTGCACGTCAAAGGCACGCAGACCCAGCGCGCGCCGCGCCCCTTCACGGACATTGGCAAAAGCTTCGGGCAGCAACGCATCCAGGCTTTCGCCCTCCAGCGCGCGTTTTCTTAGTTCCTCAGTCTTTTCCTTCAGACCATCGTCAGAGAGTTGTTCGAACTCGGGCTCCAGCGCATTGATCTTTTCGACCAGCGGGCGGGTCGCCTTGATCTTGCGGTCGTTCGGCGTTCCGAAGACCTTTTTGGCGAGCGTTCCGAATCCCAGCATGTTCACTCCAGCGGATCTGTTCTTGTCTTGGTTGCGACAGGCTTGCCCACCTTGCGCGCAACCCATAGATACGGGGGGTGAAAGGCGGCCCTGTCCAAGGCTTCAAAGCGATGTAAGCGGCAGGTTCTGAAGTGTCAACGCTGCGCCCTGTCGCGGCAAAGAAATAGGATGATTCCATGCCCAAAGGCCTCACTTTTCTGCCATCGCTGGCTTTGACCGCCGTGATGGCGCTGCCGCTGGCCGCCGAAACCAAGTCTGACGCCAGCACTGTATTGGCGCGGGTTAATGGCGATGAGATCACATTGGGTCACATCATCGCCACCGTCGCAGCGCTGCCGCCGCAATACACGCAGATCGAAGACGACGTTCTGTTTGACTTCGTGCTGGAACAGCTGATTCAGCAACAGTTACTGGGTCAACAGCAACAAGAGCTGACCTCGCAGAATGCGCTGACTTTGGACAACGAAAAGCGGTCTTTGCTGGCTGTGCAGACGGTGGGTGCCCTGACCGACTCGGTTGTAACGGATGAGGCCATTCAGGCCGCCTATGACGCGCAATATGCCGAGTTCGAAGGTGAAGACGAGTTCGATGCCAGCCACATTCTGGTTGAAAGCGAAGACGAGGCCAAGGTGATCAAGACTCAGCTGGATGATGGTGCAGATTTTGCCGAGATGGCGCGCGAACATTCCACCGGGCCGTCCGGTCCCAATGGCGGATCGCTGGGCTGGTTCGGCAAGGGTCAGATGGTGCCAGAATTCGAAAACGCTGTCATTGGTCTGGAAAAGGGTCAGATCTCGGACCCGGTTCAAACCCAGTTCGGCTGGCATCTTGTGATCCTGAATGACAAACGCAAATCCGAGGCCCCTGCGTTGGAGGCCGTTCGGGATGAGCTTGCTCAGACCCTTCAGCAGGACGCTATTCAGGCGCGTATCGATGAACTGACCCAGCAGGCGCAAATCGAACGCTCGCCGTTGGAAGGGGCGGGCCCCGAGATCATCCGCCAGCTGGACCTGATTCAGGAGTAATCTGCGTGGCCACGATCACCAAGGTTTCGCCGCTGGCCCCCGCTGGCTTCCCTGACCTGCCCGCAATCGACGGTGTGCGGTTTGCCACCGTTGAAGCCGGGGTGCGGTATCAGGGTCGGACAGACGTCATGCTGGCCGTTCTGGACCCCGGTACCTCGGTCGCCGGGGTGTTCACCCGATCTGCTACACGCGCGGCGCCGGTGCTGGATTGTCAGGACAAGATCGGCGGGTCCAGCGACGGCCCGGCAGCGATCTTGGTGAATTCGGGGAACGCCAATGCCTTCACTGGTCACTATGGCCAAACCTCGGTGGTCGAGGTCACGCAGGCCGTGTCCAAAGCGACCGGAGTACCGGTTGAGCGAGTCTTTACCTCCTCCACCGGCGTGATTGGTGAGCCGCTGCCGCATGACAAGATCGTTGTGCAGCTTGAGGTGTTGAAATCAGGCCTCAGCCGCCATGCAATCGAAGATGCAGCGCGCGCGATCATGACCACCGATACCTTCCCGAAAGGGGCGCGTGCGCAGGTCGAGATTGATGGCAAAACAGTCTCTATTGCAGGGATTGCTAAGGGATCGGGCATGATCGCGCCGGATATGGCGACGATGCTGGTTTACATCTTCACCGATGCGCAGGTGGACCAATCGGCGCTGCAAACGATGTTGGGCGCGCAAACGGACCGGACGTTCAACTGCATTACTGTGGATAGTGATACATCCACCTCGGATAGCCTGCTTTTATGCGCCACCGGGGCCTCTGGCGTTGATGTCACTGGAAACGCAGCATTTGCCGAAGCGCTTGAAGCAGTGATGCTGGACCTTGCCCAGCAGGTTGTGCGCGATGGCGAAGGGGCCACGAAATTCGTGGAGATCCGCGTGACCGGTGCCGCCACCGATGCCGACGCCAAGACCCACGGGCTGGCCATCGCCAACTCCCCTCTGGTCAAAACCGCCATCGCAGGTGAGGACCCGAACTGGGGCCGCGTGGTCATGGCCATCGGTAAATCCGGAGCCGCAGCCGACCGCGACCGCCTGAGCATCTCGTTCGGCGACATTCTTGTGGCCGAAAAAGGCTGGGTTAGTCCCGATTATCGTGAGGAAGACGCTGCCGAATACATGAAAGGTCAGGACCTTTTGATCTCTGTCGATCTGGGGCTGGGCGAGGGGCAATCCACCGTTTGGACCTGCGATCTGACCCATGGCTATATCGAGATCAACGCGGATTATCGCTCGTGAAGACAGTTCTTGTTTCCGCTGTCGCCCTGATCGACATTGAGGGCCGCGTGTTGCTGGCCCAACGTCCCGAGGGCAAATCCATGGCAGGCCTCTGGGAATTTCCCGGCGGCAAGATCGAACCCGGCGAAACCCCCGAGGCCGCGCTGATCCGCGAGTTGGAAGAAGAGCTGGGCATCAACACCTGGACCTCCTGCCTCGCGCCGCTGACATTCGCCAGCCATAGCTATGACGATTTCCACTTGCTGATGCCTCTGTTTGCCTGCCGCAAATGGGAGGGGATTCCGCAATCCAAGGAAGGGCAGGCGTTGAAATGGGTGCGTGGGAATGATCTGCGCAACTATCCCATGCCTGCGGCAGATGTGCCGTTGATCCCGATCTTGCGGGATTGGTTGTAGTTGCAGGCTTGTGCCAAGGTTGTGTTTGTTTGCCCGGTGTCGCGGACTTAGCTGCCGTTTAGTTTAGGTAACTGAAACATCAAGGTCACTGTTTGAGTCGACAAAAAGTCGATCACCATTCCCAAGGACTAGTACAAGTTCTTGCCCATTTAGAATTGCTACTTCTTGAATAGTTTGGCCTCTCAACAATGTGTTGAGGCGTTTTTTTAACTCGGATTGTTCGGCTGACTGAGGCGCATTCGAATCTGACTTAGTGCTCATCACGGTCCCTGTATACAGCAAAGTACAGACACTATTGCCCACCTATTTAAGCTTGCAAAGGGCTTAGCGCAGACACTCTCAAACAACGAAGCAGCAAGGTCCTCCGACACCGAATTCAGATGCCCGATCATAACCCGGGCACCATGCTATCAGCTCGCAAAGCCTACATATTCGGGAAGTAATCCTCGCATTCCCCATCGCGATAAACATCCGCCGTGCAGCAATGCAGCCCGCCGCCAAAGGCGTAGGCGTCGCGCAGGTCGACCTCGACCACTTCCATGCCCAGCTTGTCCATCTGTTCGGCCTGATAGACCTCGGATTTCTCGACACAGACGGTTTTCGGGTCCAGCACCAGTACGTTCATCGACAGCCAGGTCGAGGAATAGCACAGCGGCGGCGGGGTGTTATGTGCCGGTTGGGCGGCGTCCACGATCTCCCACCCGTTTTTCTCAAACATGCCGCGCTGGTCTTCGGGCAGGCGGCGCTGTGGGTTGTTCAGGATCAGGCCGGGGCGCAGCGGTGTGAAGGTGGCGTCGATATGGATCGGGTAGGGATCACCGGGGAAGTTCACCGTGTGGACCCGGTGATCGGGGAAGTGACGCCGCAGCCATTCGATCCCTTTCAGGTTCGTCGTAAATCCATGCTGGACCACTAGATCACGGCCAAAGCGCAGCACATCGGCGGCGTCAAACAGAGGCTCTTCCTCGGTGGTGACAAAGAACTTCTCTGCCGCCCATTGCAGGCGTTTTTCCACGCCGATTTTGTCGCTCAGATAATCTGGATGGTAATCCGCATCGGTCAGGCGCGGCTTGGGCGCGGCCTCGTGGCGGAAGTTGGGGTCTTCGTCCCAATATTGCTGCATCAGCGGGCGATAGTTCAGGTATTCGAACCAGCGGCAGCGATAGGACATGGTCGCTTCGAGGATTTCATGCCCGACGGTCAGCAGCACATCGCGCGGGGGCATGCAGCCAAACTGGCTGTCGGTGTGAAAATCCGGTGTGGTGGCGGGTTGCGAATGGTCGATGGACGTCGGGCGATCCACGCGGATACCACGTTTGCGCAGCTGATCGGCGAAATTGTCGAGCAATTCGTTGGCGCGGTCGATCGTTTCCTGCGGACGCCGACCCCATTGGCCACGCATATCACTGTCTTCAGGCACTTTGGCGTCCAGCGCGGGTTCTTCAGGCGGAATGTGGCAATCATCTGCACGGCCTACGATGACGTGGCGCAGGGTGTCCCATTCGTTCCAGCTTTTGACTTCGGTTTTGTCTGGCGACCAGGCCATGATTGCCTCCTGCTGTGGCGGAGATCGGGGCGGGGCCCTCAATCCCGTGATTGAAAGTCCCGGCGTACAGGATGTGGGGTGAACACGAGTGGTATCCGGCGACGCCATCGCCAGAGTGTGTGGCAGCCCCCATAGCATCGCCGACACGTCTTGAAAAGAAGGGCCTTGGGGCAGGGGCGGTTTGCGGCGCCCCCTGTTACAATTCGTAAGAATTGAGAAAACATCAGGCAAAACTTGACGTCGATCTTTCGTGCGTCCCTTATCGGGGCGTCGGCATTCGGGGCGTGGTCCCGGCCTGCCGGTTCTGGCCCGGGGAGGGGCCGGATGGGGAGGAGAGAAAGATTGGCTCAGACGCAGTCGGGCGCTGAAGGGATGCAGTCCCTTCCGGCGCTGTTACACCGCAATGCGACCCAGTTCGGGGATGCCCCGGCCTATCGGGAAAAGGAATTCGGGATTTGGCAATGCTGGACCTGGGCAGAAGCGGCCAAGGAAATCCGCGCCATCGCGCTGGGTTTTCTGGAGTTGGGCGTTGAGAAAGGCGACCACATCGCCGTTATAGGCCGCAACCGTCCGGCGCATTACTGGTCGATGGTGGCCGCGCAGATGGTAGGCGCGGTTCCGGTGCCTCTGTATCAGGACTCGGTCGCGGAAGAGATGGCCTATGTGCTGGAACATTGCGGCGCGAAATTCGTCGTCTGTGGTGATCAGGAGCAGGTCGACAAGGTTGTCGAGATTCAGGAAAACCTGCATCAGGTCAAACACATCCTCTATACCGACAAGCGCGGGATGCGGAAGTACGACCATAGCCAGATGAACGCGCTTGAAGACATCATGGCCGAGGGCAGTGCTGGGCACGCGCGGTTCGATACCGAGTTGGACAAGCGCATCGCAGCGATCACCTATGACGATACCTGCGTGATGCTTTATACCTCGGGTACGACGGGTAAGCCCAAAGGCGTGGTGCTGTCGAACCGGAATGTCATTGAAAGCGCAAAGAACTCGGCTGAATTCGATCATCTGACTCGAGATGAGGATATTCTCTCTTATCTGCCCATGGCCTGGGTGGGCGATTTCATCTTCTCGATCGGTCAGGCCTATTGGTGTGGCTTCTGCGTGAACTGCCCTGAAAGCGCTGATACGATGATGACGGACCTGCGCGAGATCGGGCCGACCTATTTCTTTGCCCCGCCGCGCGTATTCGAGACCCAGCTGACCAATGTGATGATCCGGATGGAGGATGCGGGCAAGCTGAAACAGCGCATGTTCCATCACTTCATGGCCCATGCCAAGAAAGTTGGTGGCTTGCTGCTGGACGGCAAGCCGGTGGGTTTTGGTGACAAGCTGAAATACGCGCTGGGCAACCTGCTGGTTTATGGGCCGCTCAAGGACACTCTGGGCTATGGCAGGTTCCGGGTGGGGTACACCGCCGGTGAGGCGATCGGGCCGGAGATTTTCGATTTCTACCGCTCGCTGGGCATCAATCTGAAACAGCTTTACGGTCAGACCGAAGCGACCGTGTTCATCACCGTGCAGCCGGATGGTGAGGTGCGCGCGGATACGGTCGGCGTTCCGGCCCCCGCGGTCGAGTTGAAAATCGACGACAGTGGCGAGATCCACTACCGCTCGCCAGGTGTGTTTGTCGAATATTATAACAACCCGGACTCGACGGCCTCGACCAAAGATGCCGAAGGCTGGGTCGCGACCGGGGATGCCGGGTTCATCGAAGAAAACTCGGGCCATTTGCGGATCATCGATCGCGCTAAGGATGTGGGCAAAATGGCCGATGGGTCGATGTTCGCGCCGAAATATGTTGAGAACAAGTTGAAGTTCTACCCTGATATTCTTGAGGTCGTGTTGTTTGGTAATGGCAAGGATCGCTGCGTGGCCTTCATCAATATCGACCTGACGGCGGTCGGAAACTGGGCTGAGCGCAACAACGTGGCATATGCGTCCTATCAGGAGTTGGCAGGCCATCCGCGTGTGTTAGAGACGATCAAATCCCACGTGGAAGAGGTGAACAAGTCGGTCGCAGCGGATGAGATGTTGTCGGGCTGTCAGGTGCATCGCTTTGTGGTTCTGCACAAGGAGCTAGATGCCGATGATGGCGAGATGACCCGGACCCGCAAGGTGCGTCGTGGCTTTGTTGAGGACAAGTTCCACGACATTATTGCCGCTCTTTATGACGGGTCCTCGAGCGTTTCGACCACGACCGAGGTGACCTATGAAGATGGTCGCAAGGGGTCGATTTCGGCGACGCTTGAGATTGTTGATGCGCCGGTTGTGTCGGTCGCGCAGCACAAGGTCGCGGCGGAATGATGGGCCGTTCGAGCGCCGCTCGACCTGCGGTAATCGCCCCGCCCGCCGTCCCGTTTTTGCGTAAGTCTGGGAGAGGCTGATGCTGGATCATTCCGAAGGATATGTCACCGAAGACGGCCGCAAGATCGGCGGTGTGGTGATGGAGATGAAGAACATCACCCTGCGTTTCGGCGGTGTGGTGGCGATCAAGGATATCTCGTTCGACATTCGCGAGGGTGAGATCCGCGCCATTATCGGGCCAAACGGGGCGGGCAAATCCTCGATGCTGAATGTGATCTCGGGGTTTTATGTCCCGCAGGAGGGTGAGGTTTGGTTTCACGGAGCCAAGCGCCCACAGATGCGGCCCTTTGAAGTGGCACAGCAGGGCATTGCGCGGACCTTCCAGAACATCGCCCTGTTCGAAGGCATGAGCGTTCTGGACAACGTCATGACCGGGCGCCTGAGCTTTATGAAGACCAATATCCTTCAGCAGGCGTGGTGGAAGGGGAAAGCCGAAGCCGAGGAGACCGAGAATCGTGAGGCGGTTGAGCGAATTATCGACTTCCTCGAGATTCAGCACATCCGTAAAACGCCAGTATCCCGCCTGCCCTACGGGTTGAAAAAGCGGGTGGAGCTTGCGCGTGCTCTGGCGGCGGAGCCGAAGCTGCTGCTGCTGGATGAACCCATGGCGGGCATGAACGTCGAAGAGAAAGAGGACATGAGCCGCTTCATCCTCGACGTGAATGACGAATTTGGCACCACGATTGCTCTGATCGAGCACGATATGGGCGTGGTGATGGATCTGAGCGACCGGGTCGTCGTGATGGATTACGGCAAGAAAATCGGCGACGGCACACCCGACGAGGTGCGCAACAACCAAGAGGTCATCGACGCCTATCTTGGGGTCAGCCATGACTGACATCGGGATAGTAAATTGGGGAGGCACCCATGCCTGAACAACTCGTATTTGCGATGGAGGTCATCCTCAACGGTCTGATGGCCGGGGTGCTTTACGCATTGGTCGCGCTGGGCTTTGTACTGATCTACAAGGCTTCGGGGATTTTCAATTATGCGCAAGGGGTTATGGCGCTGTTTGCGGCGATGACGCTGGTCGGAATCATGAAGGGGCAGGTGCCCTTTGCCCACTTGATCAACGCGATCTTTGGGACGCATATCCACTATTTCGGCTGGAACGTGCCCGCGCTGTTCGCGATCATCCTGACGATGGCTGTGATGGTGCTGCTGGCTTGGGCGGTGCAGCGGTTTGTCATGCGCCATCTGGTCGGGCAGGAGCCGATCATTCTGTTCATGGCCACCATCGGTCTGGCTTACTTCCTTGAGGGCGTGGCCGACCTGATGTGGGGCTCCGAGATCAAGACGCTGGATGTGGGCCTGCCGCAGGGGATCAATCTGTGGATTGATGAGACCACCTTCCAGATTTTCGATTACGGCTTCTTCATCGACAATCTGGATATCGTCGCGACGATCATTGCGACGCTTCTGGTGGCAGCTCTGGTCGCGTTCAGCCAGTACACAAAACAGGGCCGGGCGATGCGCGCCGTGGCGGATGACCATCAGGCGGCACTGTCGGTCGGGATTTCGCTCAACTTCATTTGGATCATGGTCTGGTCAGTCGCCGGGTTCGTCGCACTGGTCGCGGGGATCATGTGGGGCACCAAGTCGGGCGTACAGTTCTCGCTGTCGCTGATCGCGCTCAAGGCGCTGCCGGTGCTGATGCTGGGTGGGTTCACCTCGATCCCCGGTGCCATCGTCGGCGGGCTAATCATCGGGGTCGGCGAGAAGCTGTTCGAGTTCGCTCTGGGCCCCGCATTGGGCGGCGCGACCGAGAACTGGTTTGCTTATGTGCTGGCATTGATCTTCCTGGTGTTTCGGCCCCAAGGTCTCTTCGGTGAAAAAATTATCGAGAGAGTATAGATGGATAACCTGAGTTCCCTGGTCAAAGCTTTGCCGATTGCCTTGTTGGCCTATGGATTTGCCCGGTCGCTGGCCGAGTGTTTTGAGATCAATTTAGCCGGTTCAAGCATGGCGATGGCCGGAGATACGGAATGGCAGATGAGGATGCTTCTTTATGCCGGGTATTTGCGGGCAGTGGATTCGCTGTTCTTTTATGCAGCCTTGGCCGGGGTGGTTCACTGGCTGAACATCAGAAACAGAGTTGCTCCGGCATGACCAAGCTGATCGCCATCATCAACGTCATCGCATGGGCCGGGTTCTGGGCGTTTGGGTACATCGCCGTTACCTCGGATGACCTGAGCGACAGCCAACTGGTCGTGGCGGCGATCCTGGCTTTTGCCGGGCTGGTCACCGGCATCATGGCCTACATGAAACTGGTCCGCGCGTCCGAGGCGAGCGGATATGCCAAAGGGTCCAATCAACTGGATGCTGCTGCCCGGGGTCGGGCACAGGAACAATGGGGAAAGTGACGCATGTTCTATCGTGAGGCCGGGGATTTCAAAACCTCGTACATTGCCGACAGCCAAACCTTCCCGATCAAGTTTGACCGGTATCGCTACTATGTCGTGCTGGCGGTGGCGTTTGGCATCATTCCGTTCATCATCAACGACTATTGGGCGAACGCCCTGCTGCTGCCTTTCCTCATCTATGCGATTGCTGCGATTGGGTTGAACATTCTGGTCGGCTATTGCGGACAGGTCAGCCTGGGGACCGGGGGTTTCATGGCTGTAGGGGCCTATGCCTGCTACAAGCTGATGACGGCGTTCCCCGATGTCAGCATGTTCATCCATGTTCTGCTGGCTGGTGGCGTAACCGCGATTGTTGGCGTGCTGTTTGGCCTACCTTCGCTGCGGATCAAAGGGTTCTATCTTGCCGTGGCCACACTGGCGGCACAGTTCTTTCTGGTGTGGCTGTTCAACCGGGTGCCGTGGTTCTACAACTACTCGGCCTCGGGTCAGATCAATGCGCCAGAGCGTGATGTATTTGGCATCATCATCACCGGGCCGAGCGCGCCCGCATGGGCGACCTATCTGTTCTGCCTAATCTTTCTGACGGTCTGCGCCATTGTCGCCCGCAACCTGACGCGCGGCACCACGGGCCGGACATGGATGGCGATCCGCGACATGGACATCGCGGCAGAGATCATCGGGGTGAACCCGCTCAAAGCGAAGCTAACTGCCTTTGCCGTCAGCTCGTTCTTTGTGGGCGTGGCCGGAGCGCTGTTCTTTGCCGTCTATCTGGGCGCGGTTGAGGTTGGCGAAGTCTTTGGAATCCAGAAGTCATTCCTGGTGCTGTTCATGGTCATCATCGGTGGATTGGGTTCGATCTTCGGATCCTTCGCCGGGGCCGCGTTCCTGGTGTTGCTGCCGGTGGTTCTGAAACTGGTTGGCGTCGATCTGCTGGGCTGGCCCACAGATATCGTGGCGCACCTCAATCTCGTGATCGTGGGCGCCCTGATCATCATGTTCCTGATCCTCGAACCGCATGGGCTGGCACAGCTGTGGCGCGTCGCGAAGGAAAAACTCAGACTCTGGCCGTTCCCGCACTAAGGACCGGCCCAATCAAAAGACGGGCAGCTCAAGCCCGAAACCCAACATCGGACTAACCAAGGGAGGAGACACCCGATGAACAAGAAACTGGCAACCCTAGCGCTGGGCGCCGTGATGGCCGCAGGTCCAGTCATGGCCGACCTCGTGTTCCCGTCACTCAGCTATCGGACGGGACCTTATGCGGCGGGCGGTATCCCGTTTGCGGATGGCTATGCTGATTACTTTACCCTGCTGAACGAGCGGGACGGTGGAATCGGCGGTGTTCCGGCCCGTGTGCTGGAATGTGAGACCGGGTATAACACCGAAAAAGGTGTGGAATGCTATGAGTCCACCAAGGGCGAAGGCGCGTTGGTGTATCAGCCGCTGTCGACCGGTATCACCTATCAGCTGATCCCCAAAGTGACTGCAGATGGTATCCCGCTTCACACGATGGGTTATGGCCGGACCTCGGCCGCGAACGGCAAAGTGTTCAGCCATGTGTTCAACTACCCTGCCAACTACTGGAACGGTGCGTCAGGTGCGATCAACTATCTGCTGGATCAGAATGGCGGAGATCTGAGCGGCAAGAAAATCGCACTGGTCTATCACAACTCGGCCTATGGAAAGGAACCGATCCGTACGTTGGAAACGCTAGCCGAAAAGCACGGCTATGACCTGACCCTGCTGCCGGTGGATCATCCAGGGCAAGAGCAGAAGTCTCAGTGGTTGCAAATCCGCCGCGAAAAGCCCGACTATGTGATCATGTGGGGCTGGGGTGTGATGAACCAGGTTGCGGTGCAAGAGGCCGCCAACATTCGCTTCCCCATGGAGAACTTCATTGGTGTCTGGTGGTCTGGTGCGGAGTTCGACGTACAGCCTGCGGGTGACAAAGCCACCGGTTATAAGGCGCTGACCTTCACCGGTCTGGGCGATGACTACCCGGTTTACGCCGATCTGCAGAAATACGTTGTCGATGCGGGCAAAGCCGCTGGCGCGGGTGATCAACTGGGCACGGTGCAGTATAACCGTGGCCTCTATGCCGCGATGCTGGCTGCCGAAGCGGTGAAAACCGCACAGGACATGCACGGCACCGCAGAAATCGACGCATCGATGATGCGCGATGGCATGGAGGCGCTGGAAATGACCAATGCCAAGATGGAAGCGCTGGGCATGTCTGGTTTCGGCCCCGAATTCTCGGTCAGCTGTGAAAACCATGGTGGCCCCGGCCTTGTCGGCGTCGTTCAGTGGGATGCAGCAGCAGGCACGTGGAACTCGGTTCAGGATTTCAAACCGACCGATGCCGACGTGATCAATGCGCTGATCGAAGAAGATTCGGGCGCATACGCGGCTGAAAACAACATCTCGCAGCGCTGCGAGTAAGAAACTGATCGCGCGCCCCGGGGATTTCGGGGCGCCCCAGACAAACGGAGCGGCGGGTTGCTTGCCGCTCCTCACGAACCGCCCTTACTGGGCAGGCATGAGGACACACGCTGATGCTGGATGCGGCACAAACCACAGACGTACAGGCGGAAACCCTGCTTGAGGTCAACAATATCGAGGTGATCTACAACCATGTGATCCTTGTGCTGAAAGGGGTTAGCCTGACTGTGGCCAAGGGCGGAATTACGGCTTTGCTGGGCGGCAATGGGGCGGGAAAAACCACGACGCTGAAGGCGATTTCGAACCTGCTGCATTCCGAACGCGGCGAGGTGACCAAAGGCACGATCAAGTATCGTGGTCAAAGCGTACATGAAAGCGATCCGGCTGATCTGGTTGAAAAGGGCGTTATCCAGGTGATGGAAGGTCGCCACTGTTTTGAGCACCTGACAGTCGAAGAAAACCTGCTGACCGGTGCCTATACCCGCAAGGACGGGAGTGCCGCGATCCAGCAGGATCTGGAACTTGTTTACAACTACTTTCCACGTTTGAAAGAGCGTCGCCGGTCGCAGGCCGGCTATACCTCGGGCGGGGAACAGCAGATGGTCGCGATGGGCCGAGCTTTGATGTCGCGACCCGAGACCATCCTGCTAGACGAACCCTCGATGGGTCTGGCACCGCAGCTTGTCGAAGAGATTTTCGGCATCGTGAAGGATTTGAACGAGAAAGAAGGCGTGTCCTTCCTGCTGGCCGAACAGAACACCAATGTGGCGCTGCGCTTTGCGCATTATGGCTACATTCTGGAATCCGGTCGCGTTGTGATGGATGGCCCAGCGGCTGAGCTGCGTGAAAATCCCGACGTGAAAGAGTTCTACCTCGGCATGTCCGAGGACGGCCGCAAGAGCTTTCGCGACGTCCGCTCGTACCGTCGTCGCAAGCGGTGGTTGTGATCTGATGGAGGATATGGCGATGACCTATTTCGACACACTCGAAACGCGCTCTGCCGATCAGCGCGCCTCGGATCAGGCCGCAGCTTTGCGGGCGCAGCTTGCGCAGGTGGCATCCGCACCCGGTTTTGCAGAACATCTTGCCAAAATAGACACTAATAAGGTCAAGTCTGCCGAAGATTTGCCCCTGTTGCCGGTTCTACGCAAGTCAGACCTGACCCGCGCGCAGGCTGCCCATTCGCCATTCGGCGGGTTTACCGTCAAACCAGCGCATCAGTTCCATCATGTGTTCCAGTCGCCAGGTCCAATCTACGAGCCCGGCAATATCGATCAGGATTGGTGGCGCATGGGCCGCTTCCTGAATGCGGTTGGCATTGGCGCAGGAGACATCGTTCATAACTGCTTTGGCTATCATCTGACACCGGCTGGAATGATCTTTGAGAGCGGCGCACGCGCGGTTGGTGCCGCAGTTCTGCCCGCCGGAACAGGTCAGACTGAACTACAGGTCACCGCCGCGCGCGACATCGGATGCACCGCCTATGCTGGCACCCCCGATTATCTGAAGGTCATTTTGGACAAGGCTGACGCGATGGGCGTTGAGCTGAAATTCTCCAAAGCTGCCGTGGGTGGCGGGGCACTGTTCCCGTCACTGCGTCAGGACTATGCGGATCGCGGGATTTCCTGCCTGCAATGCTATGCCACAGCGGATCTGGGTAATGTCGCCTATGAAAGCGCCGCGATGGAAGGGATGATCATCGACGAGCATGTGATCGTCGAGATTGTGACCCCCGGAACCGGCATTCCTGTGTCCATGGGTGAGGTGGGTGAGGTGGTCGTGACCTCGTTGAACCCCGACTATCCCCTGATCCGCTTTGCCACCGGGGATCTGTCGGCCCTGATGCCGGGTGTCTCGCCCTGTGGACGGACTAATATGCGGATCAAAGGCTGGATGGGTCGTGCCGACCAGACCACCAAAATCAAGGGGATGTTCGTGCGCCCTGAACAGGTCGCCGCTTTGGTCGAAAAGCATGACGAGATCGTCAAAGCCCGCGTGATTGCCGCGCGGCAGGGAGAGATGGATACCATGACTGTCCAGATCGAAAGCTCGGGTGGCGATGACATGGCCTATGCCAAGTCCGTGGCCGAAGTGCTGAAGTTGAAAGGCGCGATCGAGGTAGTCGCCCCCGGTTCCCTGCCCAAAGACGGCTTGGTGATCGAGGATCAGCGGGTCTATGAGTAAGGTCTGCGGCAGTATGTGCCGCAGATTTGTTGTCCATACACTGGTGTTTCCGAGCGTTTTGGTCGATTAAAGGCGAAGTCTTCGGCATCAACGCAGCAGGGCAATGACCCAGATCGACTATTCTGAAAACGGATCGCGAAACCGCGGCGTGCGCGGAACCCGGCTTTTGGCCGGGCTGGCCTATGTCGTGGCTGGGGCGTGCTTGTTACCGATGGTTGCGGTTGTTCTGGCTGCGCTGACCGGTGGGACCGACGCTATAACGCATTTGGCCGAGACGGTGTTACCCAGGTACACAGTCACCACGATTATTCTGGTCATATTGGTGGCTATCGGCACGTTCTGCATCGGAACCGGAGCCGCGTGGCTGGTGACGATGACCCGATTTCCCGGCGTACGATTGTTGGAGATTGCACTGGTCCTGCCGTTGGCCTTTCCGGCCTATGTGCTTGCCTATGCCTACACCTTTGTTCTGGATCACCCAGGCATCGTACAGACCACTCTGCGTGACGTGACGGGTTGGGGCCCGCGCGATTATTGGTTCCCCGAGATCCGCTCGACCGAGGGTGCGGCGGTGATGCTGATCCTTGTACTTTATCCTTATGTCTACCTGCTTGCCCGCGCCGCGTTTCTGCAGCAAAGCGCAACAGCTTTTCTGGCGGCGCGTGCCTTGGGGAACAATCCGTGGCTGGCGTTTCGGCGTGTGTCGTTGCCCATGGCGCGCCCGGCGATTGCGGGCGGGGTGCTGCTTGCAATCATGGAGACCATCGCGGATTTTGGAACCGTCTCCTATTTCGGCGTTCAGACTTTTGCGACCGGCATTTACACTAGCTGGTTTTCGCTGGGTGATCGCGCTGGGGCTGCGCAACTGGCGCTATGCTTGTTGGGGTTTGCCTTGATGCTGGCCGTGGCTGAACGAACGTTGCGTGGGAATGCAAAGTATCATCAAAGCGGCAAACACCATGTGGCGCACCCCGCCGCGAATCTGACCGGGTGGCGCGCCCTTGGGGCGTTTCTTCTTTGCGCAGTGCCTGTCCTGTTTGGGTTCGTATTTCCGGTTCTCATTCTGGTCGACATGGGATTGGAGTCTGAACAGAACCTACTGTCGGACCGATACATGGGGTTCATCAAGAACTCATTGATCCTGGCGGGCACCGCGGCTCTGGTTACTGTAGCGGCGGCGGTCAGCGTCGGGTTCTTTCAGCGCCTCAGACCCGGGCGCGCCTCGACCAGTGCGGCCTATCTGGCGAGGCTGGGCTATGCGGTGCCGGGCGGCGTGATCGCTGTTGGGTTGCTTGTGCCCTTCGCTGCGTTTGACAACGCACTGGACGCCTGGATGCGCCAGACCTTTGATATCTCGACCGGTCTGTTGGTCACGGGATCTATCTGGCTGTTGGTCGCGGCCTATATGGTGCGGTTTCTGGCTGCCGCGCTGGGCGCGTATGAAGGCGGGCAGAGCACGGTTCACGCCAATATGGACGCCGCTGCCCGGTCTTTGGGTCAAACACCCTTGGGCACGTTACGGCGGGTCCATCTGCCCATTCTGACCCCATCACTGCTCACCGCCTTGCTGATCGTTTTCGTCGACGTAATGAAAGAGTTGCCCGCGACCCTGATCATGCGCCCGTTCAACTTTGATACACTGGCGGTGCAGGCTTACCGCTTGGCCTCGGACGAACGGCTCGAAGGGGCCGCTGTGCCGTCGTTGGTCATATTGGCTGTTGGATTGTTGCCGGTGATCCTGATCTGCCGGCAGATTGGGCGACGGTAAGGAAATACAGCGTTGATGCGCATCAGGCTTGATTCAGGCGCGATTTCCGGCAAGGCTCGGGATATGAATATGCAGCCTCCCAGCCGGTTCTCTGCAAACTCGGCCCAGATGCCCGTCGCGTTCGACCGGCGCGAGATGTCCCATATCCTGTCTGTCTATGGTCGGATGGTCGCCGCCGGAGAATGGCGCGACTACGGAATATCTAACCTGCGTGACACGGCAATCTTCTCGATCTTCCGGCGCACAGCAGAACACCCGATCTATCGCATCGAAAAACACCCGCGCCTGCGGCAGAAGCAAGGAATGTATTCAGTTGTCGGAATGGACGGGCGCATCCTGAAACGTGGCCACGACCTGCGCACGGTGTTGCGCGTGTTGGAGCGTAAGCTGATCCGCTCAGTTTCTCCGGATTAGAGCCGTTTATGAGCGGTCACAGGCCCGTCACCTTGTGCCAGAATGCGCGAAATCGCCTGATCCATTGGTTCATAGGCCACCGCCATATGATGCGCGTTGGCATGAAGCAGCAGATTGGGACCTGATACCCAGGCAACGTGACCTTTCCAAAACAGCAGGTCACCGCGCAAGGGCTCTGTATCCTCTGGCTGAGCAGTGCCTACAGCCTGTTCCTGATCCCCGCTATCGCCGGGGCAGGGGATACCACAGGCCAGCAACCCGGCCTGAACAAGACCCGAACAATCGATCCCGAACCGGCTGTTGCCTCCCCACAGGTAGGGCGTGCCCAGAAACAGCTCGGCCACTGCCACCGGATCGGTTTGCACCTCAGCGATTGGGGTGGTGTGCGCCGCTGGTATGAACCCTAGTTCGGTTTCCACAAACCTCCCGGTTTCTGACAGGGCTTGCACAGTGCTGCCGAAACTCAACGAGGCCAAATCGCGCGTCTTCATATCCGCCTGCTCATAGGCATGAGTTGCCGGGGCCGTGATCTTGTGGGTTTGCGGGATATCCGCGCCCAGTTGGGCCGAGCGGACCCAGCCGGAATAGCCGTCCTTGTCTGCAGTTACCCGGCTCCACCCGTCCGTCTCTTCCACGACCTCAACCATGTCTCCGAACAGCAATTGCCGGTCGCGTAGACCGTCTGGCTGACTAAACAGGTCAACCACAGGCTGGATAACGCGTAGCCGGGTCATAGGCCTAGAACCTCCGGCAGGGCGCCGAGGATGGCGCGGGGGCCTTGCCCCAGCCCACCTTTGCTGCGTCCGGGTGATTTGCTGGGCTGCCACGCGTAGATGTCGAAATGCATATAGGCGCTGTTCTCGACAAAACGCCGCAGGAACAGGGCAGCGGTGATGGACCCCGCGAACCCGCCCGAGGGAGCATTGTCCAGGTCGGCAATGCCCGGCTCGATCATCGCCTCATAAGGCGTGTGAAACGGCATGCGCCAGACCGGATCGGCCGAGCGTTGCGCGGCGTCCGACAGTGCGGCTGCGGTCTGATCGTCATCCGTATAGAATGGGGCCAGATCGGGGCCCAATGCCACTCGCGCTGCTCCGGTCAGGGTGGCCATTGAGATCACCAGGTCGGGTTTTCCCTCATCCGCTAGCGCCAGCGCATCGGCCAGCACCAGCCGCCCCTCGGCATCGGTATTGTTGATCTCAACCGTCAGCCCCTTGCGCGAGTTTAGAATATCGCCGGGCCGGAAGGCGTTGCCCGCCACCGCGTTCTCGACCGCCGGGATCAGCACCCGCAGTCGCAGCGGCAGGTTCAACGCCATGATCATGCGGGCCAGACCCAAGACATTGGCCGCGCCACCCATATCCTTTTTCATCAAACCCATCGAGGCGCCGGGCTTCAGGTTCAGCCCACCCGTGTCAAAGCACACGCCCTTGCCGACAAGCGTTAGCTTTGGGCCAGCCGATCCCCAGTTCATCTCGATCAATCGAGGGGCCTGATCCGCTGCGCGCCCCACAGTGTGGATCATGGGAAAGTTCTGTTCCAACAGCGCATCACCCAGGATGGTCTTGCAGGATGCGCCGAATTCTTCCGCCAGTGTTTCAATGGCCTGTTGCAGGTGTTCGGGTCCCATATCCGAGGCGGGCGTGTTGACCAGATCACGGATCAGCGCCTCGGCATTGGCCATTGCCTCAATACGCGCGGCATCAACGCCCTCTGGCGCGATCAGACCTGTTTTGGCGGGGGATTTGCTTGCATAGCGGTCGAATGTGTAGCCGGTGAGCAGCCAGCCCAAGCATTCCATTTCAGCCCGCTCAGCATCAAGGCCAGATGCGATCTGATAGGTGCCTTCGGGCAGTGACTCGGCCACAGCGGCCAAGGCAAAGCGTTTGCGGGCGCGTTTCGACTCGGTCCCGTAACCTGCAAGCGCACAGATGGTACCGCCTGCGTCATCGGGTACCAACAATATCTGACCCAGCGCAGCGGTGAACCCGTTTGCCGCGACCCAGCGGCCGACATGTTCGGGCTGATCCGCCAGCCACGCGTCCAGATCGGATTGGGCGATGACATGAAGCGGGACAAAAGGATCGGTCGGTTCGGCAAAGCTCAGGGGCATGGATGTCTCGGTTGTTTGACTTTGCGCCCAGACTAGCCACCCGCGATCCGCCTGCAACCCCCGTCAGACGGACAGGTCCTGCTGATCCCAAATCGCGGTCAATGACCGTTCGCCAATTCGGATCAGCCGCCCGAGTGTCGCCCCGGCGGCAACCGCATCCCCGGCATCGACCGATTGTGCGACATCGTTGGCAACCCTTGCCAGGGCCGTCATCCCGATCTGATCGGCAATCGCCACCAGCGATTTCGAGCATTTGCGCAGATTGTCCCAATCGCGTTTCCGCCAGAACCGTTCGCAATTCGACAGGCGCACGGCCAGTTCCTCGACCGTGCGGCACAGGACGTCCAATGCGCTCTTGTCACCCAATTGCCTGTACAGGCCGCTCAACCTGTCCGGGTCCAGCCGCACCGTTTCTGTATGTTCAAGCGTGAGTATCTTTTCCACCACATTCACCCTAGTTCTGTCGCCCCCACGGCGTAGACCAGATATTGGTCGGGAATTCCTTTGTAAAACCTTGCCCGCACCCGAAAGAATGGTTCGAATTTTTTGCGAATTGGACTATACCCCGAGAAATTGAATAGAACTGGGACTTGATAATGGACCTCGCCAAACCACTGCCGACTTATCTAGTCAAACGCTACCACGGGTGGAAATCTACCACTTACGCTGAAAACCAAGTCTGGTATCGCCGCCTCGCTAGCGAAGGGCAGCGGCCGCGTGCGATGGTGATTTCTTGTTGTGATAGCCGCGTTCATGTGACTTCAATCTTTGGTGCGGATCAGGGCGAATTCTTCATTCATCGCAATATCGCCAATCTCGTGCCACCTTACGCCCCTGATGGCGATCACCATGGCACCAGTGCTGCAATTGAATATGCTGTAACGGCCTTGAAGGTGGCTCATCTGATCGTACTTGGACACTCGCAATGTGGCGGTGTTCAGGGCTGCATCGACATGTGCAAAGGGAAGGCACCCCAATTGGAAGCAAAAGAAAGCTTTGTTGGTCGTTGGATGGATATCCTCAAGCCGAAGTACGACTTGGTCGCAGATGTCGAAGATAGCGACGAGCAGGCACGGCAGTTTGAACGACAGGCGGTTGTCGCATCGCTGGAAAACCTGATGAGTTTCCCATTCATTTCCTTAGCTGTTGAAGACGGCTCACTCAGCCTTCACGGGCTTTGGACCGATATCGGGGAAGGTGGCCTGCAGTGTTATGATCCCAACCAAAAGCGGTTTCTAACTGTTTAGGTGCGCCCTGATTGAGCGTTCAAAAACTGCCTAGAGCAGGTCTCTGACTCCGGGCAATTTAATGATATGGTTCGACTGAAGTGTTTTTTGGAATCGGATTGGACCCATGAGATTTGTCAAACGTCTTTTTGTTTTTCTGCTTGTGATTGTCGTGGCGCTGGTGGGTGTCTCTTATCTGCTGCCCGGAAAGGCCGAGGTGTCTCGTTCGATCATCATCGACGCCCCGGCTGAGGCGATCTTTCCTTACGTGAACTCCATGCAAGAGACCGAACACTGGTCCCCCTGGCTGCATCGCGATCCCGAAACCAAACTGTCCTATTCCGGTCCAGAGGCGGGAGTTGGCAACACCCTGAACTGGAGCTCGGACCACCCGCAAGTCGGCACCGGATCGCAGGAGATTGTCGAGAGCGTTGAAAACGAAGCCGTCCGCACGGCGCTTGATTTCGGTCCGATGGGGACGGCTATGGCTGCGTTTGTCCTGCAACCCGAAGGCGGGCAGACTCAGGTCACTTGGGGTTTTGAAACCAATCTGGGCCTCAATCCCATGTCGCGCTGGATGGGCCTGATGATGGATAGTTGGGTCGGCGGGGATTACGAGCGCGGTTTGTCGAACCTGAAGGTGCTTGTTGAATCGCAGGGGTGATCCGGGCGGCTTACTCCAAGGACACCCACAAAACGCGAGCATCTTCTTCGCTGGTCGAGATACAGCCATGCCCCATGCCGCTGTCGTAATATAGTGAATCCCCCGCTTTCATGGTCAATGGGCGATAGTGTTCCGAAATGAAGGTCAACTCGCCGCTGATCACATACATAAACTCTTCACCCGAATGCCTGATCCAGTTCTCGAATTCAGACACATCACGGGCTTTGATCGTCGCGATGTAAGGCAGCATTCGCTTGCTGGTCAGTTCAGGGCAGAGCAACTCGTGCAGATATGTCGGGGTGTCCTTCATCTCGCCCTGGCCTTTTGGGGTGTAATCGCGGCGGCCCGAAATCCCGCGTTGGCCCGATTGTAGGAACAGCTGCGGGGTGCTCATTTCCAGCGCCTGGGTCAGCCGGCGTACAATATCGAAACTGGGTCGCGTCTGGTTATTTTCGATCTTGGAAAGTGTCGAGCGACCGATTCCCGCCGCCCGTCCGGCTTCCTCCAACGTCCACCCTTTTGCACGGCGCGCATCCCGGATTGAGCGCCCCAAAGCAGCGCCTTCGTCCTGTTCTTCCGGCCCGACGGCGTCGTTCAGGCTGTCATCGACCATAGAAATCTCCCTGATTTTCCGCAGGTTACCGATTTCCCCATCCTTACACAACTTCACAAGTACGAGATATATGTTGCCTTTAGCATCCGATATCCACTATAGGAAACAAAATTTCGTACTTGGGATACGCGTATGGAGGAGGGAATCTTGTTTACAAGAACGCTCAAAGATGCAGATCCGGTTATCGCCGCGTCTCTTGCACGTGAAGGCAAGCGCCAAGCAGAACAGATCGAGCTTATCGCGTCCGAGAATATCGTCTCGCAGGCTGTGATCGACGCGCAGGGTTCTGTACTCACGAACAAGTACGCTGAGGGCTATCCCGGTCGCCGCTACTACGGCGGTTGCGAATATGTGGATGAGGTTGAGGTCGAAGCGATCGAGCGACTGAAGACGTTGTTTGGTTGTGAGTTTGCCAACGTTCAGCCGCACTCTGGCGCGCAGGCAAACGGAGCGGTGAAGCTTGCTCTGCTCAGCCCCGGTGACACGATCCTTGGCATGTCGCTTGACGCCGGTGGTCACCTGACGCACGGTGCCAAGCCTGCTCAATCGGGCAAGTGGTTTCACCCGGTTCAGTACGGCCTGACGGACGAGGGGCTGATCGACTATGACCAAGTCGAAGCGCTGGCCAGGTCTGAAAAACCAAAGCTGATCATCGCTGGCGCGTCAGCCTATTCGCAAAAGATCGATTTTGCTCGGTTCCGCGCGATCGCGGATGAGGTTGGTGCCTGGCTGCTGGCTGACATGGCCCATATCGCGGGTCTGGTAGCGACCGGGCTGCACCCCTCGCCAATTGGTCACGCGCATGTGGTCACCTCGACGACCCACAAGACCCTGCGCGGTCCGCGTGGCGGGATAATCCTGACAAATGACGAGGCGCTGGCTAAAAAGATCAACTCGGCTGTGTTTCCCGGGCTTCAGGGCGGCCCACTGATGCATGTGATCGCCGGTAAAGCCGTCGCATTCGGGGAAGCACTGAAGCCCGAGTTCAAGCACTATATGCAGCGCGTCGTGGACAGCGCGGCGGCGCTGGCCAATGTGATGATGGCGCGGGGATGTGACATCGTTTCGGGTGGCACGGAAAACCACCTGATGCTGGTCGATCTGAGGCCGCTTGGCGTGACCGGAAAAGACGCCGAGGCCGCGCTGGAGCGGGCCGGGTTCACCTGTAACAAGAACAGTGTTCCGGGTGATCCGGAAAAACCGACTGTCACCAGCGGTATCCGTTTGGGAACGGCCGCTGGATGTAGCCGCGGGTTTGGCCCGGAGGAGTTCACCCGGATTGGCCACCTGATTGGCGACGTTCTGGATGCCCTGCGCGAGACGCCCGAAGGCAATGCCGCTGTCGAGGCAGAGACTCGCGCAAAAGTCCGCGCCCTCTGCGCCAACTATCCAATCTACTGAAAGAACACCCAATGAGCATTTACGATCTCATCGTCATCGGGGGCGGTCCCGGCGGTTATGTTGCTGCGATCCGCGCGGCTCAACTGGGTATGAAAGTGGCTTGCGTGGAAGGGCGTGGGGCGCTGGGCGGAACCTGTCTGAATGTGGGGTGCATCCCCTCCAAAGCGTTGCTGACCTCCTCGGCCAAATATGCCGAGCTTGCACATCTCTCCTCCCATGGCATTGCCGTCGAGGGGGCCAGCATCGACGTGCCGTCAATGATGGGGCGCAAGGACAAGATCGTTGGCGATCTGACCAAGGGCATCGGTTTTCTATTCAAGAAGAACGGCGTTGAGCTGATCGAAGGCTGGGCCAGCATTCCCGCCGACGGGCAGGTGCAGGTTGGCGACGACACCTATGAGGCCAAGAATATTCTGATCGCCACCGGGTCCGAGCCGACGCCTCTGAACGGTATCGAGATCGATGAGCAGGATGTTCTTAGCTCAACCGGTGCATTGGCGCTGGACACGGTGCCGGATCATCTGGTCGTCGTCGGGGCAGGGGTGATCGGGCTTGAGCTGGGCCAGGTCTGGGCGCGTCTTGGGGCCAAAGTCATAGTGGTTGAGTATCTGGATCGCGTTCTGCCCGGTATCGACGGCGAGATTGCGAAACTGGCGCAGCGTGCGCTCAGCAAACGCGGCCTGAAGTTCCAGTTGGGACGAGCGCTGAAGACCATTGGAAAGTCTGAAACCGGCTTGACGCTTACTCTGGACCGGGTCGGCAAAGACAAGGAAGAGATGATCGAGGCTGACAAGGTTCTGATCGCCGTAGGGCGCCGTCCGGTGACACGCGGGCTTGGGCTGGAAGATCTGGGCGTCGCGCTGGACCCTTGTGGGTTTATTCAAGTGGACAACACTTTCCGCACATCGATCCCCGGCATCTATGCCATCGGCGATTGCGTTCCCGGCCCGATGCTGGCGCATAAGGCCGAAGAGGACGGCGTCGCCTGTGTCGAAATGCTGGCCGGTGAAGCAGGCCATGTGGATTACAACACCGTTCCGGGCGTGGTTTACACTGACCCCGAGGTCGCCTCGGTCGGTCAAACCGAAGAGGCGCTGAAAGAGGCGGGCATCGAATACTCGGTTGGCAAGTTCGCGTTCATGGCCAACTCGCGCGCCCGATCGACCGGAGAAACAGACGGCGCGGTCAAGGTTCTGGCTGATCCGAATGGCAAAATCCTGGGTGCGCATATCTGCGGTGCCCATGGCGGTGATCTGATCGCCGAACTGGTTCTGGCGATGACCAAAGGTGCCACCGTCGCCGAGGTCGCCTCCACCTGTCATGCACATCCAGCCATGGGCGAGGCGGTCAAAGAGGCCTGCCTTGACGCCATGGGCCGCGCGATCCACGCGTAAGGAAGGGCCGCCAGATGACCATCCAGCTTCGTCCCCGCCACCCCGAAAAGGCCAGGAAGGCAGACAGTGTCATTCCCCGCAAGCCCAAGTGGATTCGCCGTAAAAAGGTCGAAAGCGCAGAGTATTACGAAACCCGCCGCCTGATGCGCGACCACAATCTGGCAACCGTTTGCGAAGAAGCCGCCTGTCCGAATATCGGCGAGTGCTGGTCCAAGCGCCACGCCACCATGATGATCATGGGTGAAGTTTGCACGCGTGGCTGTTCCTTCTGCAACGTGGCCACCGGTCGGCCAGACGCATTGGACGTGTTCGAGCCGGGCCGCGTCGCGGCGGCCGTCAAGAAACTGGGGCTTCGTCATGTGGTGATCACATCAGTTGACCGCGATGACTTGGATGACGGCGGCGCCGAACATATCGCGCAGACGATCCGAGCAGTGCGGCACCAAAACCCAGAAACTACCGTCGAAGTTCTAACTCCGGACTTCTTGGGAAAAGGGGCTGCCGCAACTCTGGTATTTGAAGCAGCGCCGGACGTATTCAACCACAACCTGGAAACGGTACCGCATCTCTACCCGACGGTTCGGCCCGGTGCCCGCTACTATGCGTCGCTGCGCTTGCTGGACGATGCCAAACGCGCAAATCCCGAGATTTTCACCAAATCCGGACTGATGGTCGGCCTTGGCGAAAGCCTCAGTGACGTGCGCCAAGTGATGGATGACCTGCGGGCCGCAAATGTCGATTTCCTGACAGTCGGGCAATACCTGCAACCGACCCCTAAACATCACCCGATCGACCGGTTCTGGTCACCGGAAGAGTTCGCCCAGCTGGAGCAGATCGCACGTTCCAAGGGCTTTCTACACGTGTCGGCCACGCCGCTGACCCGTTCGTCGTTCCATGCGGACGAAGACTTTGCCGCCCTCAAGCAAGCTCGCCAACGAGCAATTGCTGCCGGGGCATAACCAGACGCACTAGGGAGGAATACCATGGAAGCGTTAAATTCAATCGTAGGAGCCATCAATGGCGTCGTGTGGGGGCCGCTGATGCTGGTCCTCATTCTTGGCGTTGGCTTCTTCCTGCAGGTCGGGCTGAAATTCATGCCGATCCTGCGCATTGGCACGGGCTTCAGCCTGTTGTTCAAAGGCCGGGAAGGTCAGGGCGAAGGGCAGATCAGCCCGTTCAATGCGCTGATGACCTCACTGTCGGCGACCATCGGTACAGGTAACATCGCTGGTGTGGCCACTGCTGTCTTCCTGGGCGGTCCAGGCGCCCTGTTCTGGATGTGGATGACCGCCCTGGTGGGCATGGCCACCAAATATGCCGAGGCCGTCTGCGCCGTGAAATACCGTGAAAAGGACGAGCTGGGCAATTATGTCGGCGGTCCAATGTACTACATAAAGAACGGCCTGGGCGCGAAATGGGCCTGGCTGGGCGTTGCATTTGCCTTGTTTGGCGCTGTTGCGGCCTTTGGCATCGGCAACGGTGTGCAGGCAAACGGCGTGGCGCAGGTTCTGGAAGCCAACTTTGGCCTGAACACCTCGGTCACCGGTATTGTCCTGATGGTCCTGACCGCAGCCGTAATTTTGGGCGGTATCACCCGCATCGGCGCGGTTGCCGGTAAGCTGGTTCCGTTCATGGCCATCGTCTATATCATCGCTGGCCTGCTGGTTCTGTTGATCAACATCGGCAACATCGGCTCTGCCCTGTCGCTGGTCTTCACCCACGCCTTCACCCCGTCCGCTGCCGAAGGCGGCTTTGCCGGTGCTGCCGTTTGGGCCGCGATCCGCTTTGGTGTGGCCCGCGGTGTGTTCTCGAACGAAGCTGGTCTGGGCTCTGCCCCGATCGCACACGCCGCAGCCGAGACCAAAGGTCCGGTCAACCAGGGCCTGATCGCGATGCTGGGTACCTTCATCGACACCATCATCGTCTGCTCGATCACCGGTCTGGCGATCATCGCGTCGGGTGCCTGGACATCGGGTGAATCCGGTGCGGCGCTAACCTCGGCTGCGTTCGAATTGTCGCTGCCGGGCATTGGTGGGTATCTGATCGCCATCGCTCTGTCGATCTTTGCCTTCACCACTATCCTAGGCTGGTCGTTCTACGGCGAGAAATGTGTCGAGTTCCTTCTGGGCGTCAAATCACTGTTGCCCTACCGCGTCCTGTGGATTGTCATGATCTACTTTGGCGCAACTGCAGATCTGGGCTTCATCTGGCTGCTGGCAGATACGCTGAACGCGATGATGGCCATCCCGAACCTGATCGCCCTGGCCCTGCTGAGCCCGATCGTCTTCAAACTGACGAAAGAGTTCTTCGCCTCAGGCGGCAAGTCCGAAGAGCCGGACGCAACAGCTGCCGAATAGGTTCGCCCCGACCAAAACGGGGGGCCAACCCGGCCCCCCGCCTTTGAAACAGAATTCCATATCTCGAGGAGAGACGTGATGGCCACGAAAATCCTGCTGCCCATTGATCATACCGACGACCGTTCCTGGAAACAGGCTCTGCCGGTTGCGTTGGAACAGGCGAAATTCTACGGCGCCGAGCTGCACGCGGTTGCCGTCATCCCCGAGATTATCCAACTGCCAAACCTGCCTGCGAACTATGGCGCCGGAGCCAAGGATCATGTCCGCAACGCGGTTCAGGCCATTCTGGATCACGCTGATGCCTCCGATGTGGCGATCCATATCGAAGAAGGCAGCGTTTACCGTGAAATCCTGAAACTCGCCTACAAAGAGGGGTTTGACCTGATCATCATGGCCTCCACCAAGGGCGACTTCCCGATCTATGAAATTGGCCCGAACCTGGCCCGAGTCGTGCGCAATGCACATTGCAACGTCATGGTCGTTCGCGATCAGTGCCGCTAATCGAAAGGTTGGAATTATGTCTGAACTAAAACGCACCCCTTTGTACTCTTTGCATGTTGAGTTGGGAGGTAAGCTGGTTGATTTTGCGGGTTGGGAGATGCCTGTTCAGTATCCGTTGGGGATCATGGGGGAGCATAAGCAGTGTCGTGAGAAGGCGGCTGTGTTTGATGTGTCTCATATGGGTCAGGTGATTTTGCGCGGTGAGAATGTGGGCGAGAAGCTGGAAGCTTTGTGCCCGCAGGCTTATGCGACGCTGAAGGAAGGCAAGGCGCGGTACGGGTTCTTTACGAATGAGGACGGCGGGATCATGGATGACCTGATCGTGTCGAATGCGGGCGATCATTACTTTGTGGTGGTAAACGCGGCGCTGCGCCATCAGGATATTCCGCATATGAAAGCGAACCTGGACGGCGTTGAAGTGACCGAGATCTTCGACCGGGCGCTGGTTGCGGTGCAGGGTCCCAAAGCCGAAGACGTGGTGGGCGCGCTCTGCCCCGCGGCGCGGGATCTGAAGTTCATGGAAACCACCGTGGCGGATATCAACGGCGTAGACTGCCGTATCTCGCGCCTGGGCTATACCGGCGAGGACGGGTATGAGATTTCGATCCCCGAAGATAAGGCGATCGAGATCACCCGCGCCTTCCTGGCGCATGAGGAGTGCGAACCTGCGGGTCTGGGCGCACGCGACAGCCTGCGGCTGGAGGCCGGGCTGTGCCTCTATGGCAATGACATCGACCAGAGCACCTCGCCGATTGAAGCCAGCCTTGGCTGGGCCATTCAGAAACGCCGCAAGGAAGAGGGCGGCTTCCCGGGCGCGGATCGCGTGCAACGCGAACTGGCCGAGGGTGCCGCGCGCAAGCTGGTGGGCATCAAGCCCGATGGCCGCGCCCCGGCGCGTCAGGGTGTTGAGATCCAGTGCAGCAACGGCAACACCATCGGTCAGATCACCTCGGGCAGCTTTGGCCCCACGGTGGGTGGCCCGGTGGCGATGGGCTACGTGTCCGCAGGCCATGGTGAGCCGGGTGAAAAGGTCAATCTGATCATCCGGGGCAAGGCGCAACCGGCGCAGATCGTGGCGCTGCCCTTTGTCACACAGAATTACAAGCGTTGAAGCCAGGAGAGAGAGACATGGCAACCTATTATTCCGAAGAGCATGAATGGCTGATGGTCGAGGGCGACACCGCCACGCTGGGCATCACCAAACACGCGGCTGAACAGCTGGGCGAAGTGGTCTTTGTCGAGCAGCAGGAGGTGGGCGATGAGTTCGAGAAGGATGGCGAGATTGGCGTGATCGAATCCGTCAAAGCGGCGTCCGAGCTTTATGCGCCAGTTGATGGTGAGATCACCGAGGTCAACGAGGCGCTGGCCGACAATCCCGGCGCGCTGAACGACGACCCCGAGGGCGAGGCCTGGATTTACAAGATCAAGATCACAGACGCGTCGCAGCTTGAAGATCTGATGGACGAAGCGGGCTACAAAGCCTTCATCGGATAAACCCAAACGGCGGGTCCTTGCACGGATTCGCCCCTTCTTTCACCTGGAGCCGCTGATTTGGGGCTCCGCCCGTTCGGGCCTGAATCTGTCCACTGGACAGATTCCAAGACGGCCCTCACCCCACGCCGGAGGCATCCGCCACAGCGGCCGGGCGAGACATTCCTTGAGGAGCGCACACATGGCCTTCAAACTGACCGACTACGAAGCCTATGACTTCGCCAACCGCCGCCATATCGGGCCCAGCCCGACCGAGATGCGCGACATGCTCAAGGTGATCGGCTTCAAGACGCTGGACCAACTGATCGACGCCACGGTTCCGCCTGCGATCCGGCAGAAAGAGCCGCTGGACTGGGGACCGGCGATGACCGAGCGCGATGCGCTGTTCTACATGAAAGAGGTGGCGAGCAAGAACAAAGTTCTGACCTCGCTGATCGGTCAGGGCTATTACGGCACCACCACGCCTGCACCGATCCTGCGCAACATTCTGGAAAACCCGGCCTGGTACACCGCCTATACACCTTATCAGCCCGAGATCAGCCAGGGCCGTCTTGAGGCGCTGTTGAACTTCCAGACCATGGTCAGCGACCTGACCGGGCTGGACGTGGCCAACGCCTCGCTGCTGGACGAAGCCACCGCCGCTGCCGAAGCCATGGCCATGGCCAAGCGCGGCGGCCGGTCCAAGGCCAACAACGCGGCTTTCTTTGTCGACAAAAACTGCCACCCGCAGACCATCGCGGTCATTAAAACGCGCGCTGAGCCTCTGGGCATCGACGTGCAGGTGGCCGACCCGGACACGCTGGACGCAGGCGCGGTCTTTGGCGCGATCTTCCAATATCCCGGCACCCATGGTCACGTGCGCGACTTCACCAAGGAAATCGCGGCGCTGCACGAACATAAAGCCATCGCCATTGTCGCTGCCGACATCCTGTCGCTGGCGCTGCTGAAATCCCCCGGTGAGATGGGTGCGGATATCGCCATCGGCTCGACCCAGCGCTTTGGTGTGCCGATGGGCTATGGCGGCCCGCACGCCGCCTATATGGCAACCACCGACAAGCTGAAGCGCTCGATGCCCGGCCGGATCATCGGCGTCAGCATCGACAGCCGGGGCAACAAGGCGTACCGCCTGTCGCTGCAAACCCGCGAACAGCATATCCGGCGTGAGAAAGCCAACTCGAACGTCTGTACCGCGCAGGCGTTGCTGGCTGTCATTGCCTCAATGTATGCAGTCTATCATGGCCCCGACGGCATCAAGGCCATCGCGCAATCGGTGCACCGCAAGACCTCGCGCCTGGCCG
The DNA here is from genome assembly GCF_040329495.1 of Ruegeria sp. SCP10. NCBI lineage: Bacteria > Pseudomonadati > Pseudomonadota > Alphaproteobacteria > Rhodobacterales > Roseobacteraceae > Ruegeria > Ruegeria sp. SCP10. The sequence continues at coordinate 158,366 of NZ_JBDZYF010000002.1, forward strand.
CCGGTCTGGAAGAGGCAGGCTTTGCCGTTGAACCGGAAGTGTTCTTCGATACCATCACGGTTGAGGTCGGTCCCCTGCAGACAACAGTGATGGAGGCCGCCGTGGCGCGCGGTGTGAACCTGCGCAAGGTCGGCGAGACCAAGGTTGGCATCAGTCTGGACGAACAGACCCGGCCCGAGACCATCGAGGCCGTCTGGGGCGCCTTTGGCATCGACCGTCAGGATGACAGCTCGAATGTCGCTTATCGCCTGCCCGATTACGCGCTGCGCGAAAGCGCCTACCTGACCCATCCGATCTTCCACCAGAACCGGGCCGAGGCCGAGATCACCCGCTATATGCGCCGTCTGGCCGACCGCGACCTGGCGCTGGACCGGGCAATGATCCCGCTGGGGTCCTGCACCATGAAGCTGAACGCCACGATCGAGATGATCCCGGTTACCTGGCCCGAGTTCGGCAACCTGCACCCGTTCTGCCCCGAAGATCAGGCGCAGGGTTATCACGAGATGATTGCCGATCTGAACGACAAGCTGTGCCAGATCACCGGCTATGACGCGATCAGCCAACAGCCCAACTCGGGCGCGCAGGGGGAATATGCGGGTCTCTTGACCATCCGCAACTACCACTTCGCCCGCGGCGAAGGGCAGCGCAATGTCTGCCTGATCCCAACCTCGGCGCATGGCACCAACCCGGCCTCGGCCCAGATGGTGGGCTGGCAGGTGGTGCCGGTTCTGGCGGATGAGAATGGCAATATCGATCTGAACGACTTCCGCGCCAAGGCCGAGAAGCACTCCGATTATCTGGCCGCCTGCATGATCACCTATCCGTCCACCCATGGCGTGTTCGAGACCACCGTGCAGGAGGTCTGCCAGATCACCCATGACCATGGCGGTCAGGTCTATATCGACGGTGCCAACATGAACGCCATGGTGGGCCTGTCGCGTCCGGGTGACATTGGCGGTGACGTCAGCCACCTGAACCTGCACAAGACCTTCTGCATCCCCCATGGCGGCGGTGGCCCCGGCATGGGTCCGATCGGCGTCAAGGCGCATCTGACCGAGCATCTGCCCGGCCATCCGGAATATGGCACCGCCGTCGGTCCGGTCTCGGCCGCGCCCTTTGGGTCTCCGTCCATTCTGCCGGTCTCATGGGCCTATGTGCTGCTGATGGGTGGTGCGGGTCTGACGCAGGCGACCAAAGTGGCGATCCTGAACGCCAACTACATCGCCGCGCGTCTCAAGGATGCTTATCCCATCCTTTATACCTCCGAGACCGGTCGTGTGGCGCATGAATGCATCCTCGACACCCGCCCCTTGGACGCCGAGGCGCATGTCACCGTCGACGATGTGGCCAAGCGTCTGGTCGATTCAGGCTTCCATGCGCCGACCATGTCCTGGCCGGTGGCAGGCACCCTGATGGTCGAGCCCACGGAATCGGAACCCAAGGCCGAGCTGGACCGCTTCTGCGACGCCATGCTCTCGATCCGGGCTGAGGCACAGGACATCATCGACGGCACCATCGACGCGGACAACAACCCGCTGAAAAACGCCCCCCACACGGTGCGCGATCTGGTCGGTGACTGGGACCGGCCTTATAGCCGCGAACAGGCCTGCTTCCCCCCAGGCTCCATGGGCGTCGACAAATACTGGTCCCCCGTCAACCGCGTCGACAACGCATATGGCGACCGAAACCTCGTCTGCACATGCCCTCCAATGACCGAATACCAAGACGCCGCCGAATAAAAACACCCCCCAAGGGGGGGGTCCACCGGCAGCAGAGCGGCCCCCGCTCTCTGCCACCCAAAACAGAAGTGTCATGACATATGAAACATTACGTCCTGCGTAACGAACCCAAAAACAAGGCAAACGCCTTTGCGACGGTGTCTGAGCGCGTTCAGTATGTTGATGTCATTTTGCACCCGAATGCCTCCCGCGCATCGGCAGAGCTGGTGTTGGATTTCTACCGGGCTTTGAACGGTTTGATGGACCATCAGCGCTACGTTGTCACTTTGCGTGCCCTTGCCGAGGATAAGGTCGGCGGGCCTCTGTATTGGGCAGGGCGGACTGCTGTTATCTGGGGGGGTCTGGAGGAGAACTGGAATCTGGCTGGCGCGCAAAAACACTGGGCGACCCAGGTGCTGAACCTCGCGCCGCGGGTTGTGCTGGTTGGGGGCGCCGTGATGCTGCTGGCCCAGGCTAGCGGCTGTGACGGGCATGTCGCTGCGATACATTCCAGTTTTCAGTCGGCAGCGTCAGAGCGTGGTATAAGAAGTTGTGGTGCCTCAACGTATCTTTCACTCAACGGGCGATGGCATAGCGCAAACACCCGCATCAGCGCCCTGCGCCTGCTGACTGAGTTTGTGTCGAGGGATCATGGCGAACATCTTGCAGATGCGGTACGCAGATATGTCGGTCTGGAAGAGCCAAAACAGGCAATAGAGAGCCAGACCGCCAATCGGCTTGTTCGTAGATCTGGTGGGGACGAACTGGTCATCCTGACTCTGTCGACCATGTTGGAGCATATCGAGGAGCCTCTGAGTATCACTGACCTATCAAGGGCAGTGGGTGCCTCGACCCGTCAACTTCAGAGACGATACCTCTGTAAAACCGGCACCACGCTTCTGTACACGTATAAAGAGCTTCGGATAGAGAGAGCTATTGATCTGATGAGGCAGACCGACATGTCGTTGGTCGAAATAGCAGCTGCAACCGGGTTTTCCTCGCGTGCTGCCATGTCGCGCGCTTTGTTCGAACAGTGCGGATCGCGGCCTGAGGACATCAGGACCCGCCGTTATCTTGGATATGCTGCGGGTTCGTAGAACCAACTGCGGCCTTTATCTACACAGAAGATCGATGACATGATCGATTTCCGGATGGCGCGGGGACCGACGTGGACGTTCGATCACCAGGGCTTTGCCGGTTTTATGACTGTCCTCCGACACACGGCTGAGCTGCTGCGCATCCAGCGCCTGCGCAACAAGCGCAGCATGCCCCATCAGAACCCCCGCGCCTGATTTCGCCTCTTCGACCGCCAAGGCATAGAGCGAGTACCGAGGGCCGCGTGCCGGATCGCCGATATCGATGCCTGTGGCGTTTGACCACGCGGACCAATCACTTTCCCAGGTCTGATCGTGAAGCAAGGGTGCGGTTTTTAGATCAACATCCTTGGCCAGCTTTGGGGCGCAAACCGGAAAGATGATGTCTTCTTCGACGATGATCTGATCTGCGGTTTCGTCCGGCAGAGATATGAAGATCGACAAATCAAACAGATCTCTAGTCAGGCTCGGAGGGTTCTCCATCGCTGTTACGGATATGTTCAGATTGGGATGCAGGTTGCGCAATCGACCCAGACGCGAGGGCAACCAAAGCTGCGCGACCGATGGCAGTGCGGCAATGTGAACTTCGGGGTTGGGTGCCAGGTTGCGCAGGTTTTGGGTTGCTGCGGCCAGCAGATCGAAGGCCTGTGTGAAATCCTCGGTCAACAAACGACCAGCGGCAGACAATGAAACACCTTGTGCGCCGCGCTCAAACAGGCTGGTGCCGGACCAGGCTTCTACAGCTTTGACATGCTGCGACACCGCACCGGCGGTGACACCCAGTTCCTCGGCTGCTGCAACAAAACTGCCCAGACGTGCCGCAGCCTCGAAGGCGCGCAATGCGTTCAGGGGCGGCCCCTTGGGTCGGCGGGGAAGAACTGCCATTCATTAGCCTTAGTTTTCCTAGGGCAAGAAATAGCAGAACTGATTTGCATTGTCATGCAGACCGTCCATTCTGAAGCCAAGCAAGGAGTGTGCAGCAATGACAATCGACTTAAGACCCTGGGTTCCGGACGCCAGCGAAGCGCTTGTACAGCAGATCGCGACAGCCACTGCCGGCAGTGCGTCGGGCGCATTGCTGGACCGGATCGATGATCTGGCGAACCGCAATCGCGAGATCCACGAGAAAGAGTGTTTTAACCTCAACCCCGCCACAAATGTCATGAACCCGAGGGCCGAGGCGCTGTTGGCCTCGGGTATCGGGTCGCGCCCTTCGCTTGGATATCCGGGTGACAAGTATGAGATGGGCCTTGAGGCCATCGAAGAGATCGAGGTGATCGCCACTCAGCTTTGTGCAGAGGTTTTCGACGCACGTTTCGCGGAGATCCGCGTGCCGTCGGGCGCGATCGCAAACCTTTACGGCTTTATGGCCACGTGCAAGCCGGGCGATACGATCATCGCACCCCCTGCGTCGATTGGCGGTCATGTCACGCATCATCTGGCGGGCTGTGCGGGTCTGTTCGGGCTGCGCACAGTTGAGGCACCAACTGATGCAGATGGATACACCATCGATCTGGATCAACTGCACACCATGGCGAAACGCGAACGACCCAAACTGATCACGGTTGGGGGTAGCCTCAACCTGTTCGAACATCCGGTGAAAGAGATCCGCGCCATCGCCGATGAGGTTGGTGCCAAAGTGATGTTCGACGCCGCACATCAGTGCGGGATCATCGCAGGCAAGGCGTGGCGAGACCCGCTGGCTGAAGGCGCGCATCTGATGACAATGAGCACCTACAAAAGCCTTGGCGGCCCTGCCGGTGGGTTGATTGTTACCAATGAGGCTGATCTGGCCGAGCGTCTGGACGCAATCGCGTTCCCCGGAATGACAGCCAATTTCGACGCGGCGAAGTCTGCTGCGCTTGCGGTCACTATGCTGGATTGGCGCGATTTCGGGGCCGACTATGCGACACAGATGATCGCAATGGCACAAGCGCTTGCCGAGCGTCTGAATGACAATGGCGTACCTGTCTTTGCTGGCCGAGAGGGTTTCACCTGCTCCCACCAGTTTGCTGTTTTGGCTAAGGCGCTTGGTGGCGGGCAAGCCGCCTCCAAAACCCTGCGACAGGCGGGCTTTCTGGCTTGTGGCATCGGCCTTCCAGCGCCGGCAGTGCAGGGCGACATGAACGGCTTACGCATAGGCACCCCGGAACTGGTAAGATGGGGCATGACAACGGATCATGCAGACAGGCTGGCCACACTGATCGCGCGCGGCTTGGCGGGCGAAGACGTTGGTGCCGAGGTCAGCGACTGGCGGCAAAGCTTTGACAGCCTATCCTTTGTTCATATTTGACCTTCGACGTTTGAGTTGCGGATCGGACAAACATGATTTCACTGCCACGTCATATATCGTTGGTCCAAAGCCCAAAAATTTCTAACTCAATGGCGGGGGTGCGGACGAAGCTGCCATTTACTTTAGCTGCATCAACGTCAGCTTCCTTTGATTGAAGCGTTGACAGGTCACCATTACTGGTTGATGAAATAGGTCCTCTTTTTCTAAACACGCCAACTACGGCGCTTCATCATGAACAATTTAGAACTACTTGCCTCGTTTCAGGCAGAAGAACATGCCCTCAGTCAGGCTTTTTCAAATCATGACTTGAACAGAGAAAGCTCTTATCTAGGGCTCTCGGCAGAATTTTCGGACCTTTTTCGTGATGTTCTCAAGTTTCCTGACGACGAACTTTGCGAGAAACTTCGAGAGCACATAGCCTCGGGTGCAGACGTTGATGCTACTCCGCGCGGCTATGGCGTTACACCATTTGGCCGGTGTTTTGCGGACGGCAAGATGGCATCAATGCGTTTGCTGATACGCTCTGGCGCAAAAACAGGATGGACACCAGATCAGGTTTCTCTCGCTCTCGGCGATGTGCCTGCATCGCCTCAAACGAAAGACCTTGATCCTTTCTGGTTTGCTTGCCGCGTCGGGAACATCGCCGCTGCACGGGAGTACGTTTCTAAGTTCAACGCTGGTCGCAACAAGGATTCAGGCGCAGTTATCGCAGCGGTTAGAGCGCGTGCGTCGGACGTCGTGAAGTGGCTCATGGATTTGGGCTTTGATCCCAATGCCATCGATGACATCGAATGGGGTGCACTTGAGCGGGCTGTCGACAATGACGATTTGGCCACAGCCGAAGCGTTGCTCGCTGCGGGTGCAGCCCCGTTCGGATCACCCGCGAAGTCCTATACATCGCCAGTAGCAAACGCGACTTCGGACCCAATGCGCAGGCTATTCGTGGCTTATGGGGTAAATCCAGCCGAATTTGAGTACGGACCTTCGCTCGAAGACCCAGAACTTTCGAGCTTGCCAGAAATAAAACTCACGCAATCAGTATTTGAGGCAAATCGCACCCGGCGAGTTGGTCAGTCGAATCCTGAGAGATTATTGCCTGCTTTTTGGAGCGAACAAATGCGCATCGGTGGGTATGGCGCACCCAAATCGCTGATATGCGCACCTGACCGGAACAATCCAGTTTGGACGTTCTCCCGCTTTGGACGCAGCGCAACCGTGTTGCCGGACGGTCGGCTGGTGTTTGTCGCTGGCGAGCATGAAGACCACTACGATGACGATTTTTGCATTTACGCGGATGTCACGGTTCTAGGCACGGACGGTAGTGTTGATCATTTCGTTTACCCAGAAGACGTTTTTCCACCCACAGATTTTCACTCGGCGACTCTGGTTGGAGATCAAATTTGGTTAATTGGTTCGCTCGGATACCCCGAAAACCGCAGGAAAGGACAAACGCAAGTTCTTCGCCTAAACACAATCAATTTTTCAATTACTCCCATGCAGACGAGCGGTTCGGGACCGGGTTGGATACACCGTCACAGGGCCGTTTTGACAGAGGGTGGAATTCTTGTCATTGGGGGCAAAATCGAACCCGGATATGAAGACAATGACTCAACGTTCCTGCTTAATCTAGAAACGTTAAATTGGAGTGAAGTCTCCAATAGCGGCCATTTGTAATCATTGCAGTATCCGTTGGAATGGGCTCAGAGCGGACTTTCTTGTCGTTTATCGCGCCGACCTGCAGTTCGCTGCTAACTTCATTGCAAACGAACATTCGATCTTTTGGGGTCTTCTGATGTAGAACGTTAGTCTTGCCCTGATCTGACTATGACGGTTGGGTCAGGGTCGTATGACGTTCAATGAATTGGTTGTGCGGCAAACGTAGAGTTGAGTTACCTTTGCGACGTCGGCGTGTCGGCAGTCTCTGGTTTATCCCAAGTGATCAGACTCGCCGCTTCGGCGCCGCCAGGGCTGACCGTCATAGGCGTTGCAAATCCCGGGATGATCTCGACGTCATAGAGTTCCGTTATCGCGCCATCGATGCGGAACCAGTCGACACAGGTGCCGGTGGCAAGGTCGATGATCTGCAGGCCACACCACGCGTCGCTGTCTGCGGCGTCCAGCCGATCTGCCAATGGCAGCCCTTCGAACCGCTTGTAGCGCGGCTTGGACAGACCGACGAAAGCATATCCTTTGTATAGTCGCAGCCCGCGCAGGAACCCCGGGCAAAATACAATCGGTTTGAACTGACCCGGATCACCCCCTTCCAGCCCATCCACATAGCCTAGCTCACCGGTGCCAGAGTTCAGAAGCCAGAGCTTGCCATTGTACCAGCGCGGCGAATGCGGCATCGACAGGCCCTTGCACACAACTTGGTTGTTCTGGACGTCAATGGCGACGCCTCCGTCAACGCGGCGATCTCTCCACCCGTCAATCGTGTTGGATTGGGATACGGCAGTGACATAGGCGGGCTGGCCGTCGCGCATGGCCATCCCGTTCAGATGGCACCGGTCCTCATCCACGATCTGAGTAATCGACGGCGGGGTCCACACAGGTACGAAGCTGTGGCGCTTGGACAGGGTCGATAGGCAGTTGAAACGGGTGTTCACAAAGACGGGGGCGCCATCTGCATCCAGCCCGATATCGTGAACATCCAACTCACCAACACTATGTATAAGCCGTGGCATAAAACAGGCATCGAAGACGTTATTGATGCGCTCATGCGGGGCGAGAATGTTCTGGAACCTCAGAATTTCGGCGCCCCCGGCCAGCGTCAGCCCACCTTGGCCATCATAATGGAGCCCCATGGGTTTTGGCATGGCCGACTGATGCACATGCAACGATCCGTCGGAACCCCGACCCAGATGGTACAGCAGCCCGGATTGGTAGGAGGAAAGCGCAAGCGAGCAGTCCAATCGCGCCAACCGATCCACTAAACCCCGGGACTGGCTATATTCAACGGCGTCCTGTTGGTTTTGTTCGGAGGCTGTGTTCGTCATGGGGTTACTCGGGGCCTTTTGTTTGAGCCGATGTGGTCGGAGGGAAGTATCAACCGCAATATGCCCTTCTGATTTCTAAACGCACACCTGACGAATGCAACAAAACCAATCCTAAGTTGCGGATAATGCTCCGTCGCGCCTCTGCAATTTCAGCAGAAAATATCTAATGATCTTCAGACGGGATCCTGAACAATATCAAATCTCAGCACTAGGTCCTGCCGGGAATGGAAAGCTGAGACCATGAGCGCGGATTTTCAGACCAGATGAGGTGGGCTGATGGGCAGAGAGAGTTACCGCAGTTCCATGTCTTCAGGCCAGTTCATCTCAAGATCCAACTGCACCGTTTCTGCCTGACCTGGGGCAAGCTCCATCTCCCAGGCCAGAATACCGCGCTGGTTGTCGACATTTTCATCCGTCGGACGGGGCTGGGCCGTCCACGAGATTTGCAGATCGTCCTGTTCCGAATATGGAACACGGTCCAGCAGGCGTAGGGGCCAGGGCTGATCGGTCAGGTTCTCAACAATGATCTCAGCCCGTTCGATATGTTGGTTTGAGCGTGTGATAATCCCTGCATCGCCGCTGCTACGGCTTAGGATGTGCCGCGAAAGCGTCAGGCCCTGGATCGGCCCAAAACCCATATGAACCTCTTCCCGAGGGCCGATTTCCGGGGACTCTCCGGCGGCGACCAGAACATCATCCACAAACCACCGAGAGGCAACTGAACTGAGCAGCCTTTGATCGAACGGATTGATGAAACCGGCGGTACGATAAGCCGTTTTGTCGCGCCAGGGCACGCCGAGCGCAAAGATTTTCGCAGGCTGACTGGTCGAATCCAGCGCAATCTGGGTGATTTCGTCACCGGTCGAAACCGAGACCGGCGAGGGCAGAGTATAGGTAACGCCCGTGCCATCGACTGTAGAAGTGAGGGACAGGCCACTGCCGGTTTCCTCCACGATGACGGGTGCTTCGACGACCGGCTCTGCAAGGCTGGCAAAACTGCCCCTGTCGGACTGTGCTTGCCGTTTCTCTTGGATCATCCGCCGCCAGGGCGGCAGCCACGATGCCGCGTTCTGACCCGTGGGCGCTATGGTCGACACGTGAAGTACGATGTCGCGCCAATTCTCGCCCGTATCTTGTGTAATGAGGACATTTCGGTCGATCCGCACTGTCGGAGCAGTGCCCGTCGTCAGGTGAAACTCGTACCCCGGCGACCACTCGGCGGTATACGAGTCGATGTAAGAAACGGTCAGCCGACCTTCTACCGCTGTGTCGGTGACGACATCAATGGCGACATAAAGATGATCATCGGTTTCGGGGATCAGCGCGTTGAGGTCGGCCTGTGCAATCCCTAAGTCTTCCTCAAGCTGTTCAAGCTGGCGCGCGATCTCGCGGGCTTCGATTTCTGCGGCCTGAACATCCTGCTCGGCTTTCAGGGTTTCTTGAGCGATCATGCGTGTGATCTCGCGCAGCGTTTTGGGGTCGGATGCCAAGCCTTCGTTGTCGCCCAGCTGGCCCAGAAACGACAACGATTGCTGCGCGGCGTCGGCCCTCAGAAGCGCTGTTCTTGCGGCGTCCTCAACCAAGGTGATCTGATCTTCGATGGCCTGAATTCGGTCTTCTGCTTGCAGCACGGCATCGGTTTTGTGATCTTGTATCGGTACGTTTTCGTACCGGCGGATCAGCGCGGTCTGTTCAAGACCTTCAGTATGGACCTGAATTGTCAGCAGTTGGCTGCCATCATTTGCGGGAATCCCCTGCAAGACCAAGCGATGGTTGCCCGCCGGGATATCGTAAGTGCCCGACCGGAAAATCTCGGCCCCCTCGGGGTAAACCGTGACCTCACTCACCACGGTGTTGATTGGGAATGTTTCAGCCAGAAGCACAGAAGGCATAAATGCCAGCAGGTATATCAGGGGTCTCATAATAGCTCGCAGAAAATTGGATGGGTCTCTCCGCAAGCTTGCAGGAGCAGCCGATTTCCTCAAGCGCAAAGAAAAAGGGTCGCCCTTAAAGGCGACCCTTGTGGTTTTTGGGTTGAGTGCCGGTTTACCCTTTCTTCAGAACCTCACGGCCCAGAAGCTCGGCAATCTGAACTGCGTTCAGTGCGGCACCTTTGCGCAGGTTGTCCGAGACGCACCACAGGTTCAGGCCGTTCTCAATCGTCGAATCCTGACGGATGCGGCTGATGAACGTGGCGAAATCGCCGGCGCATTCGATGGGCGATACATAACCGCCATCTTCACGCTTATCGATCACCATGATGCCCGGGGCCTCGCGTAGGATGTCGCGGGCTTCGTCTTCGTCCAGGAATTCCTCGAACTCGATATTCACGGCCTCGGAATGGCCAACGAAAACCGGAACGCGAACGCAGGTAGCCGTAACCTTGATCGACGGGTCGACGATCTTTTTAGTTTCGACAACCATCTTCCACTCTTCCTTGGTCGAGCCGTCTTCCATGAAGACGTCGATCTGCGGAATGACGTTGAAGGCGATCTGCTTCTGGAACTTCTTCGGCTCAACCTCGGTCGTCGGGTTGTAGATGGCTTTGGTTTGATCCCAAAGCTCATCCATGCCCTCTTTACCGGCACCCGAAACCGACTGATAGGTCGACACAACAACACGCTTGATCTTGGCGCGGTCATGCAGCGGCTTCAGCGCGACAACCATCTGCGCGGTCGAGCAGTTGGGGTTGGCGATGATGTTCTTGTTTTTGTAGTCGTGAATCGCTTGCGGGTTACATTCCGGCACGATTAGCGGAATGTCCGGGTCATACCGATATAGCGACGAGTTATCGATCACCACACAACCGGCTGCGGCCGCTTTTGGGCCGTAGGTCTTGGTTGCGTCCGAGCCGATGGCAAACAGCGCCATGTCCCAGCCGGTGAAGTCGAATGTGTCGATGTCCTTAGTGGTCAGTGTCTTGTCGCCAAATGTCACCTCAGTCCCCAGCGAACGACGGCTTGCCAGAGCGGCAATTTCATCGATCGGGAACTGGCGTTCCGCCAGAATATTCAGCATTTCGCGGCCCACGTTACCTGTGGCGCCGGCGACAACGACGCGATAGCCCATTTCATGTCTCCAAAGTTAAGGACGCGCGTTCATAGCCGCGTTGCAGCAAAGAAAAAAGAGCTTTCGGATCGGTTTTCGACGAATGACGCGGATTTGAGGCGTTCGCCACGCCCTATTCGGTGTCCAGCAAAGACCGATAGACCTCTACGATGGCCTCAGCCTCACCCTCGATTCGAAAATTCCGCTCCACATGGGCACGGGCGGCTTGCCCTGCGGCGGCCAGTTGGGCCGGGTCGGACAGCATCTGATCCAGCGCTTCGGCCAATGCTGGGGCGTTGTCTTTTTCAACCAGCCGACCTGTTTCGCCATCTTTGATCTGAGCACTGAAAGCGCCCACGCCGTGACAGGCGATGGCCGGTACGCCCGAGGCCATCGCCTCAAGGGGCGTCAGGCCAAACCCTTCGTGGCGCGCAGGGGCGACGAACAGATCCAGGGCGCGGTAGGTCTCGACAATCTCTTCCCACGGGCGTTCACCCAGGAAATGCACGCGGTCGCCCAGGCCAGCGGCTTGCAGTTTCGCTTCTTGTTCGGCCTGAAACGCTTCGAACTCACTGGTGGCGCGACCGGTGAAGACGATGTGGGCGTCGGGGTGCTTGGGCAGTACGCTCAGCGTAGCATTGACCAGTAGGTCGACGCCTTTCTGTGGGCGAATACGCCCGAAACAGCCGATCAGCGTGCCACCGGGCAGGCCTAGCTTGTTGCGCAGCGCTTGTTTGTCTTCCGCAGGATGGAACAGTTCGGTGTTTACGCCATGCATGATGACGGTCGACGGGTGTTGGAGAAACGAGGCTGCCTGCGGGGTTGTTGCGATCAAAGCATCCATCTGTGCGATCAGTTTCTTGGTGAACCCGGAATGATCCCGCTGTGCTGCAGAGGTGAACAGCAGTTTCAGATTGCGCCGCAGAACCTTGCGCAGAAACAGACCCATCAGCATTTCCGTATTGCGCCGCGCGTGCCAGACCCGGCGGGTACGGTTCGACAGGAATGGTACCTTGATCAGGCGGATATGGGGTAGGTCATCCGGCAGGCCGGGACCGGTAGCGACGATCCCGATCATCTTTTTCTGGATCGGCAGCAGGCGGATGACCGTGGTGGTGACCCCGGACAGGCTGTGTTTCAGGTTGGGTGCGATCACCTCGATGTCCTGCACGGGCCGTCCCTCCGGTTTCTAATCAGTCCAGGCTGTCCCGGCTGAATAGATAGATCACGCAGCCAATGGCAAGGGTCACGGCGAAAAAGCCGAAGATTGCCAGATAGGGCGCGGTGGCTCCGGCGGCGACGTTGGCCGCGTGGATGCGTCCCGTCGCGAATTGTGCAATGCCGACGCCGCCGATTCCAAAAAGGTTCAGCAAGGTGACCCCACGCCCAACCAGATGCGGCGGCACAAAGGCGCGGCCATGGGCCATGATAACCGGAAAGCTAGCCCCCAGAAAACCAATGACTGCCAGCAGCAGGACCGAGACCCAGACCGCGCTGTTGATCCACAGACACAGCAGACCCAACGCTACGGCCGCCAGCGCATTGCCGCCGAAAATAACCCATTTCCGCGTGCCCAGAATGCGATCCAGCGGACCGTAGGCAAAGGTTCCCGCGATCATTGCGGACCCCATGATCAGCGTTGCAGTGCCGATCTGCGTGGTGCTGAGCCCAAAGACATCGTTCAGATAAGGACCGGCCCATAATCCACGCAGCGCGGCCGATGGCGCGTATGCCACCAGCATCAATGGAAGGATCAGCCACAAGGCGGGCTGTTTTAGGAGGTCCAGAACTGATCCTTTGTGTTCGGTTTCGACCTTTGCTGGGTCGCGCACGCTGATCCAGATACCAAGGGCGACAACTGCAGAAACCAAAGCCAGGCACAGCAGGGTGGCACGCCAGCCCAGCATTTCAGCCGCAAGAGCGGTTGGGTAGGAGGCGACCAGATTACCCACCGATCCCACGCCCAGCATCACTGCGGCAAGCGTGGCAAACCGGGCCGGGGGGTATTCGCGCGCAAAGATGAAATACGATGCCATCAGAACCGGAGAGCACCCAACCCCTATCAGCGCCATTGCGATGCTAACATGAGCGGCGGACGTGGCCAGGGCAAACACAATCGCCCCACCTGCGCCGCCTACCAGCAACAGCGCCGCTGCGGTCAGGCGCGGGCCGACCCGGTCCAGCGCCCAGCCGACCGGAATTTGCATGGCTGCAAAGACCAAAAACCAAAGGCCCGAGGCAAAGGCCAGATCTTCGGGCGTGGCACCGATGTCGCGTTCCAGATCAAGGCTGAGGACCGCAAGGAATGCGCGAAAGAACTGGCTGAGGACATAGGCCAGACACAGTACAACCAGCCCAGATTTCATCTAACGTCCCCTTCAAATCTTGCGATCACTCCTTGGCATGTTGTGGTAAAACGCACAAGCGCGTGTAGAATGTTGCAGGTAACAGACATTGATCACGTTTGAGCTATCTGACCATTCAATTCAATCTGAGGGGGACCATGAAAGACCTCCATTCTGCATTTTACGAAAACCTGCCGCTGCTGCGCGATTTTAATCAGCTGGCGGACCCGTCCTCGTTTGCGGCTGTCCCGGATGAGTGGGTTTTGGGCGTTGCCGATATCGTCGACTCGACCGGAGAGATTGCGCGCGGACGCTACAAGACCGTGAACATGGTGGGCGCGGCCGTGATCTCGGGCATGATCAACACGATGGATGGTAAGTTGTTCCCTTATGTCTTTGGTGGAGACGGTGCGGGGTTTGCCGTGCCGCCCAGTGCCGCCGATCAGGCCCGCCAGACGCTTGCCGCGCTACGGCGCTGGGCTGAGGAAGAGTTTTCAATGCCGCTGCGCGCGGCGTTGGTGCCCGTGGCAGAGCTGCGTCGGGCGGGCAAGGATTTGCGCGTGGCCCGGTATGCGCCATCGAACGGGGTGGACTATGCCATGTTCTCGGGTGGTGGTTTGGCCTGGGCCGAGGCACAGATGAAGGCCGGAGAGCATCAGGTGCCGCTGGCCGAGCCGGGCAGCCAGCCAGATCTGACCGGTCTGTCCTGTCGCTGGTCCAACAGCCCGGCGCAGCATGGGCGCATCGTTTCGGTTGTTGTGCAGCCCACGGCGCAGGCGACCGAGCGTGACTTTGCCGATCTGGCGCAATCGGTCTTGCGTGCCTCGGACGGGTTGGACCGCGCGGGTCACCCGGTGCCTGAGAACGGACCACCCATGACATGGCCACCACCGGGTGTTGATTTGGATGCGCATGTATCGCGAACCGGTCGCAATCTGTTGCTGCAAAAGCTGATGTTGCTGGGGCAGAACCTGCTGATTGCGATCCTGTTCTGGACCAATAAGCGTATGGGTCAGTTCGAGCCCGAGCATTATAAGCGGATGGTCAGCCGCAATGCCGATTTCCGCAAATTCGACGATGGGCTGAAGATGACGCTGGATTGCGATGATGCCACGCTGGCCCAGATCGAACATATGCTGGAAGAAGCGCGCGGTCGCGGCAAGATCAGATTTGGTCTGCATGCACAGGATGAGGCGATGATGACCTGCTTTGTGCCCGCCGCCACGCGGGATGATCACGTTCATTTCGTTGATGGTGCATCCGGCGGGTATGCGCAGGCGGCGGCTTTGATGCGGGGCTAGCCCTAGCCGGACTTCCATTGCGCCGACAGTGCGCGCGCAGCGTTGGCCAGAAGCATGACATCGATGCCAACCGCCAGGAACAGCGGAGCCATGTCCAGATAGGCTTGGGTTGCCTCATCATTGGTGCCCAGAATCCCCGGCGCTTTGCCTGCGGCCCTGATCCGTTTCATCGCGTCGGCGATGGTTGTGCGCACTTCGGGCGCGGCGCTGTTGCCCTGATGGCCCATATCGGTCGACAGATCAGCGGGCCCGATAAAGACTCCATCAATCCCGTCGACCTGTAGAATTTCGTCCAGTGCTGCCATTCCAGCGCGGTTTTCTACTTGCACCAATAGGCAGATTTCCTGATCGGCGGTCTGTATGTAGTCTTGGGTTGATCCATACATCGTCGCCCGCGCGGATGTTGCGCCAACGCCGCGTGCACCTTCGGGTGGATAACGGCAAGCACGGACCAGCTCTCGTGCCTGTTCCGCGCTTTCCACAATTGGCACCAGAATGGTCTGCGCGCCCGCATCCAGAACCATCTTGATCAGCCAGGTCTCACCCACCGGTACGCGGACGACGGGATGAGACGAGCTGTTGGCCAAAGCGATCAACTGATCCCGGATCGACCGGATATCATTGGGCGCGTGCTCTCCATCAATAACCAGCCAGTCGAACCCTGCGGTTCCCATGACCTCGGCAGTGGTGGGTTCGGCAAAACTCATCCAGCAGCCGATCTGTCGTTTGCCCTGTGCCAGAGCCTGCTTGAATGTGTTCTTTGGGGCGGGCATTCTGCTATGTCCTGTATGAGACTCTTGAGATTCTGCTGCATTCTGTCATGCAGTCTCGGTCAATATCCATAGCTTTTGGAAACAAACCGTTTGAGAGTTCAAGCATTCGCATTCCAGAGGCATCGCCGCAGTTTCTGGTTAGAACCCGGCATGCGCGCGTTCCGCCAATACCGTGGTAAGGTTAAACATGGCCGATGATTTACCGTTAACTTCAAGATCTTTGCCCATCGCGCTGTTGCGGGCGCGGGAAAAGGTGATGGGGCCAATCCGAGCGCTGTTGGTGGATGCCGGTGTCACCGAACAACAATGGCGGGTGCTGCGTGTCTTGAACGAAGAAGGCCCGCAAGAGCCGACGCATATTGCCGAACGCGCCTGCCTGCTGTTGCCCAGCCTGACCCGTATTCTGCAAACGCTAGAGCACAAAAACCTGATCTTGCGCCGCCGGCATCCTCAGGATGGTCGCCGTCAGATTGTCGAAATCAGCGATGCGGGGGTTCAGATCATTCACGCCAATCTGGCCGTGAGTGTGGAACAGGCCAAACGGGTGCGCAGTCAGCTTGGCCCCGACAAGCATGAAATGCTGCTGGATCTTCTCAATGAACTCAATGATCTGGAAAGCTAAGAGCTTGGTCCGGCCTTAGGTTTATGACCCCGTCAGAGATGGTAGGGGGAACTCTCCGACGGGGTTTGGCCAGACCCGGACTGGATATGTGCCTGGCCCGTGCTTCGAAGACGTGCAGAACCGAAAATTGGTTCGTTACCGAGGCTCAGGATCCAGGGGGATGGACCTAAACCTTTGCGTGTGCTCCGAAGCGGTCATGCTCACTTGCCGACTTGCTGTCTGGTCCGCAAGCGGTTTCTTTTCGTCGCTTTGATCGTGCTGTTTGTCCGGCCTTCCAACGATCCGGTTCTGGCGGTTGATAAAGCGCTCTGCACCAGATCGTGCAGAGCCAAATAGATTGGTTCATTACTTTGGCAACCAGCGTTCTGGGGCGAACAGGATGGTATCCAAGCACTTTTCATCAAATGGCGATGTGCAGATTTTGGGGCCCATCGCAGGTATCGAACTGCGCCGGGGGTCAAAAAGCGCATCCGATGTGTATATCTAAAACCGATTCCTCGGGATTCGGGAAACAATTCGTTTCCAAATTGTCAAAATTGGGCAGTTCCGTGCCGAATTTACAGGGAGAGCTGTGTAAAAACCGGCGGATTTCTGCGGGTTGCGGGATTGGTCTTGTGAATTAAGATGCGCGCAAACATCCATGAGGACCCATCATGACCGACCGTTTGTTCCCGATTCCGGATATCCTTGGCATCCCAGTGCAGGGTGAAACGGCCCGGTATCCGGTTGGTCGGATTTTCTGCGTTGGTCGCAATTACGCTGCCCATGCAGCCGAGATGGGGCATGAGGTCGATCGTGAAGCGCCATTCTACTTCACCAAATCCGCGTCGAACGCCGTTCTGACCGGCGCGACCGTGCCATATCCGCCGGGCACCGAGAATTTCCATCACGAAATGGAATTGGCCGTTGCCATCGGTAGACCGGTGTTCAAAGCGACCAGCGCTCAGGCCTGGGATGCGGTTTATGCCTATGGTTGCGCGCTGGATATGACGCGCCGCGATCTGCAAATCCGTGAACGCAACAAACAGCGGCCTTGGGATTTGGGCAAGGATTTAGAGAATGGAACGGTTTTTGCACCACTGACCCGTGCGGCTGAGTGGGCTCCGGACGACAGCAAGCGCATTCACCTGAGCGTCAATTCCGAATTCCGTCAGGATGCAAGCCTGCAAGAGCTGATCTGGAAGATTGATGAGATCATATGCCATCTGTCCGGTTACTATCACCTGCGTCCCGGAGACCTGATCCTGACGGGAACGCCTGCCGGCGTCGGGCCCGTAGTTGCCGGGGATACGATTGAAGGTGGCATTGACGGGCTCGCACCGCTTCGGCTGACCCTGACCGAAGCAGAATAAAGCCTATTTTGGCTTTTTAAGCCAATCTTGTGCAAAGCTAACGAGATCCAGACCGGCGAAGCGACGGACCCGATCCAATTCGGCCTCCAGGCGGCCGGTGCGCGCGTCAGACCATCGGATGGTGCGTTCCGGCCAAAGGGCGCGCACGCGCAGTTCGCCCGCATCCCGATGCGCTTTCATATCGATCCGCCCAATCAGCTTGTCGCCCTCAAGCAATGGGAACACGTAGTAGCCATAGGTCCGTTTCGCCTCAGGCACAAAAACCTCGATCCGATAGTGAAAACCAAACAGCCGCTCGGCCCGGTTCCGGTCACGTAGCATCGGATCAAACGGGCTGAGCACCCGCATGCGCCCGGTTGGCCGGGGCAGGTCCGCCAAATCATCTGTCAGATCGGGTCGTGCAAAAAGCTTGCGCATTCGCCCGTCAACACAGGCAATCTCGATTTCCTCCAAGACTCCTGATTGCAGGGCTTTCGCGCACCAATCTTTGGCCTCCGCCGGGCTGACCGTATCCCAGAACGCCGCGATCTCACCTGATGTGGCGAAGCCAAGCCGGTCCAGCGCGGCATTGCACAACCAATCGACGGTCGCCTCAGCGTCACATGGGTGTTGACCGGGGCACAGATGCGTCTCGATTACCCGCTCCGTCAGGTCATAACGTTTTTGAAATCCATCGCGCCCGACCACCGTCAGCGCGCCGGAGCGCCACAGAAACTCAAGCGCCGTCTTGGAGGGATGCCAATCCCACCACCCGCCGGACCCTTTCTTTTCGTCCTTCCCAACATCGGATGAGGACACCGCACCATGGTCTCGGATATGGGTCAGCACCGTCTCGAACTGCTGTTCAAACCCATCCCGGCGCCAGTTCTTCCACCGCGACTTCAACAGATCAGCATCACGCAGAAACCGCAGATGCCAATGACGGTAATACTCCATCGGAATGACAGCGGCGTCATGGGTCCAATGTTCGAACAACGCCCGATCGCGTTCATAGAGGCGTTTCAGATTCCCGCTGCGATAGCTGGGCCTGCGCGAGAACAGGATCATGTCATGGGCGCGGGCGACGGTGTTGATACTGTCGAGCTGAACAAAGCCCAGCCGCTGGATTAGCTCCAACAGGTCTGCCCCTTTGGAACGTCCCGCAGGCGGCTCGGCCAGCGCATGACGATCCATAAAGATCGCCCGCGCTGTGCGGTTGTCGAGTTGCCGCAGCGCCATCGGCCTAGCGCCGTTTTAGCGTATCGCCAAAGCTGATCTTGGGGGTCAAGGTCACGCGGGTCTCAATCTCAGACTCTGGGTCCTTGAGTCGTTCTGCGATGATCTCGGCCGCTTGTCGGCCAATCTCCAATCGGCAGGCGTCCATCGTTGCCAGTTTACGTGGCAGACCTTGCAGAAGTTCCACATTGTTAAACCCGGCCAGACCGATCTGTCCGGGAATATCGATGCCCTGCTCCAGCAGATACAACAGACCACCTGCCCCGATCATGTCGTTGGAATAATAAAGAAAATCCAAATCGGGTGAGCGTTCCAGCATGGCCTGCGTCATCTCGCGGCCCTTGGCGAGCGCTGAACCGCCGGAATAGAATTCCCGATCCTCGATCTCGATCCCTTTCTTGCCGAGCACTTCGGTGAAGCCTTCGAACCGCTTTCGCGCGCGATGGTCCAATGGCATCTTGGTGCCCATGAAACCGATATGTTCATAGCCCGCTTTCAGGATCGCCTGCGCCATCTCGCGGCCCGCGCGACGATGGGAAATTCCGACCATCGCATCCACCGGTTTGCCGTCGGTATCCATGATCTCGACCACCGGAATACCAGATGAATCCAGCATAGCGCGGGCGGCCTCGGTATGCTCCAGTCCCGCAATGATAACGCCTGAAGGCCGCCACGAGAGCATCTCGTACAGCACCTTCTCTTCTTTCTCGGGCAGGTAGTCGGTGACGCCGACCACAGGCTGGAGTTCGGTATCTTCCAGCACCTGGTTGATCCCGGTCAGAACCTCGGGGAACACCATGTTCGACAGCGACGGGATGATAACGGCAACCAGATTAACCCGGCTGGACGCCAGTGCACCTGCTATTTTGTTGGGGACATATCCCAGCTCTTTCGCGGCGGCCAAAACTCGTGTGCGGGTGGCATCGGACACATCCCCACGATTGCGCAGGACCCGGCTGACTGTCATCTCTGAGACCCCCGAAGCCTCGGATACATCTCGAAGGGTCAGCGGGCGTTTGGTTTCTGTGTTCACGAGAGGCACCTGCGTTGTTGTTTTGCCCGATGGTAGCGTGAACAGGTCGACGTGTACAACAATTGTGCAAAGGCAATGACAACCCCGAAATTCCCGGTTACAGAAGGCCCCAAGCGGCCCCGTGGCTCAACTGGATAGAGCAGCCCCCTCCTAAGGGGCAGGTTGCAGGTTCGAATCCTGCCGGGGTCGCCATTGTTACTGCACCACAGGCTCCGGAAACCTGTCGCGGGTCCGATTGGCGAAGGCGACCAGAGACAACATCACTGGGACTTCGACAAGGACGCCCACCACTGTTGCTAACGCAGCGCCAGAGTTCAGACCAAACAGGCTGATGGCCACGGCGACGGCGAGCTCGAAGAAGTTGGACGTGCCGATCATGGCACAGGGTGCCGCGATGCGGTGCGGGACTTTCAGGGCATAGGCCGCGCCGTAGGCCAGCGCAAAGATGCCGTAGCTTTGGATCAGGATTGGGATGGCGATCAGGACGATGACCATAGGTTTGGACAGGATCGTCTGCCCCTGAAGGCCGAACAGGATGACCACCGTGGCGATCAGGCCCATGATGGACCATGGTTTAACGCGCGCAGAAAAGGCGTCGATTGCGTCTTGTGATCCCAGCTTCCGGCGCGTGAGCAGCCCGGCGATCAGTGGCAGAACGACATAGAGGACAGTGGCCAGTACCAGTGTCTGCCATGGAACAGATATGTCAGTCACACCAAGCAGAAAGGCCACAATCGGCGCGAAGGCCACCACCATGATCAGATCGTTCACTGAGACCTGCACCAGCGTATAGGTCGCGTCGCCCTTGGTCAGCTGTGACCAGACGAAGACCATCGCGGTACAAGGCGCTGCGCCCAGCAGGATCAAGCCTGCGGTGTATTGGGCGACATCCTCGGGTTCGATCCATGGCGCAAAGACGTAGTCAAAGAACAGAACGGCCAGGAGGGCCATGGTGAAGGGTTTTATCAGCCAGTTGACCACCAGCGTCACAATCAGGCCTTTTGGCTGGCGTGCAACACCGGCGACCGCTCGGAAATCTACGCCAACCATCATCGGGTAGACCATTGCCCAGATCAGAACAGCGACAACCAGGTTGACGCTTGCGAATTCGGCTGAGGCAACCAACGCGACCAGACCGGGAGCTGCCAGTCCGATCAGCACGCCTGCGGCCATGGCGAGGGCGACCCAGATGGTCAGGTAGCGTTCGAAGATGCTCATGAATATGCCTCAGATGTTTGGTCGGTCAGTTTGCCCGAAGTGAGCGCCGCAAGCGCCACCATGACAGCCGCTGTGCCCAGCACAAAGGGCAGGCCGCCGACTTGATAGGTAAAGCCGGACAGGACGGTGCCCAAAAGGCGTCCTGTCGCGTTGGCCATGTAGTAGAAGCCGACATCCATCGTGACCCGCTCGGACTTGGTGAAGGCGAGGATCAGATAGGAATGCAGGGATGAGTTGACGGCGAAGATTGCTCCAAACACCAAAAGCCCAACGGCCAACGTAATTGTCAGCCATGTCTCCGGCCCGGAAGACAGCAAAACCGCGAGTGTTAGAGCCGCAGGAACGCAGAAAAGCATGGCGGCCCAGCTGCGCGCGGCGCGGATCAAATCGCCTTCGGACCGGTCTGAGGCCCGAAGGATTTTGGGCGCATTGGCCTGAACGACGCCGTAGAGGATGATCCAGAACGCCATGAAGGTGCCGATCATGAAAAAGGCAGCGCGGTTGCCTTCTTCGGTGCCATCCGAGAGGACGGCGTAGAAATAGATCGGGATGCCGACCACGAACCACACGTCACGGGCACCAAACAGGAAGACCCGCGCGGCGGACAGCCAGTTGACGTTGGCAGATTTCGAGAAGACCTCTGAGAACTTCGCGCCCTTGCGCCCTTTGGGCAGGCCGGGGGGCATGAAGCGGATGACGGCGAACAGGATCACCGCCAGAACGACTGCCATCACGATGATCGCCGCCTGAAAGCCCAGCGTTGCCAGCATGGCTGCACCAAGCAGAAAGCCTAGTCCTTTGACGGCGTTCTTTGATCCGGTCAGCACCGCCACCCAGCGAAACAGCCCGCCACCGTCGGTCGGGGCCAGCAATTTAACCGCGGATTTCGAGGACATTTTGGCCAGATCCTTGGCCACCCCGCTTGCGCCCTGCACGATCATGATGAAGGCCACAGATGCGCCAATCGCCCAGTTAGGGTCTAGTTGCGTCAACGCCAGTAGCGCCAACACCTGCAACCCAAGCCCGGCATAGAGCGTCGAGGTCAAGCCAAACCGCGCCGCGATCCAGCCCGCTGCAAGGTTCGTCACCATTCCGGCGATTTCATAGAGGACAAATAGATAGGCCAGCTGCACCGGCGAGAAACCCAGCGTGTGAAAGTGCAGCAGCACCAGCATCCGCAAGGCCCCATCGGTCAGCATAAAGGCCCAATAGGCGGCTGTGACCGCGATATAGGCCGACAGCCCCTCGGGCCGGTCGGTCACAGCGAGGCCCCGACCATCAGAGCCACGTCGACTAACCTGTGGGCATAGCCCATCTCATTGTCATACCAGGCATAGATTTTCACCTGCGTCCCGTTCACCACCATGGTCGACGGCGCATCCACGATCGAGGAGCGTTCGTCATTGGTGTAGTCGGTCGAGACTAGCGGACGGGTCTCATAGCCCAGAATGCCGTTCAACTCACCTTCGGCGGCGGTTTTGAAAAAGGCGTTGACCTCTTCGACAGTTGTCTCACGCTCAACCTCAAACACGCAGTCAGTCAGTGAGGCGTTCAACAGCGGCACGCGCACCGCATGGCCGTTCAAGCGGCCTTTGAGTTCGGGGTAAATCAGAGTGATCGCCGTGGCCGAGCCGGTTGTAGTCGGGATCAGTGAGTTCAACGCCGACCGTGCGCGCCGCAAGTCCTTGGCTGGACGGTCTACGATGGTTTGCGTGTTGGTCACGTCATGGATTGTGGTCATCGAGCCGTGGCGGATGCCCAGGTTCTCGTGGATGACCTTCACCACCGGGGCCAGACAGTTCGTTGTGCAGGAGGCTGCAGTTACGATCTGATGGGTCGCCGGATCATAGATGTCGTCATTCACGCCCATCACGATATTGGCGGTCGGGCCGTCCTTGACCGGGGCCGAGACGACAACCTTTTTCACGCCCGCCTCAAAATAGGGGGCCAGCGTGGCCTCGGTCTTGAAGACGCCGGTGCAGTCGATCACCACATCGACGCCGTCCAGCGGCAGGGCGCTCAGGTCCTTGGTGCCGATGAAGGGCAGCCGGGTGCCGTTGATGGTGACGCTGTCGTCATCATGCGCGAAATTGGCGTCCCAGCGGCCATGAACCGTGTCGAATTCCAGCAGATGCGCGTGCATCTCGGCGTCTCCCACCGCGTCATTGATCCACGCGATCCTGGCACCCTTTTCCAACAGCGGTTTCAGGGCCAGTTTTCCCATCCGGCCCAAGCCGTTTACCGCAAAAGTAGTCATATCAGTCCCCGACAGGCGATCTGCCGATCTCATCGACAGCGGTTTGCAATGCGATCCGGTCAAGGCTTTCGACTGGCAAAGAGGTGAAAGCTTCGATCCGGTGCTTCAGCGCGCCATATGCGGTTTGGAAAGCTAGGCTTTTCTCGGCATCTGTTCCGGTTGCTTTGACTGGGTCTTCCATGCCCCAATGGCCGCTGATCGGTTGGCCCTCCCAGGCGGGGCATTCCTCGTTTGCTGCCCTGTTACAGACGGTAAAGACAAAATCCATCTGTGGTGCCTCAGCCGTGGCGAACTCGGACATATGCTTTGAACGCAGAACCGAGGTATCGTGACCCTTATCGTGCAAGACCTGCACGGCAAATGGGTTCAGCTCGGACGCGGGTTGCGTTCCTGCGGAATAGACTGTGAACCGATCCCCACCCATCTGGCGCAGCAGCGATTCAGCAAAGATCGAGCGCGCAGAATTTCCCACGCACAGAAACAGGACATTGAACTTGCGGTCTGTCATCTCGCCTTTTCCTTTTGTTGAAGGCATACAGAGATCGGGCCGCCCCCGGCAGCAATCGACGATCAGGAAATCCAGCATCCCCTGCACCTTCTTCATGTCGATGGAGTAGAGCAGCGACGTGCCAGAACGTTGCTGTGTCACCAACCCGGACCGTTGCAGCGCGTTCAGATAGTTCGACATGGTACTGGGCTTGATATCCAGCTCAGATGCCAGCTCACCTGCCGGCACGGTGTCAGGAAACCGACGCATTAACATGCGAAACACGGTGATGCGTTGTGAGTGGCCCAGAATGGCCAGCTGATCTGTGATTCTTTCTATCATATTTCATGAATTATCGAAATAATGATGATCGATCAATCCAAGTTCGACTTCTTTACAGAACTTTCACAAACCAAGGCACCCGCTGATTTCTCCAGCATATGCATCTGGACTTGCAGGCGCGATCATGACGGTCTAAATGACGCTCCGCACCCAGGCGTATCCTGTCAGGGCGACCAAAGGTGCCGCTGTAGCTCAGCTGGTAGAGCACGTCATTCGTAATGATGGGGTCGGGGGTTCGAGTCCCTTCAGCGGCACCAAAAACTGGCTGAAGTGTTCACCGAAGCGATCGAACAAATGTGACGCAACGTCCGAATTTAAGACCGTTTGGTTAGGAAGTTGACGTAAACGTAAGCTTGCCAACGAAAATTTTGACTGACCGGTCAACAAACGCAAAAACTGGCGGAATTCCATACCTTTCACGGTCAAATAAAACTCGTAAATGCGCCGTGTCGCTGCGGGTTCCGCTCACTCACAAAATTTCCTTGAGCCAGTTCCCCCTCACGGTTCGGAAACGACCCGCAGCGACCTCATTGATTAAGAAATACACGCGCTGGAGTTTAACAATGTCGATTAAGTCGCTTCTGAACCAATGGTTGGAAAACAAATCAGTCCGTATTTCCATACCGGGAAATCTTGCTCCGGACTCATCTTAGAACGAACGTTTCGATGGGGGCCTAGACCAATCGGAAATCAAAGCTCTTTTTCATAGCGTGCTCCATGAGAAGCAAAACGATGGCATTGGCGGTCGCAGATAAGCCTGCGAGCGTTGCACCCAGCTCAGCCTAGCGCTTACGCGCGCTTTTCTCCGATCGATGCGACGCCCAGAACATCCAGGACTTTCGCCTCGATATGTTCGGCATTCATACCTGCCACGGCATACATATCTGCCGGGCTGGCCTGATCGACAAAGATGTCGGGCAAAACCATTGATCGGTACTTCAGGCCCCGATCAAACACCCCTTCATCCGCCAACAATTGCGCGACGTGGCTGCCGAACCCGCCCACAGCGCCTTCTTCAATAGTGATCAGCGCCTCGTGCGTTTCCACCAGACCCAGAATCAGATCGCGGTCCAGTGGTTTGGCGAAACGGGCATCGGCGATGGTGGGCGTGATCCCCCGCGCGGCCAGCGACTCGGCGGCTTTCTGCACCTCTGCGAGGCGTGTGCCAAAGGATAGAAAAGCCACGCGCGCGCCTTCCTGGATCATGCGGCCCTTGCCGATCTCCAGCACCTCTCCGCGTTCGGGCAAGTCAATGCCCACACCTTCGCCACGTGGATAGCGAAAGGCGATGGGGCCTTCGTCATGTGCGACTGCGGTGGCCACCATATGCATCAGTTCCGCCTCATCTGCAGCGGCCATGACAACCATACCTGGCAGGTTTGACAGGTAGGCAATGTCAAAGGACCCCGCGTGAGTCGCGCCATCGGCACCGACCAGCCCGGCGCGGTCGATGGCAAAGCGAACAGGCAAGCGTTGGATGGCGACGTCATGCACGACCTGATCGTATCCGCGCTGTAAGAAAGTCGAATAGATCGCGCAGAAGGGTTTCATCCCTCCTGCCGCCAGCGCGGCCGAGAAGGTCACCCCGTGCTGCTCCGCAATCGCCACATCGAAACAGCGCGAGGGATAGCGTTCCGCAAACAGGTTCAACCCGGTGCCGTCTGGCATCGCCG
The DNA here is from genome assembly GCF_040329495.1 of Ruegeria sp. SCP10. Classification (NCBI taxonomy): domain Bacteria; kingdom Pseudomonadati; phylum Pseudomonadota; class Alphaproteobacteria; order Rhodobacterales; family Roseobacteraceae; genus Ruegeria; species Ruegeria sp. SCP10. The sequence continues at coordinate 184,133 of NZ_JBDZYF010000002.1, forward strand.
CCGTGACGGCGACGATCTTGTCATCGCGCGCGGCCTCATCCACCAACGTCTTGCCAAAGACCGAGGTATAGGACGGCGCGTTCGATGGCGCCTTTTTCTGCTCACCCGTCACCACATCGAACTTGGCGGTGGCGTGGCCCTTGTCGCGGGCTTGCTCGGCGGGGGCGTAGCCTTTGCCCTTCTTGGTCAGAACGTGAATCAGGATCGGACCCGTCGCACGCGCTTTGACCGTGCGGAGCACCGGCAGCAATTGGTCAAGATCATGCCCGTCGATCGGACCGAGATAGGAAAAGCCAAGCTCTTCAAACAAAGTGCCGCCAACGGCCATGCCTTTCAGCATCTCCTTGGCGCGCTTGGCCCCCTCGCGGAACGGCTCAGGCAGCAGCGACACCGCACCCTTAGCAGCGGCTTTCAGATCGTGAAACGGTTCCTCGGCATAGATGCGCGATAGGTAGTTGGACAGCGCACCCACCGGAGGGGCAATGCTCATCTCATTGTCGTTCAGAATCACGATCAGGCGCTTTTTGAGGTGGCCCGCATTGTTCATCGCCTCAAAGGCCATGCCCGCCGACATCGACCCATCGCCGATCACCGCAATCGCCTCACCCAGCCCCTCAGGCGTCACGCCACCCAGATCGCGCGCAACCGCAAAGCCGAGCGCTGCGCTAATAGACGTACTTGAATGGGCCGCGCCAAACGGATCATAGGGGCTTTCGCTGCGTTTGGTGAAGCCGCTGAGGCCATCTTTCATCCGCAGGGTGCGGATACGATCCCGACGTTCTGTCAGGATCTTATGCGGATAGCACTGGTGCCCTACATCCCAGACAATCTTGTCGCGCGGCGTGTCGAAGACTGCGTGCAGCGCCGTCGTCAGTTCCACAACGCCCAGTCCCGCACCCAGATGGCCGCCGGTGACGGACACGGCGGAAATCGTCTCGGTCCGCAACTCCAGCGCCACCTGATGCAACTGCGCGTCCGAAAACTGCTTGAGGTCAGCAGGACGATTCACAAGGTCCAGCAGAGGCGTGTTCGGACGATCAGACATTTAGCGCGTTCCTGACTTAGCTGTCCCGGGCAATAACGAAGCGGGCGGCATCCTTCAAGGTTTCGGCCCTCGGTCCATATCCATCCAGCGCGGCGCAAGCCTGATCCACCAGTTCTGCCGCACGGGTTTTGGCCGGTCCCAACCCCAGCAGCGACACAAACGTGGCTTTGCCCGCATCCGCATCTTTCTGCAGCCGTTTCCCGGCGCGCTCCGCATCACCTTCTACATCCAAGATGTCATCTGCAATTTGAAAAGCAAGGCCAAGGGCTTGGGCATATTGGCGCAAGGCGGACGGATCAGCTTGTGCCAGACGCGCGCCGGCGCAGGCAGACCATTCGATCAAAGCACCAGTTTTGCCTGCTTGCAAATGGGTGATCTCCTCAAGCGACAAAGGCTTGGCCGCCGATTCAGCAGCGATGTCCAGAGCCTGACCCATAACCATGCCCTGCGCACCGCTGGCTTTGGCCAGCGACAAGGCCAGATCCGCGCGAATTTCGGCATTGCCCACCTCTGGGCGTGTGCACAGCTCAAAGGCCAGGGTCTGCAGCGCGTCCCCGGCCAGAACCGCCGTTCCCTCATCCCATTTTACATGGGTCGTGGGGCGCCCGCGCCGCAGGTCATCATCATCCATGCAGGGCAGATCGTCGTGGACCAAAGAATAGGCATGCAATGCCTCAATCGCTGTGGCGGGCCAAATGGCGTGGGCCTCGTCCACGTCATGCAGGCGGGCGCTTTCCAGCACCAAAAACCCACGCAACCGCTTGCCGCCCCGGGTGGCATAGCCCATGGCCCGCGTCACGTCGAAATCATCGAAGCCCTTCAGCACATGGTCAAACTGCGCCTGAATCTGCGCGGCGTCCTGTGCCAGCCTTCCCCGAAACATTTACTGACCGTCGACAGGTGTCGTCCCGGTTGGCTGGCCGCCCGCGTCCAAAGTGATCGCGGCAACCTTCTCTTCGGCCCGCTTCAACTCATCTTCACAGCGTTTCTTCAAGGCAGCCCCGCGCTCATAGAGCGCGATCGACTGATCCAGCGCCACGTCGCCGCGTTCCAGTTGTCCGACTACGGCCTCAAGCTCTTTCATCGCCTGTTCAAACGTCATCTGTTCAACGGGAGTATCGGTCATTGTGCTGCCTTCATCAGTTCTTCCACATGGGCGCGTGTCGCCTCGGCCAGTGCGTTCAGATCATACCCGCCTTCCAGAGTCGAGACGATACGGCCCTCACAAACCTCATCGGCGATCTTGCACAGTTCCGCCGTGACCCATGCAAAATCGCCGGTGGACCAGTTCAGATTGGCCAGCGGATCGTCCTGATGGGCGTCAAACCCGGCTGAGATGATGATCAACTCGGGCCTGAACGCCCGCAGATGCGAAAACGCCTGCGTTTCATAAGCCGCCCGCATCTCAAACCCACCCGTACCGGGGGCCAGTGGTATGTTCACAATGGTTTCATATGCGCCGGTCTCATCCGGTCGTCCCGATCCGGGCCACAGGGGCATCTGCTGACTGGTAATCACCAACGCGCGTTTCTCGTCCCACAGCAGATCCTGCGTGCCATTGCCATGATGCACATCGAAATCAACAACGGCGACGCGGCTTAACCCGTGATGATCCAGCGCATGTTTCGCTGCCAGCGCCGCATTGCCGAACAGGCAAAACCCCATCGCCTTATCGGTTTCTGCGTGATGGCCTGGTGGGCGAATGGCACAAAACGCGTTCGGAACCTCACCCCCAAGCACCAGATCAACCGCACGCACCACAGCGCCCGCGGCGCGATAGGCCGCATCGACCGAGCCCGGAGACACAAAAGTATCCCCATCAATCTGCGCATACCCTTCCGCCGGGCGCGCCGCGCGAATATCCCGGATGTAGTCTTCAGGGTGAATCCGCAATAGATCATCATCTGCCGCCATCGGCGCTGTTCTGCGATCCAGATCCAAAGGCTCCAGCGCATGAAGAATATGCTCTAACCGCGCCGCCCGCTCGGGATGTCCATCCGGCGTCACATGTCCCAGACAATCGGCATGGGTCAGCAAGGCAGTCTTCATCGGGATCCCCTGTTCATCTGGCTAAAAATATCCTCGCCGAAGGCATAAAATCGCCGCGCCGCGGCTAAATCAATCCGGCGCCAGCATATATCCGGCACCCCGAACCGTCTGCAGGTACCGAGGCTGCTTCGGATCCTGCTCGATTTTGCGACGTAACCGTGTGATCTGCACATCCACCGCGCGTTCCTGCGCCTGTCCTTTGTCACGGCCCAAATCCTCGACCAGTTTGGCCCGGCTGATCGGTTCCCCCGGCTGGGCCGAGAAAATCTTCATCAACTGGCTCTCAGTCGCGGTCAGGCGCACGGGATCTTCGCCCTGCCACATCTCACCACGTTCGATGTCATACCGGATCGGCCCCAGCGTCAGGATCTTTGCGGCGGTATCCTGAGCAGGCGTTTCGGGCATACGCCGCAGAATCGCATTGATCCGAAGCAACAGCTCTTTTGGCTCAAACGGTTTGGCCAGATAGTCATCAGCCCCGGCTTCCAATCCTGCAATCCGATGCTCGGTTTCCCCCCGCGCAGTCAGCAGCAGGATCGGAGTGCTGTGCGTTTCGCGCAGCGCCTTGGTCAGGCTCACCCCATCTTCGCCCGGCATCATCACATCCAGTACGATCATGTCGAAATCCAGCCCGGACAGAACCCGCCGCGCATGGGCCGCATCGCGGGCCGCGGTCACCAGAAACCCGTTCCGCATCAGAAACTTCTTCAACAGATCGCGGATGCGCTCGTCATCGTCGACGATCAGCAGATGGGCGTCCATATCGTTCATGAGGTCGTATCCCGCAACTTCGTGTAAGCATGACGCATATCAGCATCCATCATCGCTTCAAGAACTTTACGAAATCCAGCGACGGCTTCGGGCCCCGCATCCTTATACGCGGCACGCATCCGGGCGCGCTGGGCATCGGACAATGTCGCCTCTAGCGCATGGCCTTTTTCGGTCAGGAACAGATGCCGCTCGCGCTTGTCCACGGTTCCAACCCGGCTTTCGACCATACCATCCTCGATCAATGTCCGTAGTACACGGTTCAGGGATTGCTTTGTTACCCCGAGAATAGCCAGCAGGTTGTTCACCGTGGTCCCCGGCGCCCGATTGACGAAATGGATCGCCCGATGGTGGGCGCGGCCATATGACATCTCGGACAGGATGCGATCAGGATCAGCAGTAAAGCCGCGATAGGCAAAAAACATGGCCTCGATCCCCTGTCGCAACTGCTCATCAGTAAGAAACAACAGGCTTTCGCCCCCAAACTTCGGGGCGGGGCGGATTTCGGACATATCATGCCTCATGCGTTACACGGCTCCGAGTTTATGTCAGCGTTATTGACATTCCAAGGGCAGACAGGTATCGAATCGCAGTTTTTGCGCAAGATTGTGTCCGCATCGGTCCTAAATAGCGCAACAATCGGAAATTCAACCCAAGGCTGGAGGTTTCGCATGGCGGGGTATGATGATCGTGATGGCACTATCTGGCTGGATGGCAAGCTGGTTCCATGGCGTGAGGCGAACGTACATATTCTAACCCACGCGATGCACTATGCGTCCTCGGTGTTCGAAGGTGAGCGTGCCTATAACGGCAAAATCTTCAAAAGCCGCGAACATTCCAAGCGTCTGATCGCCTCGGCAGAGGCTTTGGATATGCCTATGCCCTATTCGGTCGATGATATCGAAGCCGCCAAGGAAGAAGCGCTGAAAGCCAGCGGTCTGACGGACGCTTATGTGCGAGCGCTGGTCTGGCGCGGCTCGGGTGAGGATATGGGTGTCGCCTCGGCCAAGAACCCGGTGCGCATGGCCATCGCGGTCTGGCCTTGGGGTGCCTATTATGGCGATGCCAAGATGCAGGGTGCCAAGCTGGATATCGCAGAATGGAAGCGCCCCAGCCCTGAAACCATCCCGGTGCACGCCAAAGCGGCAGGCCTGTACATGATCTGCACGATCTCAAAGCACAAGGCCGAAGCCAAGGGGTGTTCCGACGCGCTGTTCATGGACTGGCGCGGCTATGTGGCCGAAGCAACCGGTGCGAACGTGTTCTTCGTCAAGGACGGGGAAGTGCACACTCCGCTGGCCGATTGCTTTCTGAATGGTATCACCCGTCAAACCGTTATCCAGATGCTGAAAGACAAAGGTCTGACCGTCCATGAACGCCGCATCAAGCCCGAAGAAATGGCGGATTTTGAACAGTGTTGGCTGACCGGGACAGCGGCCGAGGTCACGCCTGTAGGCCAAATCGGTGACTACACGTTTGAGGTGGGCGACATCACGCGTGAGATCGCCGAAGACTATGAGAAACTGGTGCGCGCCTAAGCAACGTTGACGCATCAGCCCTGAACCCTCGCGTAAGGCGGGGGTTTTTCTTTGCGCATCGTTCAAGTTCTTGTGCAGATCGTTCAGACAGCTGGACGAATGCACGGGCCGCTGTAGGTTACACCCATGCTAGACCTGCTGAGCGATATCCTGACACGCCTGTCCCTAAGGGGAACGTTCTACTTCCGAACCTCTTTCACGCCACCCTTCGGTGTCCAGGTGCCGTCCTATCAGAATGTGGCGCGCTTCCACTTTGTGCAACGGGGTGAGTTGAAGGTATTTGTCTCTAGCACAGGCGAAACTGTGCGTCTTAAGCAAGGCGACCTAATCCTGATCTCCCACGGTTCTGCCCATGCATTGTTATGCAACGAGGTCCAACCGGTCGATGCGTTGCCGCTTGAACAAGTGCTGGAGGAGTCGGGCTATCAGGGGGATGGTGTGCTGGTTTATGGCGGTGAAGAGACCGGGCGTGACACTCAGCTGATCTGCGGCCATTTCTCATTCACAGGTCCGCCGGGGCGCCAAGGTACTGGCCATATGCTGATCGACCGCCTGCCGCCTTACATCCTGATCGAGAACTATGGCGAAGAGGCCGGGGCCTGGATCGAAGCCACGCTTCGCATGATCGGGTCTGAGGTTAGCGGTGCGCGGATTGGCGGTGACTTGATCGCACTGAAACTATCGGAAGCGCTGTTTGCGCAGGCGATCCGCGCCCATCTTGAACATCAAAGCCCTACGGATTCGGCCCTTGCGGGGTTTGCTGACCCTCGTATCTCGCGCGCTTTGACTGCATTTCATCAAGCGCCCGCTCAGGAATGGAGCGTTGAGTCTCTGGCGCGCGAGGCGGGGATGTCACGCACTGCCTTCGCGCAGCTTTTTGCTGTGAAGATGGCGACCACGCCAATGCAATATCTGACCGATTGGCGCATGCAAATCGCCTGCCATGGCCTGACCGAGGCGCGCTGGAATGTGGCTGATGCGGCGGCAGAGGTTGGATATGCTTCCGAAGCCGCCTTTTCCCGAGTGTTCAAGAAACAGATCGGCCTATCCCCGGCAGCCTATCGATCGATGCACTGATCGATCAGGTTTCTGAACGATCTGCACCATTTCGCGTACGATCCGGAATTCTGCGACCAACTACCTGCACCTAACTTGGGGCCATACCAACCCAGGAAAGGAAATCGCAATGTCTGTTCGCTTTGTCACTCGCTCCGTCCACGCGTATCTGGACTATCCTGTCGCTATCGCCCTGATGGTGCTGCCCTTCGTGCTTGGACTGGGTCAATCAAATCCGCTGGCTTTGTGGCTGTCTGTCGTCACCGGGGCGGCAGCCTTCGTGCTGACTGTCCTGACGGATCACCACCTCGGCATCTGGCGCGTGTTGCCCTACAAATTTCATCTGGCTGTCGATCTGCTGGTCGGCATTACATTCCTGTTTGCACCCAGCATGTTTGGGTTTTCGGGTCTGGACGCAGCATTCTACTGGCTGAACGGGGCTGCAGTCGTCGCGGTTATCTCGCTCAGCGCACCCGAGCAACGCGTAGCTGCCTGAGCAGTTATCCACAGGGCTTCACAATATCATCGTGATAGTTTCAAGAAACTGAGCCTTCCGTTTTACAAATGGGCGGCTCACTGCGGCTTACCAATCGCGCGCCTTCGAACAGGTGTCCAGACAGGAGAGCCCCCATGACCAAATTCCTTCGCCTCAACCGCCGCATGTTTCTGGCTGGCAGCACCGCTGCCGCAGCCTCGCTGTCGATGCCAGCGATCAGCCGCGCCGCTTCGCGCCCGGTGTTTACCCATGGCGTTCAGTCGGGCGATGTGGACACAAGCTCTGGCATGATCTGGACCCGTACAGATCGCCCGGCGCGCGTGATGATGGAGGTTTCGACCACCGAGAGCTTTTCTGATGCCCGCCAATTACCGCCAATGGATGCCATCCCAAACAGCGACTTTGCGGTTAAGCGTCTTATCGATGGGCTCCCCTCGGATCAGGATATATTCTATCGTTTTGTGGCCGCTGATCTGAGCGATATCAACACCATATCAGAGCCTATTATTGGCCAATTCCGCACCGCGCCGACCGCACGCCGCAATATTCGGTTTGCTTGGTCAGGGGATACCGCCGGTCAGGGCTGGGGCATCGACGACGATGGAATGCGCACCTATGCGACCATGAGCCAGCACCGGCCCGATTTCTTCATCCATTCTGGCGATACGGTTTATGCCGATGGCCCGATGCAGGACGAGGTTGAAAAAGACGGGCAAGTGATCTGGAGGAACGCCACCTTGATTGACGAGAAACGCAAGGTTGCGGAATCGTTGGATGAATTCCGCGCCCAGTGGAAATACAACATGATGGACGAACATGTGCGGGCGATGAATGCGGTATGCCCGACCTTTTTCCAGTGGGATGACCATGAGGTGGTGAACAACTGGTCGGATGCCAAAGACCTGATTTCCGATGACCGGTATTCCGAGAAATCGGTGCATGTTCTGCAAGCCCGCGCGGGTCGTGCCTTTCATGAGATGACGCCGCTGCGGATCACACCGGCTGAACCCGGTCGGGTTTATCGCAAGATATCGTACGGTCCTATGCTGGACGTGTTCTTCCTGGATCTTCGCAGCTATCGCGGCCCGAACGGCCCGGCGATGGAAGATGAGATCACCGACCAGTCCCGCATTCTGGGCGCGGCACAGTTGGATTGGCTAAAGCGCGAGCTTGCAGCATCACAAGCGACCTGGAAAGTCATCGCCTCGGACATGCCGATTGGCTTGATTGTCTGGGACAACTGGAAGGAACAGGCCGGGGCGGAGGCGATCTCGAACGGTGATAGTGGACCAGCCAAGGGGCGCGAGTTAGAGATTGCCGATCTGCTGCGGTTCATCAAAACTGCAGGCGTCACCAACACTGTCTGGTTCACCGCGGACGTGCACTATACCGCGGCGCACTACTATGACCCTGACAAAGCTCAATTCCAAGATTTTGAACCGTTTTGGGAGTTTGTGTCTGGTCCTCTCCACGCGGGAACCTTTGGCCCGAATGCGCTGGATGGCACGTTCGGTCCCGAGGTAAAATTTGTCAAAGCCCCCGCCGAAGGGCAGGGCGTCAACCTTCCCCCAAGCGCTGGTTTGCAGTTCTTTGGTCTGGTCGACATTGATGGCGGCACGCAACAGATGACGGTGCGCCTGATGGATCGTGCAGATACCGAGCTTTGGTCGGTGACTTTGGATCCGCAAGGTCAGTCCATCTGAGACTTGTTTCCCTGTGACTTGCGCCCTCGTTGTTTTTCGAGGGCGTTTTTTCCTTGAAATAATCGACAAAAACAGTCAGATAAAAACCAACGCCGGATTGTACCTCGTCCGGCCATAGGTTTCGGGGTGGTTTGCAGGCATAGCGCGCAACTTGGTGATGGCGTGCCGCCGCTCCGAAAACGACCGCGTAGGGTTCTGGCATGGGCGATCCGCTTGAAGAGATCATTGCACGGCATGACGCTGCAACCGCTTGTGGCTGCAGCTGCTGCGACACTGACTTTGCGGCTTATTTCGACTGCACGAAACGCGAGAACGCGATTTCTGAACGGCCCGAGGACGTGACATTGCCCGAAAACGCCACCAGCCGCACGGATTCGATACGCTATATCTTTGAAAATGTACTTCTAAGGCGCTTCGAATAAGGCAGGTGTGCCCTCACATCCTGCCCGTCACGAAACCCCTTAGTAATCAACGCCACGCTGTGCCTTGATGCCTGATTGGAAAGGGTGTTTTTCTTCGGTCATTTCAGTGACCAGATCGGCATAGTCACGCAGTGCTTGCGGCGCGTCGCGGCCCGTCAGGCAAACGCTAGTCTTATCCGACCGCGCCTTGAGACCGTCTAGTACACGTTCGACCGGCAGGTATTCATACCGCAGCGCGATATTAATCTCGTCCAGCACGACCAGATCATAATCCCCGCCAGCCATCAGATCGCATGCCTTGTCAAAGGCGGCGGTAGCGGCGGCAATATCGCGTTCGCGATCTTGTGTGTCCCAGGTAAAGCCTTCGCCCATCGTGTGCCACGTCACCAGATCGCGGTCTTGAAAGAACCGGCGCTCGCCCGTCTTCCACTTGCCTTTGATGAACTGAACAACGGCAACCTTTTGCCCCCAGCCCAGCGCACGGATCACAACACCAAAGGCGGCCGAGGACTTGCCCTTACCCTTGCCAGTATTGATCAGAACCAGGCCGCGCCCCGGATCGACCGCCTCGGACACTTTCTTGCGGTGCTTGGCCTGCACCTTCTGCATCTTTTCCTTGTGATCCTGCGCGTCGCTCATGGGGCACCCTCGTTGATTGTTCCGCCCAACCTAGGCGAAGTTTGCGAAAGGTAAAGATCAGGCTTTGGGGTCCGTTACCGAACGGGCCTTGCCGCGTTCCAGCCCAAGCTGATGCTCGCGCCAAATCACGACCACATTGCCCGCGATCACCAGAGTAGCCCCCAGCAGAATGGCCAGTGTTGGCAGTTCATCAAACCAGACATAGCCAATGAAGATGGCAAAAAGCATTGTGGTGTAGTCATACGGCGCCAGCATTGAGGCTTGCCCGAACCGATAGGATGAGGTCACCAGAATTTGCGCCACCCCGCCGACAAGGCCCATTGCAATCAGTATTAGAGTCTGATTCAGGGTCGGCATCGTCCATCCCCAGAACGCGGTCAACGAGGAGAGTAGCGTCGCGGTCATCGAAAAATAGAACACGATGGCGGCGGGATGATCGACCTTAACTAGTTGGCGGATATGGATTTGAACAAAGGCGCGGGCCAGCGTTGCGCCCAGGACGCATAGCGCGCCTATGGTTGCGGCCATTTCCATTTGGGTGCTGCCCAGCCGGGGCCAGATCATGATCAAAACCCCCAACAACCCCAGTGCCACAGCGCCGATGCGGATCATGCGAATACGCTCGCCCAGCATGACGGCGGCCAGAATCAGGGTGAAGATCGGGGTGGCATAGCCGATTGCGGTGACCTCGGGCAGCGGCAGCAGGCTGAGGCCGGTAAAGGTCAGGCCCATGGCGCTGGTGCCCAGCACGCCGCGCCAGAAATGACCCATGGGTTTTTTGACCACAAAGCCTTGTGCCAACTCTCCACGCCAGATCAGCCAGGCAATGATCACCGGAACGGCAAAGAGCGAGCGGAAAAAGACCAGTTCACCCGGCGGGAAATCCTCGGACAGGGCTTTGACCAGCGCCGACATCGAGGTGAACAGCACCAGCGCGGCCAGTTTCAGACCCACGGCAAGCATGGGTCGATGCGATGTTAAGGATTGTGCCATGTGCGGCGAACCTGCGCCTTTGGTGCGGAAAGATCAACGACGAGATTGTACCAATTATGCAGATTTCCAGTGATCTGGAACGGGGTGGCCGATTTCCTCTGCCAGGGCCTCAAGATATTCAAGCATCACTGATACACGCGTGGTCGCCAGATCCCGCCCGCCCTGCGTTAGCATCCCCGCCGGAAGATCGAGCAGTTTGATCTTCCAATGGTCGATCGCGAACTTCAGATCGTCCAGATTGCGGTTTTCTGCAAATGGATCATCAAGATCATAAAGCGTCCGGTCCAGAGCACCGGCCACAGTGAAACACCGGGCAATCCCAATTGCCCCAAGCGCATCGAGGCGATCCGCATCGCGCAGGATGCGGGCCTCGGACGAGCGAGGCGGGATATTGGCCGAGTAGCTGTGAGATTCGATGGCATGTTGCGTTGCATGGATCGACGGGTCATCAAAGCCCAAATCGTCCAATATAGACTCTGATACTTGTGCCGATTTACGAGATGCGAGATGCCGGTTCGGATCGTTTTTCGGCAGGTTGACCAGATCGTGCAGATAGCACGCGGCCATGAGAACCTGCATATTGGCCTGATCATCTGCGATAGCCTGTGCGTTGCGCCAGACGCGGTCCAGATGCGCCAGATCATGGGCAGGATCAGCCTGCATGCGCTGCGCGACGATGCCGCGCAGCCGGGTGCGGAGATCAGCCAATATGGCCACGGTTCTCGCCGATCTGGCCGCGATGCAACAGCAGGTGATCCAGGATCACACAGGCCATCATCGCCTCGCCTACCGGCACGGCTCGGATTCCGACGCATGGGTCGTGGCGTCCTTTGGTGATGATCTCGGTTTCCTCGCCGGATTTTGTGATCGTCTTGCGCGTGGTCAAAATCGATGAGGTCGGTTTGACCGCAAAGCGCACCACGATGTCCTGTCCGGTCGAGATGCCGCCCAGAATGCCGCCCGCATGGTTCGAGCTGTATTGGGGGCCGTTCTGGCCCATGAAAATCTCATCTGCATTGGCCTCGCCGGTCAGTTCAGCGGCGGCCATGCCTTCTCCAATTTCAACGCCTTTGACCGCATTGATCGACATCATCGCAGCGGCCAGATCAGTGTCTAACTTAGCGTAAATCGGCGCGCCCAGCCCGGCGGGGACACCGCGCGCGACGACTTCGACAATCGCGCCGACCGAGTTGCCGGACTTGCGCAGGTCGTCCAGATAGGTGGCCCAGTCCTCGGCGGCTTGGGCGTCAGGTGTCCAGAAGGGGTTCTGTTCTATCTGCGACCAGTCGAAATTGGCGTGGTCGATCCTGTGCGGGCCGATCTGGGTCATGTAGCCGGTGATCTGCACATTGGGCGCGATTTGTTTGATCGCTTGGCGCGCCAAGCCTCCGGCAGCGACGCGCGAGGCGGTTTCGCGCGCCGAACTGCGCCCGCCGCCGCGATAGTCGCGGATGCCGTATTTCTGCCAGTAGGTGATATCGGCATGGCCAGGACGAAACTTGTCGATAATATCGCCGTAGTCCTTCGAGCGCTGGTCCGTGTTCTCGATCATCAGCTGAACGGGCGTGCCGGTGGTCTGACCTTCGAACACGCCAGACAGAATTTTCACCTGATCGGGTTCGCGCCGCTGGGTGGTGAATTTGTTCTGCCCTGGTTTGCGCTTGTCGAGCCAGTGTTGGATCATCGCTGCGTCGATTGCCACACCCGGAGGGCAGCCATCAACGGTGGCACCCAATGCGGGCCCATGGCTTTCACCCCAGGTGGTGACGCGGAAGAGGTGTCCAAAGCTGTTCATCGACATGGGGCATGCTCCTTTGAGCGTTGTGATTAGCGGGCACAGGGCTTGGCCTCAAGCGGATTTCGGATAAGGGGGAGGGGGCCAGCCCCCTCTTGAGCCGTTGGCTCAATTCACCCCCGGGATATTTTTGGCCAGATGAAGTGGATCAGGTTTGCGCTTTCAAGGACTGGCGGGTTTTGATGATAGCAAGCGCAGCGTGTGCAGCCTCGCGGCCTTTTTGCACGAAGTGGTCGCGATAGATGGCATTGTGGTGGTCGGTTTCCTGATACTGATGCGGTGTCAATGAGACCGATAGGACGGGGATGCCGCTGTCAAGCCCGGCCCGCATCAGGCCATCAACGACGGCTTGGGCCACAAAATCGTGCCGGTAGATGCCACCATCCACCACGAACGCCGCACAGGCGATTGCAGCGTAGCGTCCGGTTTGGGCCAGATCACGGGCCAGTAGGGGCATTTCGAACGCGCCGGGAACGTCGAAGACATCAACCTGATCGCTGGGGATGAGTTGCAGAAACCCATCCAGTGCACGGTCGACAATATCGGAGTGCCAGTTGGCTTTGATGAAGGCATAGCGGGTGTGTGTCATTCGGACCTCCTGAGTTACAGACACGTCACCCAAGGCGATCACGAGCAGGCGCGCCGCTGGGCGGCACGATGCACGTTCTCTTTCATCCGGACTGTAACCGTCGGCTCTGGCCTCTCACCAGATCTGCTGACACCCCGGACTATGGGGCCGCTCGCGGGCTTACGGATCATTGCCCGCATACCGCCGGTGGGGAATTTCGCCCCGCCCTGAGAACAGATGGGACCTTGCATAGAACCCACCTGATCTGCAAGAGATTTGACAGGAGGAGATTCATGCATCCCAATCCCGCATTTCGCGCTGAAGACCGCGCCCGGCATATCACCTTTGCCCGTGACCGTGGCTTTGGCGTTTTGGCTGTTTCAGGCGATGCCGCGCCGATCATGAGCCACGTCCCGTTTTTGCTGGACGAGACTGGTGAGCTGGCCGAGTTGCATCTGGTGCGGTCGAACCCGATTGTCAGGCTGCTCAAGGAACCGCGCACTGTGCGGATCGCAGTGACGGGGCCGGATGCGTATATCTCGCCCGACTGGTATGGGGTGGATGATCAAGTGCCAACCTGGAACTATGTGGCGGTTCATCTGATCGGTCGCCTTGAGTTACGCCCGCAGGAGGAATTGTTGGATCTGCTGAACCGGCAATCTGCGTTCTACGAACAGAAGCTGCTGCCGAAACCCCCTTGGGTCACGGGTAAGATGTCAGAGGATGCTTTAACCCGGATGATGCGGATGATCGTGCCTTGCCGGATGCAGGTTGAGGATATTCAGGGCACCTGGAAACTGGGCCAGAACAAGCCGGATGAGGTGCGGCGCGCTGCGGCGGATCAGGTGGCGGCTGGGTTTGGCGCTGAAACCGATCAGCTGGCCGCGCTGATGCGTGAGGTGTAGAAGACCCTGTCTAGAGTCTATTTTTTCTCAAAAAACAGGATCACCTCACCAATGCGGACGCCAAAGCGCGAGACATAGGCGCGGTTCAGCAAGCGGTCATCCTCCAGCAGCCACATCCAGTCATCGAACTTCACACGCATGGTGCCATCTTTGATCGGCAGGTCGATCTTGTATTTCCAGTTGAACGTATCGCCCCGCTCGATTCCTTCGGCAGTGCCAAGCACACCGGGGGCGGTGCCGGTCCAGGTATCGGCACCGGTTTTTGTCAGGGTCCAGATACGCTGTTCGGTTGCGCCGTCGTCATAGACGAAATCCTCGACCAAGGTCAGCGTTTCTCCGTCCCAGGTTCCGTCGATATCGACAGAGAAACGACGCGGGACGTTGCCGAGGATGTCCTGAAACTGACCATAAGCGACGGTTTTGCCTTCGAAAAACTCCTCAAGGTTCAGCTCGCGATCTGACAGGAAGGTCTTTGGCACGCGGGGCTTGGCCGAGCATGCGGCCAGAAACACAAGGCACGCGATGGCGGCAAAGGTGATGACAAAGCGGGCGCGGATCATTGCAGTGGTCTTTCCGCAGCCTTGGCATCATAGCCATTTGCACCGTTCAGATGCGCGGTCTTGACCTCGGGCGCGGGGCGCATCGTGGCGACCAGCTCGGCCACTTTGATGCCGAACTTGCGCATTTCCGAGCGGTTCATGATCGCGCCATTTTCCGTCAGGTACATCCAGTCGGTCACATCCAGCGTGTGCCCGCCTGCATCTTCGGGCAGGATGATCCGATAGGTCAGTTTGACGGTCGAGCCCGAGATTTCTCCCTTTCCTTCACCGACAATGTCATCTGCCGTGGCGATGAACGTGTTGCCGGTGCCCAGCGTCAGATACCATTTGCGGGTCATCTGCTTGCCGTTAGAATAGGTGAACCACTCGGCCAGTGTGCCCGAGTTGCCATCCCATTCGCCGACCATGCGGGCGACAAAGCTGTTCGACATCTTGCCATTCGGGCCATAGATCAGGCCTTCGGACAGGATTTCGCCATTCAGGTGTTTTTTCAGCGAGAAGTTGGGGCCCGTGGACGCATAATCGGCAGGCGATTGTGAGCGAAAGCTGAGGAAACGCCCCTTGGCTGCTAAAACAGCGAGGATGGCGAGAAGAAACACAATAAGCGTCTTCATTTGGCTGAAACCTCCGTGGGCAGTGTCAAAACCATCCCGAATGCGCCAAGCTTGAGGATGCAGGGCAGTACGGCATAGGCGAGGTTGAGTGTTTTCAAAGCCTCGACACTATTGGTTTGACCGGGTGTAAAGCCGCTGCGCTCGAGCAGTGGCAGAGTGAAAAAGGCAGCGAGCGCGAGGCCCAGCTTGCCGGCAAAAGACCAGATGCCAAACGCGGCCGAGGCGTTCAGCCCCGCGCGAGTCAGCACAACGGAAAACATGGCGGGCAGGACAACCATATCCGCCCCAAGCGCGGCACCGGACGCGATGCAGATGATGGCGAAGCCAACCAACGCTCCAGCGTCCAGACTGGCCGCTCCGATAAACCCTGCGATGGACAAGGGCATGGCAATAATCAGAGTCTTTTTCGGGCCGATCCGGTTGCTGAGCTTGGCCCAAAGCGGCACACTTGCACCGGCGCTCAGGAAGAACAGGATCAGCAGCGGGCCCGCTTTGCCGGGCAGTTGCAGGCGATCTTCGACAAAGAACAGGAACAGGGTGGATGTGATGGCGACCGGCAGGCTATTGACCAGTGCCAATGCCAGCAGGCGCAGCGCTCCGGCCTGACCGAGGCCTGCGAAGGACAGGCCCTGACCGGTGATCGGGGTACGTCGCCAGATTGGGATCGTCACGATCAGGGTCAGCAACGCCAGCAAGCCCAGAAACAGGCCAAAGGCGGGGTATCCTTGTGCGGAAGCGCCCAAGGCCACGAACAAGGCCGGGGCGCTGGCGGCGATCACGACGCCTGTCAATTGCCCGCCTTCGCGGTAGGCGGCGAGTGTCATCAGCTCTTTGGCATCGGCCTTTTTCGCAAGCGTCGCGCTGCGACCATATAAAAGGATCGTACCGAGGCTGTAGGCCGAGAACAGCAGGATCAGGACCACGATCAGGGCCGTGACACTTGCGCCTTCCGGCAGGCCAAACAGCAAGGGAAAGCCGATGGCCAATCCCAACGCGGCCAAAGCTGCGAACAGAAGCTGCCCTCCCGGCCAGCGGTCGATGGCCCAGCCGATCAGCGGGTCCTGAACCAGATCGACCAGTCGGATCACCAGAAGGACCGTGCCAATCACCCCAAGACCAATGCCCAAGTTCACCGCCGCAAAGCGTGGCAGGTGAATGTAAAGCGGGATACCCGCCGCAGCGAGCATCAGCGCGTACAGGCTGACACGGGGGTACAGCATCACTGGCCCTTCAAGCTTTGCGTAAAGCTGGCCGAGCGGGTGTTGTCGCCCAAAAAGATCGACATGAAGGACTTCTTGATGTCGTTGCTCGCCAATGTGCAGGTCTGGGTACCATTCCGCCAGAAGCCGACCTTGTTTGGCCCTTCCGAGATCGCCAGATAGCTGTCGCCCTTGCTGACAGCCTGAAAGCACTTTTCAAGCTGTGCCTGCGTGGGCTGCGGATTGCCCTGGCGGGCCATTTCTTCCAGCGTCGATTCTACCAGCGCCTTTTGTTTCAGGTTTTTGCGGTAAGTCAGCTTCAGGCCAAAATCCTCGCTCCAATTGAACGCGGCCCCGCCGGGTGTGTAGAGTTTTGCGTCATAGAGCGGCAGGCCAAGGAACCGGAAGGTCCCGCTGCCGATCTGCTTGGGGTCTTGCAATTCGCTCGACAGCGGATCAGCCGCCAGCCCACCTGGGGCCAGCAGCGTCAAGGACAGAAGCCCCGCGCGCCACAGGCGCCTATTCAGCCGCAACCGCAGGGATGGCCGGGTCTTGTTCCAAAGTGCCATGGTCAGCTCCGATCGTTAGCGGGGTGCCCTTGATGCGATCCACAACATGCATCGCGCTGGCAATCCCGTCTTCGTGAAACCCGTGCCGGTTATACGCTCCGGCAAACCAGGTCCGGTTCTGTCCCTGCATCTCGCGGATTTGCCCTTGTGCCTTCAGGGCGGCCTTGTCGAACACCGGGTGGGCAAATTCGACCTGATCATAGATTTTATCCGCGGAAATCTCTGATGACGCGTTCAACGTCACGAACAGCGGATCGCTGTCCGGTATGTTTTGCAGCCGGTTCATCCAGTAAGTGACACCAACGTTTCCGGCTTGTGAGCGATAGGTCCAGCTGGACCAGCAGGCACGACGCTTGGGCATTTGGCTGGGATCGCAATGTAGAATGGCGCTGTTGGGCTGATAGCGGATCGCTTCCAATGCTGCAGCTTCGGCGGTCGTGGCATTGTCGCCCAGAATGGCGCGAGACTGGTCGGAATGAGTGGCCAGAATGATCTCATCAAACTGGTCGATATGTCCCTGGCTTGTCACCGAAACGCCCATGTCGTCGCGCTGAACGTGATCGACCGGGGCAGCCAGTCGAATATCGCAGCCCCGTTCGCGCAGGGCGGCATCGATGCGGCGCACATATTCGATGCTGCCACCTTTGACCGTATACCACTGATGCTGATTGGCACGGCCACTGGCCAGCAAAGCATGGTTGCGGAAGAATTGTACCAGCGAGCGCGCCGGGAACTGATCGACAAACTCCACCGGGGTCGACCAGATCGCGCCGCACATCGGCATCAGATAGTTGTGGCGGAACCAATGGCCCAGACGCATCTGATCCACCAACTCTCCGATTGTGGTGTCATCATCCTTGGCAGCCTCGGGTGCTTCTTTGCTGAACCGCAGGATGTCGGCGATCATCTTGTAGTAGGATGGACGCGCCAGATTGCGTTTCTGCGCGGTCAGCGTACGCAGGTTGTTCAGCCCGTATTCGATCCGGCCATTGTCGATGGTTGCACCAAAACTCATTTCGGATTTGACAACCGGCACGTTCAACTCGTCAAACAGCTTGGTCAGATAGGGGTAGGTCGCATAGTTGAAGACGATGAACCCGGTATCGACAGGCTGATCGCCATTCTTGCCAGCCATGACGGTACGTGCATGCCCACCCAACCGAGGTTCGGCCTCGTAAATAGTGATGTCGTGATCTTCTGACAGATAATAGGCTGCGGATAGACCGGAAATGCCTGCACCTACGATTGCGATTTTCTTGCGTTCGCCTCGCGTTTCGTCGAACATGTGATCCCCTTAGTGCGACATTTTACAAGGGGATACGTAGCAGGTTTGATGTCGGATCAATCAGATTAGATTATTTTCCATGCTGCTCTATATTGTGACTTCTGCGCCGAATTTCCTGCATGGCGGCGTGATCCAGCACCCGTGCCCGCCCGTAAAATAAGCATCAGATCACAATACGGCCCAGACATGAGCAGCTTTGATGGAAAAACCTATTGGATCGTGGGCGCCAGCGAGGGCCTGGGCCGCGCGTTGGCCGAGGCGCTCAGCCGCCGGGGTGCGCATCTGATTCTGTCGGCGCGCAATGCGGATCGGCTGGCTGATATCTGCGCAAGCCTGCCCAATGCCCGCGCGGTTCCTTTTGACGTCACCGATCTGGATGCCGTGCGCCGTGCTGTGGCAGAGGTCGGTGCGGTCGACGGGCTGGTTTACAATGCCGGGGCCTACGAGCCGATGCGCAGCGCCGATTGGGATACCGAGGCGGTACTGGCCATGACGGATGTGAATTACACCGGTGCCCTTCGGGTTCTGGGTGAAACGGTGCCGTCTTTCGTGCGTACAGGCCGCGGCGATATCACGTTGATCGGGTCTCTGTCTGGCTATCGTGGGTTGCCCGCGGCCGTGGGCTATGCGGCCAGCAAGGCGGCTTTGGTGTCGCTGGCGGAAACCATGCGCTTTGATCTTGCGGGTACCGGGGTCACAGTGCGCATCGTTAATCCGGGCTTCATCAAGACCCGTCTGACCGAGAAGAACAATTTCAAGATGCCTATGTTGATGACGGCTGAGGATGCGGCAGATCGTGTGATCAAAGCGATGTCGCGCCGTCGTTTCCGTACCGATTTCCCGGCCCCGTTTTCATGGGTCATCCGGTTGTTGGACTACCTGCCGGATTGGTTGATCTATCGCGGGAAATAGCGTTGATCCAGGATCAGCCGCAAGTCAGGCGTTGGATCACTCCGGTATCATCCACAAACACATTCAGTCGGTCGATCCGATAATCCTGGGTTGCAATGTCGTTTGGTGCCAGCACGCGACTGCGTTCGGGCAAATCAGCCTGAATGGTTGAAACCGGCTGGCCAATGGTCTCGGCAAATGGATCGCCCTGACAAAAGGCCAGATCGACCGGCGCGGCCTCTGGCTCAATCGGAATATCTTCGGGTGGGGGTGGTTCGGAACAGGCCGCCAGAAGGACTAGGATCGGAAAAAATCGGTGCATTGGCGTTCCTCATTCGGGCAATGTCGTTTCTTCAATATCAAAAGTTTAGCCAGTCTGTCATGAATGCACAGTTGAAAGAACCCTGTTTTTGACGCAGGGTTTGGACAAACAAGACTGGGAGACAAGCACTATGCGCACCCGTGCAGCCGTCGCCGTTCAGGCTGGCAAGCCTTTGGAAATTATGGATGTGAACCTCGAAGGCCCCAAGGCGGGTGAGGTTCTGGTTGAGATCAAGGCTACCGGCATTTGCCACACAGATGAATTCACCCTTTCGGGAGCCGATCCCGAGGGCCTGTTCCCCGCTATTCTGGGCCATGAAGGCGCAGGTGTGGTGGTCGAGGTCGGGCCGGGCGTGACCAGCCTGAAACCCGGCGATCATGTAATCCCGCTATATACCCCCGAATGTCGTGAGTGCGAATACTGCCTGCATCCTAAAACGAACCTGTGTCAGGCGATCCGTGAGACCCAAGGCAAGGGCCTGATGCCCGATGGCACGTCGCGATTCTCGACTTTGGATGGTGATCCGATCCTGCACTACATGGGTTGCTCGACCTTCTCGAACCACACGGTTCTGCCCGAAATTGCGCTAGCCAAAGTGCGCGAGGACGCACCGTTTGACAAGATTTGCTACATCGGCTGCGGCGTGACCACCGGTATCGGTGCGGTGATCAACACCGCCAAGGTCGAACTGGGTAGCCGTGCCATTGTATTCGGTCTGGGCGGGATCGGCCTGAACGTGATCCAGGGTCTGCGTCTGGCCGGGGCCGATCAGATCGTGGGCGTCGATCTGAACCCGTCGAAAGTGGAAATGGCGACCAAGTTCGGCATGACCGATTTCGTAAACCCAAAAGAGGTTGAAGGCGATCTTGTTCCCTACCTGGTGAACCTGACCAAGGGCGGCGCGGATTACACATTCGATGCCACCGGCAATGTCGGTGTGATGCGCGACGCGTTGGAATCGGCGCATAAGGGCTGGGGTGAATCGATCATCATCGGCGTGGCACCTGCCGGTGCCGAGATTTCGACCCGTCCGTTCCAGCTAGTCACCGGCCGCTCGTGGCGCGGCACGGCCTTTGGCGGCGCGCGGGGCCGGACAGATGTGCCCAAAATCGTCGACTGGTACATGGACGGCAAGATCGAGATCGATCCGATGATCACCCACACCATGGGTCTGGACGACATCAACCACGGCTTCGACCTGATGCACAAGGGTGAAAGCATCCGGTCGGTGGTTGTGTACTAAGACACCACGCTTACTAATCTTGAGAATGGCGCGCTGGTTGGCGCGCCGTTTTTCATTCCCCTGGCCGTGTCGCCCCCGTATCCGACCGAGGCGACCGTACCCGCAATACCGGAGTGTTCGCGGATGTGGTGTTCGACCGGCTCTCGCGCCAGACTACAAAAACACCGGACGCGATGATGATACTTGCCCCGACGGCGACCCAGCCGTCTGGGCGCTCGCCAAAGAAGATCATGCCGAACAAAGTGGCCCAGATGATCTGACTGTATTGGCTGGGCGCGACGACCCCGGCGGGCGCGGCGCGGTAGGCGAGTATGATCAGATGTTGCGCGATGACCGAAAACACACCAACCAGCGCCATCATTGCCAGATGCAGCAGCGAAGGTGGCTGATAGACGGCGGGTTGCATCAGGCTCATGACCAGAATGGCCAACAACATGGGGTATAGGATCAGGACGGCGGACCGCTCCTCATTCCCGATCTTGCGCACCAGAACAGACCCAAACGCGCTACAAAACGCGGCAGTCAAGGCGGCCAGGTGGCCCAGTGTGATGTCAGTTGAGCCGGGTCTTAGAACGATCAAAACACCGATCAAGCCAACGCCGACCGCGGCCCAGCGCTGGGCTCTTACGACCTCTCCCAGTATCGGGATCGACAGGACGGTGACGATCAAAGGGAAGGAAAACAGCAGCGAATAGACCTCGGCCAGTGGCAGCACCGAAAACGCGTAGAAGGCGCAGACCATGGATGTGACCATCAGGGCTGAGCGCAGCAGCACCAGCCAAGGATGGTGCGGCAGAAAATTCCCGGTGGTCCGGTCAGTCAGGATTGTCACTGCCATGGGCACAAAGGAGAACAGAGTGGCGAAAAAGATGATCTGCATCACCGAATAAGTCCCGCCCAGCACTTTGATCAATGCGTCATGGCTGGCAAAAACCGCGAATCCTAGAAACGCGAAACCAAGTCCCCGAAGGGTGGTATTCTGAGTGCTCATCGCTGTGGCCTCGGGTGATGTCGGTGTGGTGGCACAATGCCGCTCAGCGCAAAAAGGGCTGTCTTGGCCCTGAGTAAACCCAATTGACCAGCCCGCATAGCCCCTATTTTACCGCTAACAGTGCAAAGCTGCCATGTCTTGAGATCAACGCAGGATTGGTGGCGCATCCTTGGGCTGACGCGCCGACTGCACCCCGGCCTTCATCCCCACCCCGATGCGTCGTGCCAGGGCGACCCAAGGTGTCGCGGTCTCGGATGGCAACGTCTGGGTTGCAACCTCTTCGAACAGATCCAGCCAGTGGGCAAACATCTCGGATTTCACCTCTGGCCGTTCAATATGAACCCGCTGCGGATTGCCGTCATACCCGCGCTCATACAGGATCGCATTGCGCCAGAATGAGGCGATCTTTTCCTCATGCGCGGGCCAGTCATCGACATGTTGCGCAAAAACGGGACCCAGTACCGGGTCGGTTCTGACACGGGCATAAAAGGCGCACACTTGCGCATTGATCTGATCAGACGTGGCCGGAAAACGCGGCGGCAGGACGGGTCGGGTCATAGTGTTTTGGTCCTAGCGGGCTTTCCGGCGGTTCTACAGGCGTGGTTTTGTCGCGCTTATCCTTACGGCCAACGGCGACGTGCGATTTGCGCAGGAATCGGGTCGCGCGGCGTGGTCACGATTGGGCATGGTCCGGAAAACCGGAGGATTGATATGTTCAAAATCACTGCATTGCCCACTGACGAAGTCCGCACACTGCAACAGGGTGGTCCGGATGACTATGGAGCCACGCCAGAGCACGCTGTTTCAACCGGCGCAGGCAATCCCTGCCGTCATTGTCTGCAAAACATACCCGAAGGGGCGCCGATGCTGGTTCTGGCGCACAGGCCCTTTGCCGCAACGCATCCTTATGCGGAAACCGGGCCGATATTTTTGTGTGCCGAACCTTGCGAGCGCTATGAAGGGGATAAATTGCCTGAGATTCTGACCAGCTCTCCTGACTATTTAATCAAGGGATACGGGCAGGATGATCGGATCGTTTATGGCACCGGAGCTATCACCCCCACGGATCAGATTGGTGCAAAGGTCAAAGATATCTTTGACCGCCCCGATGTGGCCTATATCCACGTCCGATCTGCGCGCAACAACTGCTATCAAGCGCGGATCGACCGAGGCTAAGGCTGGTTCTAAGCAGCGCTTACGACGCCCGAGCCTGAGAAGAGGTCAGCGCAAGGAACACATCCTCAAGATCAGCCTCCTCGGTGCGCACATCGCGGATGCGGATACCCGCAGCGCGAACGGATTCCAGTACCTGCTCGGCACTGGTCTGGGCGCTGCGATACTGCAGCAGCAGGCTGCCATCGTCGCGCAATGCGGCCTCGACCCCGTCAGTAGATGGAAGGTCCGCAACCGGGATATCGGGCATGATCACCATGGTGCGTCGGTCCATGCGGCCCAGCAAATTGGCGGTGCTGTCCTGAGTGATCTTCTCACCATGGTTGATGATGGCGATCTGATCACACATTTCCTGCGCTTCTTCCAGGTAATGCGTGGTCAGGATGATCGTCATCCCCTGCTCGTTAAGCTTGCGCACGTTGCTCCAGAGCATCTGGCGCAATTCGATATCGACACCCGCAGTAGGTTCATCCAGAACCAAAATCCTGGGGTGATGCACAAGCGCTTTAGCCAACAACAACCGCCGCCGCATCCCGCCTGACAGCGTGCGAGCATAGGCCTCGGCCTTATCGCTAAGCCCGACGAGTTCCAGAATCTCATCGCTGCGGCGCTGGGCCTTGGGCACGCCATAAAGGCCAGCCTGCACCTCCAACGCGCCACGGGGCGTAAAGAACGGGTCCAGGTTCAGCTCTTGTGGCATTACTCCAATGGCGGCGCGCGACTGGCGTGGGTTCTGATCCTGATCGAAGCCCCAGATCGATACCTTTCCGGACGTTTTGATCACCAGTCCGGCCAGAATGTTGATCAAGGTCGATTTACCCGCGCCGTTCGGCCCCAAAAGCCCAAAAACCGAGCCGCTGGGAATGGTCAGGTCAATCCCTTTCAGTGCGTGCTTCTCGGGCTGACCCTTGCTTGCCCGATAGGTCTTGCGCAGACCTTCGATCCTGATTGCCGCATCGCTCATGTGGCTCTTGCCCCCGGATTGCTCATCGCTCATAAACGCACCTAATGCATGCCCGCGAGGCCGACAACCAGTGAAGGATCGCCAGCCGTGACCATCGAAGCGCCGGAAACCAAGATCGTCGAAACCACCCGCGTCGCTTGTGACGGCGGCGAAGGTGCGCTGGGCCATCCGCGCGTCTGGCTGCAAATCCCCGAAGATACCGGCTGGGTCGAGTGCCCCTATTGCGACTGCAAATATGTTCTGAAAGGCACAGAGCAGGGCTGATTGCCCGCCCAATCGGGTTTCGCCCAAATCTCGCCGTGTTTTTTATGCTATTTCGGTAGTGCATACAGCGTAGGCGAACGTGATGACCGACATTGCACCCAATGACTCTGCCAACCCGATTTTCGGTTGGATCGGCTTTTGCATTGCCTCTTTGACGCTGTTTGCTGCCTTGTTCGTCTTTTGGGCTGGACCCTTCGCGCCTCAGCAATCCGCGGGCGTGTCGCTGGGTGAGCTGGCGGCTCAAATCGGTAAATCCACCCTGCGATCTGCGGCAGGGCTGGAGCAGCCAGAGCCTGTTGCGCGTGCGCGCGATCTGGATGATTTCCTGCAGATTGGCGTGGCCATGCTGGGTGCGCTGGCAGTTGTTCTGTCGGTTGTCGGTCTCCTGCGTCACGAAAGGCGCCGCCCTGCCATTGCCGGGATTGCGGTTGGCGTCGGCGCAATCCTGTTCCAGTTCTTTGCCTTCGCGTTTTTTGCCTTCCTTGGTGTTTTGATCATTATGGCTTTGCTCAACAGCTTTTCGGACGTTTTCAGCGGCCTCTTCGGCGGTTAGCCCAAGTTCAAGACTGGTCACCCGACCGACCCTGTGGCAGAACCATCTCTGACCGACAGGGAGCGTGCGCATGAGCAATTTCGGAAAAGGGTGTCACCTGCATCTGATCGATGGATCGGCCTTTATTTTCAGGGCCTATCACGCGCTGCCGCCGCTGACTCGGAAATCGGATGGTCTGCCGATCGGGGCAGTTTCTGGCTTTTGCAACATGCTGCAAAAATATGTCGAGGGGAATGATGGCCCGGATGCACCGACCCATGTGGCGGTGATCTTCGACAAGGGCTCGCACACGTTCCGCAATGACCTCTATGACCTGTACAAAGCCAATCGTGAGGCGATGCCCGAGGACCTGCGCCCGCAAATGCCGCTGACCCGTGAAGCGACCAAGGCGTTCAATATCGCCTGTAAAGAGTTGGAAGGGTATGAGGCTGACGACATCATTGCCACCCTTGCCGTTCAGGCGCGCGAGGCTGGCGGACGTGTGACTATAGTGAGTTCCGACAAGGACCTGATGCAGTTGGTCGGCGGTGGCGTTGAGATGCTGGATGCGATGAAGAACAAGCGCATCGACCGGGACGGGGTGATCGAGAAATTCGGCGTTGGCCCCGAGCGTGTTGTCGATGTGCAGGCGCTGGCCGGGGATAGCGTTGATAACGTGCCGGGGGCTCCGGGAATCGGCGTCAAAACGGCAGCCTTGCTGATCAACGAATATGGTGATCTCGAAACCCTGCTGGACCGTGCGGGAGAGATCAAGCAGCCCAAGCGCCGCCAGACCCTGATCGAAAAGCGCGATCAGATCGAGCTGTCGAAAAAACTGGTGCAGTTGGATGAGAACACGCCGCTGGATTTCAACCTCGACGACCTCGAAGTACAGGACCCTGACCCCGAAACCCTGTTGGGTTTTTTGGCGGAAATGGAGTTCCGCACCCTCATCAAGCGGATTGCCGACAAGCTAGGGGCCGAGGCTCCGGTCATCGCCGATGCGCCGATGCAGGTCGAGGTGGAAGAAGTCGAGGCCCTTCCGTTTGACGCGTCGAAATACGAATGCGTGCGGGATGTGGTGGCGCTGCAAAACTGGGTCGACAGGGCCTATGAAACCGGCTGGATCGCAGTTGATACGGAAACCACCGGCCTGAACGAGATGATCGCCGATCTGGTTGGTATATCTTTGTGCGTCAAGGCAGGTGAGGCCTGCTATATTCCGCTGACTCACCGTGCCAGCGCAACCGATGATCTGTTTGGCTCAGATGACCTGGCCGATGGGCAGATGCCGCTGGAGGACGCGCTGGCGCTGCTGAAGCCGATGTTCGAGGACCCCTCGATCCTCAAGATCGGGCAGAACATGAAATATGACGCAAAGATATTTGCGCGCTATGGCGTCAACGTGGTCTCGATCGATGACACGATGCTGATGTCCTACGCCATGCATGGTGGAGAGCATGGGCACGGGATGGATACTCTGTCCGAGCGCTACCTGAGTCATACTCCAATCCCGATCAAACCGTTGCTGGGGTCTGGCAAGTCGGCGATCACCTTCGACAAGGTCGCAATTGATGAGGCCACGGCTTATGCCGCCGAGGATGCGGATATCACGCTGCGACTGTGGCAGCTGTTCAAGCCGCAACTGCATCAGGTTCAGGTGACAACGGTTTATGAAACGCTGGAACGCCCGTTGGTGCCGGTTCTCAAAGAAATGGAGATGCACGGCATCAAGGTCGACCGCGATGTCCTCAGCCGGATGTCGAATGCCTTTGCGCAGAAAATGGCTGGATTAGAGGCTGAAATCCACGAATTGGCGGGTGAGAATTTCAACCTCGGCTCGCCTGCGCAGTTGGGTGAGATCTTGTTCGACAAGATGGGTCTGGAAGGCGGCAAGAAAGGGAAGACCGGGAAGTACTCGACCGGGGCCGATGTTCTGGAAGACCTGGCAACCGAGCATGAATTGCCGCGCCGCGTGTTGGACTGGCGACAGCTCAGCAAGCTGAAATCGACCTATACGGACGCATTGCAGACCCATATCAACCCCGATACGGGACGGGTGCATACGTCCTATTCGATCACTGGGGCGAACACGGGTCGTCTGGCTTCGACCGATCCGAACCTGCAGAATATCCCGGTGCGCACCGAGGAAGGGCGGCGCATTCGTGAGGCGTTTATTGCTGAACCGGGCAATGTGCTGGTCAGTCTCGACTATAGCCAGATCGAGCTTCGGATTCTGGCACATATCGCCGGGATTGACGCATTGAAACAGGCGTTTGCTGACGGGCTGGACATTCACGCGATGACCGCGTCCGAGATGTTCGATGTGCCACTGGATGAGATGACACCGGACATCCGTCGTCAGGCCAAGGCGATCAACTTTGGTGTGATCTACGGCATCTCGGGCTTTGGTCTGGCGCGCAACCTTCGTATTCCAAGGGCCGAGGCACAGGGATTCATCGACCGCTATTTCGAACGCTTCCCCGGTATTCGCGCCTATATGGACGACACCATCGCCTTTGCGAAAGAGCAAGGCTATGTGCAGACCCTGTTTGGACGCAAAATCCACACGCCTGAGATCAATGCCAAAGGGCCGCATGCGGGGTTCTCGCGCCGTGCGGCGATAAACGCGCCGATCCAGGGCACGGCCGCGGATGTGATCCGGCGCGCGATGGTGCGGATGCCAGACGCGATCGAGGGCCTGCCTGCCAAGATGCTGCTGCAGGTGCATGACGAATTGCTGTTCGAAGTGTCTGAGGACGGTGTTGATCAGTTGATTGATGTGGCGCGCGATGTGATGGAGGGTGCTTCGGATCCGGCGGTGAAACTGGATGTGAAGCTGGATGTTGACGCCGGGCGCGGCGCCAACTGGGCCGAGGCACACTAGAGCTCGCCGCTCATCAGGCCCGATGGGCCCTCTTCGCGACGGGTCAGGCTTTGGGCCTGACCAGACGGTCGACCAGCCGTTTGACACTGGGGCCAAGGACCACGATGACGGTGAAGGCGATGGGCCAGCAAAAGGCCCAGGCCGCCATCCAATCCCCAAAGGTGCCCGGCCCAAATCCGATGGCCTTGACCGTGGCAATCCCGGTCACGATGCAGGACATCAGCCCTGACATGATCAGGCAGAACATAATATGTGACAGTCTGGCGTGGGTCATCGGTATCATCCGTTCATTCACCGCGCCAAGCTGTGCTGTATTTTGACCCCAATGGCCAGTGGTCACGACAGGGTTACCGCAACCAGCCCAACGAGTGCTCGGTGCGTTGCGTTGTTGGATTGTACTCCGCACTGACCCAACCGGTGTAGCCACAGCTATCCATCGCGTTGAAAAGGCTTGGAAAGTCGGTCGGCCCATCGCCGGGCTCGGATCTATCCGGCGCGGCCCCGATCTGGGCGTGGACCACGCGATCGTGATGCTGGTGCCAGACGTCCAGCGCATTCCCGTGGATCATATGCGCGTGGAAGCTGTCATATTGCAGGCCGATATTGGGACGATTCACCTGATCCAGAACCTCGGCAGCCAAGGCGTAGTCGTTCAGGAAGTAGTTCGGTTGAGAGACCGGGTTCAAAGGCTCGATAGTGAATTGCTGATCGGGGGCGGCATCAGCGGCCCATTGCAGGTTTCGCACGAAACTAGCCATCGCCTGCGGCCCCGATGCATAACCGGACATAATATGTATCAGCCGGGGCTTCAGAACCTCAGCATAACGCAGAACGCGGCGGATATCGGATTGAAAACGCGCCTCACCGCCCGGAACGGCGGCATATCCCGGTTGCCCGCCGGTGTAATTGGGTGGTGGTGCGTTGATCAACACCAGGTCCAGCCCATTTGCCAGTAGGGCGCGGCGGGTTTCCTTTGCAGCCAGATCATAGGGAAACAGGATCTCAACGGCGGAAAACCCGGCATCAGCGGCGGCGGCGAAGCGGTCGAGATAGGGCAGCTCGGTAAAGAGCAGCGAAAGATTGGCGGCAAATCTGGGCATGAGCGGTCCCGGCGGTTTGGTGCGCAAAGCTTAGCGAGCGGGGTGATTTCGGGAAAGGGACTGAAAACGACAGATTGTCGAAAATCGACCAGATCGCGGGTCTGGACTGGGTGACGATCCCGAACATACGGCGAATCATTTTTGGCGGCGTATTAACAAAAGATCGGAACGTTATGGCATTCAGCCCAGACCCCGTGCGCGGGACACCCCTTACTGTGTCCGCTGACCGCAATGCGGCCTTGTCCGGAAACGGGCTGGCTGTCGTGTCCATGCTAACATGGGCAGCGGGTTTTCCGGCGGCCGAGGTCTTACTGCAAAGCTGGCCACCCGTCGCGTTGTTTGCAGCCCGGGTGGCTTTGGCAGTGGTTGTCATGGTTCCGATCTGGATTTGGCTCGACGGTCCGGCGCGGGTACTGAATGCGCGCTGGGGCCGCGCAGTTTTTGTCGGAGCTTTTGGCTTCGGCGGCGGCATGTTCCTGATCCTTCTGGCGCAAAATTTGACCGATCCTGTCACGGTGGCCATCATCGCCTCTTGCGCGCCTTTGGCGGCTACGGTGTTGGAACTGGCGGCCGGTACGCGACGTTTGCGATGGAACTTTGCGTTAGGTGTGTTGGTCTCGATTGTGGGCGGGATCATCGCGACCAGTGCGCTGGCACCGGCACAACTGGGTCTGGGTGCGGCTTGCGCGGTGGTTTCCACATTTCTGTTCTGTTGGGGCAGCATGGCCACGGCGCGCGATTTCCCCGAACTCAGCCAGATGGGTCGATCGACGATCACCTTTGTCGGGGCGTTGGTGATGGCCACAGTGATGGTGGCTGGGGCATTTCTGTTAGGATTTGACCTGCGCCCCGCCATCCCCATCGATTTCGCTCAGGGCGGGATGCTGGTGTTTTATGCGCTGGTCTCAATGGGTATCAGCCAGGTCTTTTTCATTGCAGCGGTGGGCAAAATGGGCGTCGCGCTGACCTCGTTTCACATTAACGTCGCGCCGTTCTACGTGATGGTGATCATGCTGGTTTTAGGCGAGGCGTGGGACTGGACCCGCGCGCTGGGCGCAGGGATTGTCGCTTTGGCTGTTGTGGTCGCGCAGGACCGACGGATTCGGCAACCGGCCTAAACACCACTTAGGGCATCTGCCGAAATCAACGGGAAGAACTGCCCGCCCGACCAGACGCCAAACCAGCCATCATGTTTGGTACCAATATCCACGAGTCGGTAGAAGCTTTTGCGGTCAATGCGTGCTTCAAGGTTGTTTCGGATCAATACGTAGGGTGCGGGTTCCTCTGTTTCCGCATCGATGACAATGCGGATCGGATGATCCGGCCCGGCGATGGCCGTATCGCCCACATGGGTGGTAAATGTCAGGTCTTGCGATAGGCCATCCCCCGTCTGGTCGAAGTCGACGGCAAGAAACGGCGCATCCTCGACAGTGATTCCCACCTTCTCGACCGGGGTGACGAGGTAGTATTTGCCGTCTTCTTTCTTAAGAATTGAGGAAAAAAGCTTCACAAGCTCGAACCGGTTGATGGGCGACCCTAAGTAACTCCAAGAACCATCTTTGGCGATCTTGATGTCCAGATCGCCGCAAAACGGAGGATTCCACAGGTGAACGGGCGGTAGACCCTTGGTTTTGGCCGCTTTGACTGATGCAGCCAAACCATCCGGCGAAGGTTTCACGGGTTTTTGTCCGCTCATTGCTTTTGCCATTTCCTCTTAGCGCGATACACTTCATCTATAATAGTCCACGGAAGGGAAAGTCATGACCGAACCTGCCGACCTCGTATCCGAGATCGAAGCGCTGGAAACCAAGTTGCAAGAGGCCAAGGCCTCGATCACCCGCCGCTTCATCGGGCAGGAGAGGGTCGTGGACCTGACCCTGACGGCGCTGTTGTGCGGTGGACATGCCCTGCTGATCGGTTTGCCGGGTCTTGGTAAAACGCGACTGGTTGAAACTCTGTCGACTGTCATGGGTCTGCACGGCAATCGCATTCAATTCACGCCCGACCTGATGCCTGCTGATATTCTGGGGTCCGAGGTTCTGGATACCGCTGATGACGGCAGCCGTCATTTCCGATTCATTTCAGGCCCGATCTTCTGTCAGTTGCTTATGGCGGATGAGATCAACCGCGCCAGCCCGCGGACTCAGTCGGCCCTGCTTCAGGCGATGCAGGAACGGACAGTGACCGTGGCGGGCGAGGATCGCTCACTCGGGACACCATTCCACGTGCTGGCCACGCAGAACCCGATCGAGCAGGAGGGCACCTATCCGCTGCCCGAGGCGCAGCTGGATCGCTTCCTTGTTCAGGTCGATGTCGAATACCCAGATCGTCAGACCGAGCGGGACATTTTGCTGGCCACTACAGGCGTCGAAGAAGAAGATGCGCATCAGATTTTCACCAAAGAGGAACTGCTGGCCGCGCAAGTCCTGTTGCGTCGTATGCCGGTGGGGGAGTCAGTTGTCGAACTGATCCTCGATCTGGTTCGCGCGTTCCGCCCGGATGAAGCGGGCGTGTCCGAGCGGGTCAAGGAAACCGTTGCTTGGGGGCCCGGCCCCCGTGCGGCGCAGGCACTGATGATGACAGTTCGAGCGCGGGCCATGCTTCAAGGGCGTTTGGCACCGAATGCCGAAGATGTATTGGATATGGCCCGCCCAGTGCTGAGCCACCGGATGGCGTTGAACTTTGCAGCGCGGGCGCGGGGTGACAGCTTGTCAGGCCTCATCGAGTCGACCGCTGCCGGTCTGATCCGAACCGAGGCTGCGGCGTGAATGCTGCGCTAACCCTTCGAGAACGATCTGAGGCCGAGGCGTCCCGGCTGCCGCCGCTGTTGGCGCGCGCCGAACATCTGGCCGGAACCGTTTTATTGGGCGACCATGGTCGGCGGCGATCAGGTATGGGCGATGATTTCTGGCAATACCGCCCTGCTCAGATCGGAGATAGCCGCCGGATGATCGACCATCGCCGATCAGCGCGAGGGGACCAGCAATTTGTGCGGGAACGCGAATGGCAGATTGCTCAATCGGTGATGCTGTGGGTCGATCAGGGCGCGTCGATGCGGTTTGCTTCTGACAAAAGCCTGCCGACGAAATCGGATAGGGCGCGGCTGTTGGGTCTGGCTACGGCTATCTTGCTGGTGCGCGGCGGTGAACGTGTTGGGCTAACGGGGACGACCTTGCCGCCCCGACGCGGCAATGCGCAGATCATCCGCCTGGCGCAAGCCTGGTCCGAGGATGATCAGGCAGACTATGCGCCGCCTGAACACCGCGCCATGATCCCGCATGCGCGTGCTGTGTTCATATCCGATTTTCTCGGCCCGATGGACGAGGTTGAACTGGCGCTGACCAAAGCCGCTGATCGCGGCGTGCGCGGTGTGATCTTGCAGGTGTTGGACCCAAGCGAGGAAAGCTTTCCCTATCTCGGTCGCACCATTTTCGAAAGCGTTGGTGGAACAGCCCGCCATGAAACACTGAAAGCCGGAGACCTGCGCGATCGCTATCTGGACCGATTGGCGCAGCGCAAGGATGCGTTGACTCGGCTTTGCCGCGCGACAGGGTGGCAGCTGGGTCTGCATCACACCGGCGATAGCGCGCAGGCGGCGCTGCTTTGGCTCTATCGCGCGTTGGACGGGGGCACGCGATGACGGTTCTGGCGGGCATCGGCTTTACCGCCCCTTGGGTGCTGTTGGGTTTGCTGACCCTGCCGATCCTGTGGTTGATCCTGCGCGCGGTTCCACCGGCGCCGATCCGGCGCTTGTTCCCGGCGGTGACATTGCTGCTGGGGTTGAAGGATGACGAGAGCGTCTCGGATCGCACCCCGTGGTGGCTGTTGCTACTGCGTATGCTGGCAGCGGCAGCGATCATCATTGGCTTGGCGGGTCCGGTCCTGAACCCTTCACGCGATGAAACGGGCACCGGGCCTTTGTTGCTGGTGCTGGATGCCAGCTGGGGTGGTGCCACACGGTGGTCCTCGACGCTGGACCAGATCGATGCGCAATTGACCGAGGCGGGCCGCTCAAGCCGCCCTGTCTCGATCCTGCGATTGACCGAACCGGAACCGCCCGTGTTTCAGGCGGCAGAGGCGTGGCGCAACCGCCTGCCCGGTCTGGTTCCGAACCCGTGGCAGCCGACTGAGGCACAGATCGATCAGGTCATAGCCGGGCTGGATCAGGTCGAAGGCGGATTTGACACGCATTGGTTCAGTGATCGGCTGAGCTATGACAGCCATGAGGGTTTGGTGTCAGCGCTGCAATCGCGCGGTGACGTGACAGTTTACCAATCCCCATCGGATGCACTGGCCATCCTTCCGGCTACTTATCAAGATGGCGTCATTCAGATCACGGTGTTGCGGGCCGAGCCGGGCCCCGAGGAAACCGTGACCATTCTGGCGCAGGGCCGTGACCCTGCGGGCACCGCGCGCGTTCTACAATCTGCAGAACTGGCTTTTGAGGCAGGCGCGACTGAGGCGCAGATCGAACTTGCGCTGCCATCGGAACTGCGCGCTCGGATCACTCGGTTCGAGATTCAAGGCCAGAAATCGGCAGGGGCCGTCACGCTGACCGATGACAGCCTGCGCAGGCGCGAGGTCGCGCTGATTGCCGGAACGGTGAACCGCGAAGGGCTGGAGCTGCTGTCACCGCTGCATTATCTGACACAGGTTCTGATCCCCACGGCGGATTTTGTCGAGGGTGGGTTGCTGGAGGTTCTGCCCGCAAACCCGGATGTGATCGTTCTGTCCGACGTGGCGCAGATGTCCGACACGGAACAGGCTGGTCTGATCCAATGGGTCGAACAGGGTGGCCTGTTGCTGCGCTTTGCCGGCCCACGCATGGCGGCCAGCGATTTGGGTCGCGACGAAGAGGACACGTTGCTGCCCGTGCGCCTGCGCAGCGGTGGGCGCACTGTCGGCGGCGCGATGAGTTGGGGCGAGGCCAAGACACTGGCCCCGTTCCCAGAAGCGTCGCCCTTTTATGGGCTTCAAATACCCGGTGACGTTGTTGTCTCAACTCAGGTCATGGCACAACCAGACCCTAATCTGGCGGATCGGGTGATTGCATCGTTGTCGGATGGCACGCCTCTGGTCACCCGCAAGGCACTGGGATTGGGGCAGGTGGTTCTGTTCCATGTGACCGCAGATGCTGAATGGTCTAGCCTGCCGCTCTCGGGATTGTTTGTTGAAATGCTGGATCGTCTGGCCGTGGCATCGGCTGCGAAGTCACGGCAGGTGGATCAGTTGCAAGGCACAACCTGGGAACCTGTGCAGATCATGGACGGCTTTGGTGTGTTATCCGACGCGGGCACCCTGGCGGGTGTGGATGGCGTCGAACTGGTCTCTGGTCAAATTGGTCCCGATATTCGCCCCGGTCTTTACGAAAGCGGTAAGCAAAAGCTGGCCCGCAATGTATTGGCCGAGGATGCAACCCTGCGCCCGGTTGTCTGGCCCGCTGGTGTTCCGATCAAAGGACAGGAAGTAACGACCGAGACGCCATTGGGTGGTTTGCTGCTCAGCCTTGCGCTGATCCTTTTGACCGTGGATGTAATTGCCTCGCTGGCCCTATCAGGCCGGTTGGGTATGGCCAAAGCAACGGCTGTTGCGTTGGGGGCCTTGCTTTTGGTGCCCGAGGCGCAGGCGCAAACGCCGGATGATACGGATTTCGCTCTCGCCGCCACACAAGAGTTGGTTCTGGCACATGTTCTAACCGGCGATGCGCGGGTGGACGACATCGCGCAAGCAGGCCTGCGTGGGTTGGGGCAAACGCTGTTCTTCCGCACATCTGTGGAGCCGGCAGAGCCGTTTGGCGTGGATCTGGAACGCGATGAGCTGGCTTTTTTCCCGTTGCTCTATTGGCCGATCACCCCCGATCAGTCGCAACCTTCAGCCGAGGCCTATGCCAAGCTGAACGCTTATCTGCGGTCAGGCGGCATGATCCTGTTTGATACGCGCGATGCTGATATTGCTGGGTTCGGCGCTTCCAGCCCAAATGGGCGCAAGCTGCAACAGCTGGCCGCCCCGCTGAATATCCCCGCGCTAGAGCCTATTCCCCGCGACCATGTCCTGACCCGGACCTTCTATCTGCTACAGGATTTCCCCGGTCGCTATTCGGGCACCGAGGTCTGGGTTGAGGCTGCGCCGCTGGACGCTGAACAGATCGAGGGGATGCCCTTCCGCAACCTCAATGACAACGTGACGCCTGTGGTGATTGGCGGCAACGACTGGGCCGGGGCCTGGGCTGTGGACCGCAACGGGCAGGCACTATTGCCGGTTGGGCGGGGATACGCGGGCGAACGTCAGCGCGAACTGGCCAACCGCTTTGGGGTCAATCTGGTGATGCATGTGCTGACTGGAAACTACAAATCCGATCAGGTCCACGTGCCTGCTCTGCTGGACAGGTTGGGACAATGACCGGAACCGTCATCTTTGGTCCGCTGATCCCATGGGCCGTGCTGGCCGCTGTTGCCGCGATTGCGGTCTGTGGGATCGTTCTGGCCCTTTGGCGCGGCCTGTCCGGTTGGGCGCTGCGCGGCTTGGCCGCTCTGGTCGTGATCGCTGCTCTGGCCGGTCCGGTGTATCAGGTCGAAGATCGTGCGCCGCTGACCGATATCGTTCTGATGATCGAAGATGAAAGCGCCAGTCAGACACTCTCGGATCGCGCGGATCAGACTGCCGAGGCCGCCGAGGCGCTGGCCGCCGAGATCGACTCGCGCGATAACACCGAACTGCG
Source organism: Ruegeria sp. SCP10 (assembly GCF_040329495.1). NCBI lineage: Bacteria > Pseudomonadati > Pseudomonadota > Alphaproteobacteria > Rhodobacterales > Roseobacteraceae > Ruegeria > Ruegeria sp. SCP10. The sequence continues at coordinate 219,422 of NZ_JBDZYF010000002.1, forward strand.
CCGCATCCGCGTTGGCGACGGGGATGGGGATGAAGGCACGCAGGTGATGGCAGCCGTAAACGCTGCGCTGGCCGAAGAACCTCGTGCGCGGATTGCCGGTATCCTTGTGGTCTCGGATGGGATCGTGCACGACGTCGATCAAGCGCCCGACCTGCCTGCACCGATGCATCTGTTGCAAACCGGGCGCGAAAGCGATTGGGATCGCAGGCTGATCGTCCGCAACGCGCCTGCCTTTGCCATTATCGGCGAACCTGTAACACTGACTTTGCGGGTCGAAGACAGTGGCGCCGCTCCGGTTGATGCCGCAAATGCACCGCTTGAGATTTCCGTCGATGGCGGCGAGCCACAGCAGTTCATCATCCCGATTGGCATGGACGTTGAATTGCCCATCACGCTGCCTCATGGTGGGCGCAACGTCATCCAGTTCACGGTTCCCGAGGCCGAGGGTGAGCTGACGGATCGCAATAACACCGCGCTGATCCAGATGAATGGTGTCCGTGATCGGCTGCGCGTGCTGCTGGTGTCGGGTGAACCGCATCCGGGCGGTCGCACGTGGCGCAACCTTTTGAAATCAGACAGTTCCGTTGATCTGGTTCACTTTACCATTCTGCGCCCACCGGAAAAGCAGGATGGTGTTCCGGTCGATGAACTGTCGCTGATCGCCTTCCCGACCCGAGAGCTGTTTCTGGAAAAGATCAACGATTTCGATCTGATCATCTTTGATCGTTACAAGCGGCGCGGCATCCTGCCTGCGATCTATCTGGACAACGTGACCGACTATATCAACGATGGCGGCGCAGTGCTGATTGCGGCGGGTCCTGATTTTGCCACGGCGGACAGCATCTTTCGCTCACCGCTCGCGTCGATCTTGCCGGCGCAGCCAACCGCGCGTGTGATCGAAGAACGCTATGTGCCTATGGTCAGCGATCTGGGGCATCGCCATCCGGTGACCACCAATCTGGGCGATTCCGAGGATTGGGGCGCATGGCTGCGCCAGATCGACGTGAAGCATCGCGAGGGTCAGGTTTTGATGACGGGGGTCGAGGACCGCCCGCTGTTGGTTCTGAACCGGGTGGGTGAAGGGCGCGTAGCCATGCTGGCTTCGGATCACGCCTGGCTCTGGAGTCGGGGGTTCGAGGGCGGCGGGCCGCAGCTGGAATTGCTGCGTCGTCTGGCCCATTGGATGATGAAAGAGCCGGAGTTAGAGGAAGAGGCGCTTTGGGCCGAGGCCAACGGCCAGTCGATGCGCATCATCCGTCAGACCCTCGAAGAAGAGGTTGGCCCGGCGACGATCACCCGCCCTAATGGCGAAACGCTTGAGATGACACTTGATGAGGTCACGCCCGGTCGGTTTGAAGCGCAGTATTTTGGGCCTGAGATTGGTCTTTATCGCTTGCAGGAGGGCGACCTAATGGCCGTGATCGGGCTGGGCCCCGCCGCACCAAAGGAGTTTGAGCAGACCATCGCTACTGGCGACGTTCTGGAACCAGTGATTGATCAGCTGCGCGGCGGTGTCATCCGCTTGGAGGATGGTGTGCCTGCGGTCCGCAACGTTCGGGCTGGGCGACCGGCAGCCGGGCGCGGCTGGATTGGTCTGACGCCGCGCGAGGCGTATGAAACGCGCGATGTTACCCAGGCCGGGTTGTTGCCGCCGTGGCTGGTTCTGCTTCTTGCAGGTGGGTTCCTGTTGGGCGGTTGGCTGCGCGAAGGTCGCCGCTAAGGGCCGCGCCTCAGTCGATCCGGATCGAGACCTGATCAGACGCTCCGCGTGCGTCCACCACCACCAGCGACGAAAACCCCCGCCCAGGATTCGGGATATCAAACTCTCGTTGCCGCAGACCTGTCAGCACCGGAACCCCATCAGCCAACAAGGAAAACGGGCCAACCCCGCCACGCAGCTTGATGGCCAGGGGGCCTCCGTTCGTCTCTAACACGGCGTTGTTGGGCGGAAATACCAGGTCGGGCGCGCTTGGATCTTTCTCAAACGCGGCGCTGCGCGGTTGGAACCGTTGCAAAGGTTGGGGCAATTCAGACGCGCCAAGGATCAATGTGGATGGCGGCGGCGGGCGCAAGGGCGTGGGGGCGGGTTTTAGATGCCCGAAGGCTTCAAACAACAGGGGGGCCGCCAGCTCTCCTCCAAAAGCGCCGGGCACCGGGGTGCCATCAGCACGGCCTAACCAAACCCCGATGACATGCTGCCCGTCAAAGCCGATTGCCCAAGCGTCACGATGCCCATAAGACGTGCCGGTTTTATAGGCCAACCCCTGCGCAGCAGCACCCGAAGGTGGCGCCAGCCCAGACAGGATGTCGGCCACCTGCCACGCGGCGACATCTGATAGCGTACGCGTTGTCTGTGCTCGGACAGACAGCGCATCGTGATATATAACTGGCCCCTGACCCCCCGCTGCCAGCGTCGCGTAAAGCTGCACCAGATCCCGCAGGCTGAGCCCGACGCCGCCCAGCGAGATCGCCAAACCGGGTGCGCCGCCACTTAGTTTAGGCTGCGTTCCGGCATCGCGCAGGGCGGCCATGACACGGGCTGGGCCGAGTTCATTCGTTAATCGCACGACGGGGATGTTCAGCGACAATTGCAGCGCGTCGCGCACCCGGACATCGCCACGAAACATACCGTCGAAATTGCGCGGGGCGTAGCGTCCGAACATCACCGGGCTGTCGCTGATCAGGGTTTCAGGATGGGCCAGTCCCTGATCGAATGCCATGCCATAGATCAAGGGCTTAAGCGTCGATCCGGGCGAACGCACCGCGCGGGTCATATCCACAAACCCCTGCCGCGCGTCCTGATAGCCTGCTGATCCGACCGAGGCGAGTATGTTACCGCTGCGATGATCAGCCAAGATCAGCGCGCCCGAGATACGCGGGCCCGCTTCTGAGGCCGTTTGGGCGACCAATCCCTCTAGCCGGGATTGAAGACGCCCATCCAGGGTCAGATCGTGGGTCTGGGCCTCGGGGCGCGTGCGTAGCGCGTGATCGGTCAGATGCGGCGCATGGCGTGGGAAGGGGCGCATCTGCGTGGGAACCGCTTCGATCAGCGCCGCCTGCATGTCGTCTGACGACAGAACTCCATGCCGCTGCATCCGGTGTAAAACACGATTGCGGGCTTTTTCCGCATTCGTATTTGCCCGATCCGGCCGGCGGGTTTCAGGCGCTTGCGGCAGGGCCACCAGCAATGCCGCCTGCGCAGCCGTCAGTCGCGTCGGGTCTTTCCCGAACCACGCGCGCGCGCCTGCACGGACACCTTCCAGATTGCCACCGTAAGGCGCATGTATCAGATAGAGGTCCAATATCTGTCGCTTGGTCAGCCGTTGTTCCAGCGCCAATGCGACTCTAACCTGGCGGAGTTTGCCACTCCACCGCCCGGTGGGGCCGTCCTCGATCAGCCGCGCAACCTGCATGGTCAGGGTCGATCCGCCCGAGACTGCGCGGCCATTCCACAGCGCCTGCCCCGCGGCGCGGATCATCGCAGCAGGGTCGACGCCGGAATGAGACCAAAATCGCTTATCCTCGTAACGGATCAACATATCGACAAAGCGAGGATCAACCGGGCCGGGCCGCATCCGCCAGATGCCATCCTCGACCGGGAAGGCCCGCAGCAAAGCGCCGTTCCGGTCCAGCATCTCGACCGAGGTTTCGGCCAGAACAGGGGGCAGGATGGTCGCGTCGACCCAGTCCGTTGCTCGATCTCGCGCAAAGGCGGTCAGGTAGAGCGCGCCAGCCAGCGCCATTAGCAATGTGGCGCGTCTAGGCATCCCGGTGCTTCGCGTTTTGATATGCCAGACGCGGGATCACCGAACTTCTACTTGCCCCGTTTCGGTACGTGCACGGTTTTGCGGGCGATACATGTCCTCGACCGATGCTGCCGGGTGGTGGAAGGTGCCGGGCGTAACTGCGCGGGCCACATAGGCCAGCGTCACAGTCTCGCCGCCGGACAGATCAATAGCCGCCAGGAACCGGTCCGAGCGGAACTCGGTATGCCTGGCCTCCGACAGGTCCAGCCAGTCCAGCGCACGCACATCGCCCGAGCGCAGCAGGCTTGGGTTATCGATCTCGATCCCAGCGGCCAGCGGATCATCCACCATCAGCCTCGCGCCGCCATTTTCAAAGGGCGTGACCGTCAGAACGGTGACGAACCGGTCGCCAGTGGTGAACGAGGTCGGATCAAGCGGATCGCCATCCATCGAATAATAGGACCGGTTGATTGCATAGCCGGTGCCGCCCGCTTGCGGGGGGGTGGTGGGGATGCCGGTGACGGTTAGGGTGATGTCGGTTGGGTTTGCGTCGGTGGCGGTGATGTTCAATTCATCCGCCAACCCGCTTTCCAGAACCTGAACAAAGGGGCCTGAGACCGGAGCGCCATTCACCATCAGTCCTGACCCGGACGAGTCCGAGACTAGCGCATGGGCGGCCAGCAAAGACCAAGAGGCCTCTTGCGTGGATAGGTACTGCCGACCTTCGCTGACCCGCTGGATCAGAGCGTCGCGGTCCACCGCCTGACTGCCCGCATTCAACGCAAGCGTTAGCAGACCGGCGGCATCCCGCAGCGTGGTGCCATAATCCGCACGCCAGAGGGATTGCTCTTGTTCAGGTCGTTGGTCCAGCATTTGGGCCGCCCGCGTGAACATGGCATCCGCGCGGGTCTGATCGCCGTATGACGCCAGAGCCGCCCCCAATTGTGCCGCGGCCAGCGGAGTGTCGAACGCATCCCCCTTGGCGTCGGCATAGTACCGCAGGTCACCCATCGAGGCGGCCCCTTCACGCGCCAGTACCATCAGCGCATAAGCAATGTCCTGACCACCCTTGTCGAAATCGGGCGCATAGTTGATCCGGTTGCGCAGGTTATCCATGGCCTGTGCAAAGGCCCGATCCGGTACTGCGTGACCTTGTACTCGGGCGCGCGACAGGAAGTCAGTGACATAGGCATCCAGCCAGAAATCGCCGCTGTTTGCTCGCCAGAGGCCGAAGGCACCGTTCGACGATTGCCGCGTCAGGATGCTGAGGATCGAGTCATTGATGCGCTGATCCACCAGCGGGCCATCACCCAGCCCGGTCGCCTGCGCGACCGACGACAGATAGAGCAGCGGCAGCGCCTTGCTGGTGATCTGCTCGGTGCAGCCATAGGGGTAGCGGTTCAACTGATCCAACAGGCCCGGCGTGTCGAACTTCGCCAAAGCGCCTGCAGACAGGATCGCCTTGGTCGATCCGGGTTGAAAGCCGTCAAAGACATCCTGCGTGAACAGGAAACTGTCACCTTCGCCCAGCGAAAACCGCCGTGTTTGAGCCACAACTGGGTCGTTCGCACGGATCGGCATCCGCAGGGTCTGTTCCAGATCCTGTCCATCCGGCGTCGAGATTGCTACGCTGATCTCCGGGTCTCCGACCGCAAGAGCCTGGATGGGGATTTCGAATGTAGCCTTGCCGCCGTCCTCCAGCACAAAACTGGTGGGGGCATCGCCCAGCTCCAGCCCGGCGGAGGTTGTCAGCCCCAAAGCCATCTCGCCCGAGGGACCGTCGGCATGCACGATCTCCAGCAACATCCGGCTTTGGTCGCCGGGGGCCAGAAAGCGCGGCAGGCTGGCGGTGACAACAACCGGGTCGCGGACGATCATCTCGGCTTCTGCTTGACCCACGGCGGCGTTGGACCAGGCCACCGCCATCAGGCGCACGGTGCCGTTAAAGGCAGGCAAGGGGATGTCAATTTCGGCCTCTCCGTTTTCGTTAACCTGCACGGGCCCGCTGAACACCGCCATCAGGTCCTGAGTGGGCGGCGGGGATTGCCGTCGCATTCCCGAATTGTCACCGCCGGAACGCACTGCTCCCATCGCACCGTTCATGCCGTCGATCAAACGGCCATAAACATCACGCAGATCAACACCCAGGCGACGCTGGCCAAAATAGTAGCCCTGCGGGTCCGGGCTTTCGAACCCGGTGAGGTTCAAGATACCAACGTCCACGGCAGCCAAAGTGACCCAGACGGGATCATCCCTGTGTGCGTTTTCGACCCTAACAATAGCTTTTTGCGTTTGTCGGGGTGAGGTCACACTGGGCACGTCAATTGATACCTCCAGTGTACGGCCCACCGGTTCGACCAGTGCATGGGCCACGCCCATGGCGCGCGCAGGGTTCTGGCCAGCGGCGACATCCATCGGGCGGACTACGGTTGCGGTGACATAGGCGCCTGCACCCCAGTCCTTGGTCACCTCTAAGGGGATCACGGTTTCGCCCTCCGGCACCTCGACCATCTGGCGATGGATCACCCGGTTGGATAGAATCTCAATTTGCGCCACTCCGGCCATGCGAGCGACGATGCGTAGCTGTGCGGTATCACCGGGTTGATAGCTCTCGAAATCCAGCGACATGTCCAGCCGGTCAGGCGAGACCGAGGCATCGGCCGCCTGGTACCAGCCCGCAGAGAACTCGACCGCCGTTTCCGCGTAGGCACCATCCAGGCGCTGGACGACTAGCTCATACTGACCCCAATCGACAGGTTGCGACAGGTTTAGCGGCTCTGTTGTCGTTTCAATCTCGCCTGTGGCGATGCGCGTGCGGCGCGTGGTCGGTTCCCAATTCCAGTTGCCGTAAAGCTGATACCACTGATAGCGGGTCTCGACCTTGTTCAGCGTCCAGCGCAGGCGCATGGGGTCCGGTGTCAGGTCGGGTGACAGACCGATGATCTGGAACGCGGCCTCGGTGCCTTGTTGAAGAACATCCTCAAAGAGCGGGCGCACCCCGATCATTGCCTGCGCTGGCTGCACAGGTGCGGTCAGGCGGCGTTCCACGGGACGGCCCGATCCATCGGCAAGACGGGCGATGACCACCGCCTCAAGCGGTACGCCATCCGTCTCTAACACGGGGATCTCCACAGCAATGGTGGCTTGCCCCGCTGCATCGGTGCGGGCGTCGCCGAAATAGGTGCTTCGGGTCGATATCTCGGCATCGTAGCGGCCAAAGCGATAGGCCTCATACCCCGGCACCGTGTCCGTTGGGCGGGCGATGACCTGACCATCGACGTTTAGATCAGACCCGGGCGCGCCGAACAGGTACCGCGCGTCGATTTGCAATGGCGGCGTGTCACCGGGGCGCAACGGCGCATCCGGCAGGGATAGGTCAAAGTCGATGCGTTCGGGCAGAAAATCTTCGACCAACACGGTCTGGCGGGCCAGCGCGTCGCCCTTGGGGTCGGACTTGACCTCGATCTTCCACGCCCCGCGTGGTACATCTGCGGCGACGGGCAAAGCAAAGACATGCCCGCCAGCAACCCCGCCATCCGAGACCGCACGACGGTATTCAACCCCATCCGGGCGGGACAGGATCACGGTCAGCGGCAGGCCGTCGATCGCCTGCGCGGTGCTGTCCCGCGACAGGGCGGTGACATGAATTACCTCACCGGCGCGATAGGCGCCCCGGTCGGTCGTCAGGAACACATCGACGGGTCCGGCAGGTGCGCGCCCCTCGACCCCGCGATCCGACAAGTCCAAGGCCGGGTCGGTCAGGGACAGAAAGCTGAAATCCGCATCGCCATCGGATACCATAACCAGCGCAGGCGCGCTGCCGCCGTTACCGCGCGTGAGGCCCGGGTCAAACCGGATGTAGCCGCTGTCATCGGTCTGACCTTTGGAAATCACCGCATTGGCGTTTGAGATCAGCGAGACATCGATCCCCTCCTTCGGCATGGCGTCTGCCAACCCGCGTACGGTGACATGCAACCCATCGGTGCCCAATGCGGTGCTGATCCCCAGATCGGTCAGCCCAAACCACTGGGTCGCGCCAGGATCGTCATACGGATCGGCCCCCGGTACGCGCGCCGTCAGCGCATAGATACCCGCGGGTTGATCGGCAATCGCTTCGGCCATAGGCAGGCGGGCGGTCATCGTCTGGTTCAGCTGGTTCGCAACCTCGGCTGTGCCGGTCCAGATATCCTCGGCCATTTCGTCTGCAAAGTTCCGCTCCTGCCATTCGCTGAGCGGACGGCCAAAGAAATCCTGCTGCACGGCGCGGATCAGGTTGCGGTCACTGACCCGGCGCAGGGTCAGGTCCAGCGTCGGCGTGTTGACTGTTTCAACCGGTAAAGCAGCATCTGCGGCCTTTGGCAGAACATAGCTGCGCCCCGGAAATCGAACCGATGGCGCGCGGTCGCGCACATAATGCGTCAGCTCAACCGTGCGGTTCAGAACCTCTCCGGATGCGGCGGGAAGCCCCTCACGCAGTGCAAGGCGATAGCGCTGACCATGCGCCACTCCATCGACGCACAGGGACTTGCCGTCCAGCTGAACCACCAGCCCCTCATCGCTGCGCTGCACATAGGGGTCATAATCGACCCCGGCCTTGACCAGAGGCTCCGAGAACTCAACGCAGATGCGAGGCGCGGCGGCGTTGCTTTCAACGGTACTGTCAATGACACGAAAGCCATACTTTCCGATGGCGTCGTCCAGGGCGACCAGCACATCCTCGCGCGGTTGCACCTGCTCGGCCAGCCGCAGGGCCGAGACCATGTCGCGCCCGCGATCCACAGTCTCGAGCGCGTCGGCGAGTGCCATCAGCGCGGAAATCTGAGTGCCCGGCGCATCGGCCCGAAGATACCCGTTGATCGCCGCAGTTACGGCGCGCTGACGCAGCTCGTACCGGCCTTCGCTTCTTGTTGGTTGGGCAACCTGCAACAACCGGGCATACTCCACCCACAGGTCTGGCGCATCGCTGAGCGAGACCGCCGCTCCGGTCCAAAGCATCGCAAGACGGCCGTCGCCCGCGTTTCGCGTCGCATCCAGCAAAGATTGTAGATCCCGGCCTCCAGCATTGTGAACAAATCCAAGGTCCCGCGCCTGCTGAGCCGCGCGGTTGAGGTCTTTCTGAGCGAGGAAATCGAGCGCCTCGGCGCGGGCTTTCGCCAGTGTTAGGGTCTGAGCAGGGGTCGGAACCTTTTGGGCTGATAAAGCGCCCTGATACTCCTCCTGCCGGTTGACGCCGCTTTTGGGGAAACAGGCATCCGACCGGGTGTTGTAAGTAAAGGCCGTACAGCGCTGATTGGCCGAGCAGGCCCGAATGCAAGACGCCAGATCCGTATCGAAAAGCGCATCTAGATCCGAGCCATAGAAATCAGCATCCCGCGTGGTGACATAGCGAAACTCAGGAATCGCAGTTTGGGCAAGGGACGCTATCGGCAGGATCAGGAACGAAATGATATAAGCAATTGAAATCAAAATAAAGCGGTGCATGACGACCTCCTATTCCAACGTAGCCTCGCACGCGGCCTACCAGTCACGCAACGGCTTAAACACTTTTTCACCGGTTGGCGGGATGCTGCGCAAGGAACGAACGGGATCGAACGCAATGAGTCTTGCACAAAAGCTGGCCCAAGAACGACGCGCGCGCCTTGCGGCCGAGCGGATGCTGGAACTGAAACAAGCGGAATTGTCCTCGGCCAATCGCAAGTTGGGTCGCCACGCCATGGCCCTGACCAAGCGCATTGGCGAAACCCAGGCTGAGGTTGAGACGGTTCGTGGCGAGAATGAAAAGGTCAAATCCGATCTCACCGTTGCCAATGCAAAGATCGAAGTGGCTGAACGCCGCTTGTGGCATTCGATCCAGACCATTCAGGATGGGTTTGCCTTTTTTGACGGTGACAGTCGGCTGATCAGCGCCAACACCGCATATCTCAGCGTGTTCGAAGGGCTGGATGAGGTCGCGCCCGGTATCTCATACAGCCGCATACTGGAACTGCTGACCAGTGAAGGGATTGTAGACCTAGGTGCAGAAAACGCGTCCGAATGGTGCTGCCGAATGCAACGGCGATGGTCTCGTGCCAATCCTCCGCCAGAGGTGATTCAGCTGTGGAACGGCCAGTACATCCGCCTGATCGACCAGCGTGGCAGCGGGGGCGATGTGGTTAGCCTGGCGCTGAACATCACCGCCTCGGTCCGGCATGAGGCCGAGTTGCAGGCCGCCCGCGACAGGGCCGAAGCTGCGAACCGCGCCAAATCGGCTTTCCTTGCGAATATGAGCCATGAGATTCGCACGCCGATGAACGGTATCGTCGGCATGACCGAGCTGCTCTCTGAAACGCCGATGGACGAAGAACAACGCCTTTACGTCAATACGATCCGCAACTCGGGTGAAGCTTTGCTGGTCATTATCAACGATGTTCTGGATTACTCGAAAATCGAAGCCGACAAGCTGATCCTGCATCCTGAACAGTTCGATCTGGAACGCTGTATTCTTGAGGTTGCGATGCTGTTGCAGCCCAGCGTGCGCGACAAGGGCCTGACCCTGCTAATGGATTATGACCTGTTCCTGCCCACGCTTTTTGTCGGCGATCCGGGACGGGTGCGGCAGGTGCTGACCAATCTGGTGGGCAATGCAGTCAAGTTCACCACCGAAGGGCATGTGCTGATCCGCGTCACCGGCGTGCCCCATCCCGATCAGCAGCACTGCGACATCCACATTGCGATCGAGGATACCGGGATCGGAATCGAAGCCGACAAAATCGGGCATATTTTTGGAGAGTTCAATCAGGTCGAAGACGAACGCAACCGCCAGTTTGAGGGCACGGGTCTGGGCTTGGCCATCACCAAACGTCTGATCACGATGATGGGCGGCACGGTCTGGGTAGAAAGTGAACTGGGGCAGGGCTCGTGCTTTGGGTTCCGTATCTCTCTGCCTACGGCAGAAGGTCCGCAACCCGTGCCGCCTGACCTGGACGGGCGTCTGAAGAACGTCATGGTGGTCGAAGATCTGGCCGTGAACCGGGCGATCCTTGAAAAACAACTCAGCCGGATGGGCGCTGAGGTCACGGTCTGCGCATCGGGCAGCGAAGCCCTGTCAAAACTGGATGCATCGATTGATCTGATCCTCTGCGATCACGATCTGCCCGATATGGATGGGCTGGAACTGGCAACAACGCTGAAAGATCGCGGCTGGGCCGATCTGCCACTGGTGATCATGTCCGCCAATCCGGGCGTTATCCACGCCAATGCCGCGCGGCAGTTGATCGACGGTGTTCTGCAAAAACCCATACCACGGGCCGAGCTTTATAGTCGCCTGATTGCGCTGGGCAGCGCGGCGCTTAGCCCAGAACCCACCGCCGAGCCAGAGCACGAGGCCCTCGTTGAAGGCGGAAGGCTGATGCGTGTGCTGGCCGCTGAGGATAATCGTACCAATCAGTTGATCCTAAGAAAGATGGTGAAAGACCTGAACATCGAACTGCGCTTTGCCGGAAACGGGATTGAGGCGGTCGAGGCCTATCACGACTTTGCCCCCGATCTGATCTTTATGGATATTTCGATGCCGAAGATGGATGGCAAGCAGGCCACCGCCGAGATTCGTAGGCAAGAGGTCGAAACTGGACATCATGTGCCGATCGTGGCGCTGACAGCCCACGCCATGGCGGGGGACGATCAGGGTATTCTGTCAGCGGGGTTGGATCACTACCTGACAAAACCGCTGCATAAAAAGCTGATCCATCAGATGATCCTGGATCACCGTCCTGACGGTACGGCTCCGATCACACCTGAAACGGATTGAAACGGCCCCGCCGTCTTCTGTCCAAAAATACCTCGAGGAGCGCGAGTGGGAGGTCCCTCGCTCCAACCGCTTGCCCTGCCCATCAGGCTTAATAGGGCCGTACAAATACCGGTTTGTCAGCTTCTGACAAATCAGGGCGGTATGCATAGCCGCCGCTGTCAAATTCCAGCAACGCGCGCGGATCGGTCAGGCGGTGTTGAACAATGTATCGCGCCATCGCTCCACGGGCTTTCTTGGCGAAAAAGCTCACGATTTTCGGGCTGCCTGCCTTGTCTTCCATAAAGACTGGCGTGATCACACTCAGTTTCAGGGCCTTCAGGTCGACCGCACCGAAATACTCCTGACTGGCGCAATTAACCAGGATGTCGCTATCAACCTGTTCGGCCTGCGCATTCAGCGCCTTGCTCAGTTGGTCGCGCCAATACTCATACAGGTTTGTTCCCCGGCGGGTTTTTAGTTTGCTGCCCATCTCCAGCCGATAGGGCTGAATTGCATCCAGCGGGCGCAACACACCATAAAGGCCGGATAGAATGCGCAGATGATCCTGCGCCCAGGCCATCTCATCGGTATCCAGTGAGGCCGCTTCAAGCCCTTGATAGGTATCCCCGGCGAAGGCCAAGGCCGCGGGGCGGGTGGCGTCAGGCTCTGGCGTGTCGGAAAAAGCGCGATAGCGGTCACGGTTCAGACGCGCCAGATCATCGCTGAGGTCCATCAGCTTTTTCAGATCGCCAAGGGTCAGGTTGCGGGCGGTTTTTGACAGTCGGATTGCGTCGTCCTGAAAATCGGGTGCCGTAACCTCAACATCCCGCTCTGCCCAGTCCAGCCGCTTGGCCGGGGAAATCACTACCAGCATATCCGCCCTCTTTCCTTGCCCGTCCTGCGGTATCTAGGTCGTTTTGCGTTTTACCAAAAGAGCTTTTGTCGAAAGGTGCGGTCGACCGCAGGGAGAGGCAGCGTCTATTGGCACCATTGAAACGCGAAACGACCTAACCTGCATCCCGCAGGACGTCCAGAAAGGCAGCACCAAACCTTTCGTGACGGCGATCACCCAGCACCTGTTCGATCCCGCGCGGGTCATCCGGGCGCAACTGCGCCACCTTCGCCAGCTGCGAAGCCGAACAGGTCAGCGGTTTGTCGATTCCATCCGGGCCGCGCGACAATTGGGACTGAATTTCAAGCAAACGGTCATAAATCTCACCCTGATCTTGGCCTGCCAATTTGCGGCGCGCGGGGTGAACTGCAGCGGCCTCGCCCGCGATTACCTCAAGAAACGTGTCACCATAGCGTTCCAGCTTCTTCGCACCGACGCCGCCAATCCGGGCCATATCATCCAGCGTCATCGGGCGCTTTTCGGCCATTTCGATCAGAGTCCGGTCCGGGAAGATCACGTAGGCCGGAACACGGGCGGATTCCGCCAAGGCCCGACGCTTGGCCTTGAGCGCGCTCAGCAATGGAGCGTCTTCCTCGGACACCATCGCCTTGACCGCAGGGCGGCGCGTGGCCTTGCGGATCGTATCTTTGCGCAGATCAATCTGCGCCTCGCCCTTCAGGATTGGTTTCGCGGCCTCGGTCATACGCAGCGCGCCGTGGCGTTCGGGGTCGGGGCGCACCAGATCATGCCCCATCATCTGCCGGAAGATCGCTTGCCATTGCGGGCGGGACCATTCCTTGCCGATCCCCCAGGTGGACAACGTGTCATGGCGACGAGCGCGCGTTTTGTCGGTTTCATTGCCTAAAAGAATGTCGATCAGATGGCCTGCACCGAACCATTCTTCGGTGCGCAGGATCGCGGATAGGGCCATGCGGACCGGGGTGGTGCCATCGAACACCTCAGGCGGGGTATCGCACAGATCGCATTTACCGCAGGGTTCGGCCTGTTCCCCGAAGTACCCCAACAGGGTCTGACGGCGGCATTTCAGGGCTTCTGCCAATCCCAGCAAAGCGTTCAGCCGCGCGTGGTCGGCCATCCGCCGCTCGGGCGGGGCCAGCCCTTCATCGATCTGCGACCGGCGCAAGCGGATGTCGTCGGGGCCAAACAGCGTCAGCGTTTCGGCCGGGCCACCATCGCGGCCTGCGCGTCCGATCTCCTGATAATAGGCCTCGATGGATTTGGGCAGGTCTGCATGGGCCACCCAGCGGATGTCGGGCTTGTCGATCCCCATGCCAAAGGCCACGGTGGCCACCACGATCAAACCGTCCTCGCGGGCAAAGCGTGTTTCGACGATGCGACGGTCTTCAGGGTCCATGCCGCCATGATAATGACAGGCGATGTGCCCTTCCGCGCGCAGGGCTTGCGCCAGCACCTCTGTCTTGTTGCGGGTGCCGCAATAGACGATGCCTGATTGCCCTTTACGCGCGGCTGCAAAATCGAGGATCTGTTTGCGGGGCCCGTCCTTGGCGGCAAAGGCCAGATGGATGTTGGGTCGGTCGAAGCCACGCAGGAACTTGCGCGGCGCGGTCCCGTCGAACAGCTTTACGACGATCTCATCCTGTGTCTCTGCATCTGCGGTGGCGGTGAAGGCAGCCAAAGGAACACCCAAGCTGCGCCGCAGCTCTCCGATCCGCAGATAGTCGGGCCGGAAATCGTGGCCCCACTGACTGACGCAATGCGCCTCATCCACGGCGATCAGGTTGACATTGATCCGCCGCAGCATCCCTAACGCGGACCCGGCCGCCAGACGTTCTGGGGCCATGTAGAGGAGTTTCAACCGACCGGCCTCCAACGCCTCCCACACCGCATCAGTTTCTTCTGGGGTATTGCCCGAGGTCAGAGCGCCTGCCTCAACCCCTGCTTCCTGCAACCCGCGGACCTGATCGCGCATCAGGGCGATCAGAGGGGATATCACCACCGTCACCCCGTCGCGCAGCAGGGCAGGCAGTTGGAAACATAAGGATTTGCCGCCCCCTGTGGGCATGATCGCCAACACATTTTCGCCAGCGGTCACGGCGTCGACTATCTCCTCCTGCCCGGGGCGGAAGGCGTCGAATCCAAAGACATCTCGCAGCAAAGGCGCGGAGTCGAACATCTGCGGGGTGACCCTGTTTTAAGGTTTATCTGCTCTTAAGACAGGACAATCACATACTAAGATTCGGTGAACAAGGTCTCAGACGAAATAGACCATATTGTTTATAAGTATGATCCGCAGCGCATAGACGCCGATCAAAACAACTAAAGGCGTCAGATCAAGCCCGCCCATATTCGGCAGAAAACGGCGGATGGGACCATAAATAGGTTCTAGAATGCGGTTCAGCCCGTACCAAATTTGCGCCACAAGCTGTTGATGCAGGTTTAGCACTTGAAAGTTGATCAGCCAGCTCATGATCACATGGGCAAGAATGATGAACCAGACAATGTCCAGGATCAGCAGCAGGATTTGGATCAGCGACAGCATGGGCACTCCGTTCTTTCACCGGCAGAGACGTAAGCGCCCCGGCGGCAAAGAGCAAGTCTGCGCCAACTGAAAGCTTGCGAAATGGGTGAAACGCCCGTCTTATGACGTCAAAGAACAACAGGGGCAGAGATGGCAGAGATTTCCAGGCGGAAGCGCATTTGGGGCTGGTGGTTCTTTGATTGGGCCAGTCAGCCCTATCACACCCTCTTGGTGACCTTTGTCTTTGGTCCCTATTTTGCCGGGGTGGCGGCCGGCTATTATTCGGGCACGGGCTTGGATGCCGAGGCCGCCGCTGCGCAGGCACAAACCGTCTGGGCGAATTGCCTGACCATTACCGGATTGATCATCGCCTTTGGTGCTCCGCTGTTGGGGGCAATGGCAGATGTGTCGGGGCGGCGTATCCCGTGGATTTTTGCCTTTTCGGTGATGTATGCGGTGGGCTCGGCAGCGCTGTGGTACACGATGCCGGACGGGTCGAACATGTGGCTGATGCTGTCGGCTTTTGGCCTTGGTTTCGTGGGCGCGGAATATGCGCTGATCTTCATCAACTCTCAACTGCCCGATCTGGGCGACGACAGTGAAGTGGGCGAGATTTCGGGCTCGGGCTTTGCCTTTGGCTATTTCGGCGGGCTGATCTCACTGGCGATCATGCTGGCGCTTTTCGTGGAACAGCCCAACGGCAAGACGCTGATCGGGATGGACCCGCTGTTTGGGCTGGATGCGGCGCAACAGCAGGGCACTCGCTTTGTCGGGCCTTTCACGGCTGGTTGGTTCGTCCTGTTCATGGTGCCGTATTTCCTCTGGGTCCGCGATGATGCGCCTGCGGATAAAAAGGGCAGTATGGGTGAGGCGCTGAGCCTGCTTGCCAAATCCATTTCGAACCTGCGCCGTCGCCTGAGCCTGGCCAGCTATCTGGGCTCGTCCATGTTTTATCGTGACGCGTTGAACGGGCTTTACAGCTTTGGCGGCGTCTATGCCCGGTTGGTGCTGGAATGGGACCTGATCAAGATCGGTGTATTTGGCATTGTCAGCGTCCTAGCCTCGGCGATCTTTGCGTGGATCGGCGGCAAGATGGATAAAAAGTATGGCCCAAAGCCGGTTATCCTTGTGGCGATCTGGGTTCTGATCTTTGTGTGTGTGACCGTTGTGTCGATGGACCGAACGCAGGTTTACGGCATTTCGTTGCCCGAAGGGTCGGGCCTGCCCGATATGGTCTTCTTTGGTTGTGGAATCCTGATCGGCGGCATGGGTGGTATCCTGCAGTCGGCCAGCCGGTCGATGATGGTACGCCATACCGATCCTAAAACCCCGGTCGAAAGCTTTGGGCTGTATGGTCTGTCGGGCCGCGCCACGGCCTTTGCCGCACCCCTTCTGATCGGGATTGCAACAACTATAACCGGCAGTGCACGTCTGGGGGTGTCACCCATCATTCTGTTGTTTATTCTGGGTCTCATACTGATGCGCTGGGTGAAACCGGAAGGGGATCAGAGCAGATGACTTTAAGACGTTTTTTAGTCGCTTTGGCCGCACTTGTACTGGCAAGCACGGCGACGGCTGAACCTTTGGCGAAACAGCTGTTTGGGGCGAAACGGGTCAGCTCACAGCAAAAACCAGCCGCCTTCGGCAGTTATTCGCGCGGATGCGCGGCTGGATCGGTGCAATTGCCCGAAACCGGACCGACATGGCAGGCCATGCGCCTGTCGCGCAACCGCAACTGGGGGCATCCTGTTGCTATAGACTATGTGCAGGACCTCAGCCGGTTTGCCGCAAAGCAACCGGGGTGGAACGGCCTTTATGTCGGGGATATCAGCCAGCCAAGGGGCGGGCCGATGACATCGGGCCATCGATCTCATCAACTGGGTCTGGATATCGATATCTGGATGCTGCCAGGCGGCGATATGCGCCTGAGCCGCAAAGCACGCGAGAACCTTTCGTCAATTTCTCTGCGACGCTCGAACGGGGCCTTTGTGAACAATAACTGGACCAAGCAGCACCACGCCGTGCTGCGCGCGGCAGCGAAAGACAAGCGCGTGGCGCGGATATTTGTCTTTCCCGGGGCCAAGGTTCAGATGTGCAAGGATGAGAAAGGCAATCGTGCTTACCTGCGCAAGATCAGGCCCTGGTGGGGGCATCACTATCATTTCCACGTGCGCCTGAACTGTCCCAGGGGTTCAAAAGGCTGCGTTAATCAGGATCCGATCCCCAAGGGTGATGGCTGCGCCCAGGCGCAGGAATGGGTGAACAACATTCTCAACCCTCCGCCGCCCAACCCGAATGCGCCTGCCCCCAAGAAACGCCGGGAATATGTTCTGGCCGATTTGCCCAAACAATGCGCCGCCGTTTTATCGTCAAACTGATTGCTGCATGTCTGTGTGCCGGGTCGGTTGGGGCGGTTGAGGTCAAAACCGCCGCCCAGCTTGGCAGTTATGTCTGGAGGGACAACGCCGAGTGGTTCGGTGGTTTCTCGGCGATACATGTTTCGGATAAGGGGCGTCATCTGACGGTTCTCAGCGACCGCGCGACTCTGATGACGGCGCGTGTGGAACGTGATGGGGATCAGGTATCCGATATTCGCATTTTGGGCCATTGGCCGGTCTTATCCAGTACCGGCCGCATCATGCTGGGCTATGCAGGTGATTCCGAAGGGATCGCCATGGCCCCGGATGGCGGTTTTTATATCTCTTTCGAAGGTGTTCACCGCATCGCCTACTACCCCGCGCCGGGGACAAACGCCCGCGTCTTGCCGCGCCCCAACGCTTTTGACAATCTTGAGCGGAATGGATCGTTCGAAGGACTGGCGATCGACGACACGGGCCGCCTGTATACGCTCACTGAAAAAAGCCGCACGGTAGACGGTGATATCCCGGTCTATCGCTGGGATGGTCAGGCCTGGTCGACGCCTTTCGTGCTGCAGCAACGTGGGCAGTTCCAACCTGTTGCGGCCGATTTCGGCCCCGATGGCCGGTTCTATGTGCTGGAACGGACGGCATCCATTACCGGGTTTCGGTCGCGACTGCGGCGGTGGGATGTCTCTGGCGATACCCCGGAAGCAGAGGAAATCCTGTTCGAGACCAGCAAAGGCACGCATGACAATCTGGAGGGCCTATCCGTCTGGCGCGACGATCAGGGGCGACTGCGCGCCACGATGATCTCGGACGATAATTTTCTGGCGCTGCAACAGACCGAACTGGTCGAATATCTACTGCCCGATTGACAGGTGCAGGGCAAAGGTCTAAACGCACGGCTTGCCTTGGGATGAACCCTTGGCCAAGTCGCCGCTACCTTGTCAAAACGGGCATCTGAAAATGCAACGCTCTTATATTCCCGGCATCCTTGCCATGGCCGCCATTGTTGTGGCCTCGAACATTCTGGTCCAGTTCCTGATCCTTGATGGATTGCTGACCTGGGGTGCTTTCACCTATCCGCTGGCCTTCCTGGTCACCGACATCATGAACCGCGTCTATGGCGTGGGTCCGGCCCGCAAGGTCGTTTTTGCCGGGTTTGTCACCGGTATCATCTGCTCACTGATCGGCAGCCAGATCATGCTGCAGGGTGATGGGTTCACCTATGCCGCCGTGCCGCTGCGGATTGCGGTCGCGTCCGGCACCGCCTTCCTGATCGCGCAGTTGACTGATGTGACCATCTTCAATTCGCTGCGCGGTGGCCGCTGGTGGCGTGCTCCGCTGGTCTCGACCCTTGTCGGATCGGCGCTGGACACGGCGATCTTCTTTATGTTGGCCTTCTCGGCCTCGGTCACCTTCTTCGGTGCCAACGCCGATGCCGCGATCAACTGGGCATGGGAGCCTGTGCCGTTCATGCTGTCCGGACCGGTGGCTCCGCTCTGGGTTACGCTGGCTTTCGCGGATTGGTTGGTAAAGCTGTCACTGGCCCTGATTGCCTTGATCCCGTTCAAGGTGATCGTCGGCCGTCTGACCGCCGCACAGCCTGCCTAAAAAAGTGCTTTGAGAATGGCGCATCTTGTGTCAGGCTCAAAGTTAACCGCAACAGATAGAAAAGGAGGTGATCCAGTGTCAAGAAAGAGATTGGAGAGAGGTGTCGGAACAACCGGGGGGATCGCCTGCTAGGGCAGCCCTTGGCGGAGCGCTCGCTCCGGCTGGTCGATTGATCTAACCGACCCAACCTCCTGAACTTTCGCAGGGCCGTCCCACCGGGGCGGCCCTTTCTGTTTTCCCTGACGCCTTGTAAGGTCCGCCCAATGTTGCGCATCACCGACGATATCATCCTGCAAGACTGGGAAATGACCGAGAGCTTTGTACGCTCCTCCGGTCCCGGTGGGCAGAACGTCAACAAGGTCTCGACCGCTGTCGAACTGCGGTTCGAAGCCGCGCGTTCACCATCGCTGCCCGAGCCGGTGAAGAACCGCCTGAAACGTCTGGCCGGGCGCCGCTGGACGAAGGATGGTGCAATTATCATTCAATGCGAAGAAACCCGTTCTCAGGCCCGCAACCGCGAGATCGCGCGCACCCGATTGGCTGAGCTGATCGCCCGAGCGCTGGTCAAACCCAAGCGGCGGATTGCCACCAAGCCTACCTACGGTTCGGTCAAACGCCGTCTGGCCGCGAAAAAGGCACGTGGCGACGTCAAGGCGCTGCGGGGGAAAGTATCTGAAGATTGATCTGGTATCTCGCCGACCCGTTGATACTCTGACCCGCAAAAGCGGCAGGAGGGTAACACCATGAGGCTGGAGGGGAAAACGGCAATCGTCACCGGCGGCGCGTCCGGGTTCGGGGCCGGGATCGTACAGACGTTTCTGGCCGAAGGCGCGCGTGTGATGATCGCTGACATCAACGGCGACGCGGCGCAGGACCTGGCGGCCCAACTGGGCTCCGCCGCCAAGGCGCAGCAAGTGGATGTTAGCGACGGCGCGTCGGTTCAGGCGATGGCCGACGCGGTCGAGGCCGCCTATGGGCAACTCGACATTCTGGTCAACAACGCTGGCGTCACCCATCTGCCCACCCCGCTGGAAGACGTCAGCGAAGAAGACTTCGACCGTGTCTTCAACGTGAACATGAAGTCCGTTTACCTGACTGCCCGCACCTTTGTCCCGGCGATGAAGGCGCAGGGCGCGGGGGCGATCCTAAACGTCGCCTCAACCGCCGGGCTGTCGCCGCGCCCCAATCTGAACTGGTACAATGCCTCCAAGGGCTGGATGATCACCGCGACGAAAACCATGGCTGTCGAACTGGCCCCTTCGGGTGTGCGCGTCAACGCCATCTGCCCGGTTGCGGGGGAAACGCCACTGCTGAAATCCTTCATGGGTGAAGACACGCCCGAGATTCGCGCCAAATTCCTCTCGACCATCCCGCTCGGTCGCTTCTCAACCCCTCAGGACATGGCCAACGCGGCCCTGTTCCTCTGCTCGGACGAGGCCAGCATGATCACCGGCACAGCGCTTGAGGTCGACGGTGGCCGCTGTATCTGATCCGCTCTTCTTCTGTTCAAAAACACCTCCGCCGGAGGCAGCGCACCTGCGCGCTTTCCGCCCCAAACATCGCAGATTGCAATGACCCCTGGATCCAGAAACCTGATCACCGATATCCCCGGCCTTAAGGTCGGCAACGCCCAGGATGAGGATCTCAAATCCGGCACAACCATCCTCACGGCGGACGCTCCATTCACTGCTTCGGTTCACGTAATGGGCGGCGCGCCCGGAACACGCGAGACCGATCTTCTGGCCCCCGATAAATCGGTCGCCCATGTCGACGCGATCGCCCTGTCTGGCGGATCAGCCTTTGGGCTGGACGCATGCTCGGGCGTGTCAGATGCGCTAAGGGCCCAAGGCCGGGGATATCCGGTCGGCAACGCTGCGGTCCCTATCGTCCCCGGCGCGATCCTGTTCGATCTATTGAATGGCGGCAACAAAGACTGGCCCGAAAACCCCTACCGCGCATTGGGGCAGCGCGCTTTTGAGACGGCCAGCGAAGACTTTGTACTAGGCACAGCTGGCGCAGGAACCGGTGCCTTGGCTGCGATGCAGAAGGGCGGGTTGGGCTCGGCTTCAGCAGTGCTGGACACGGGCATCACGGTGGGTGCACTTGTTGCGGCCAATCCGATGGGGAGCGTTACCACCCCCGGCGACCGGCATTTCTGGGCGACACCATTCGAACAAGGTGAGGAATTTGGCGGTTTAGGTCCTGATCCGCGCGCCGGATTGGGCCAGCCGGATGCGAGCCGCAAGGCCAGCGCAATGCGGGCCGATCCCGAGAGATCGAATACCACAATCGCCATTGTTGCCACCGATGCGGCCTTGTCAAAATCTCAATGCTACAGGCTGGCCGTCGCCGCGCATGATGGCATCGCGCGCGCGGTTTTGCCTGCCCACACGCCGGGGGACGGTGATTTGGTTTTTGGCGTCAGCACAGGCAAGGCGCAGTTAGCCAATCATACCGAACTTGGGATGATCGGCCATGCGGCTTCGCTCTGTCTGGCGCGGGCCATCGCGCGCGCGATCTACCTCGCCTCACCCGCGTCTGGCGACCTGCTACCGTGCTGGTCACAGCTCAACCAAACCGGCTAGGTCCGGCGTTTTGCCACAGCGACACAGACCCGCGCGCGGCAATCTGCGCGTTGACTCATTGGCGCTCCGAAGCTCCTTCTAGGCCAGCCACGTAAATCTGGAGCAAAGACAATGAATCGTTTCCTCGCCACCACAATCGTCGGCCTGCTTGCCTTGCCTGTTTATGCAGAAGGGGATGCAGAGGCGGGCAAGAAAGCCTTCAACAGATGCAAATCCTGCCACATGATCGCCGACCCTGCGGGTGATGTGATTGTAAAAGGCGGCAAAACCGGACCAAACCTTTACGGGGTCGCAGGCCGTACCGCAGGGACCTTGGAAGGGTTCAAATACGGTGACAGCATCGTCGAAGCCGGTGAAAACGGGCTTGTCTGGGACGAAGAGAGTTTTGTCGCCTATTCTCAGGACCCCAGATCGTTCCTCAAGGAATATCTGGATGACACTGCGGCCAAGTCAAAGATGAGTTTCAAACTGAAATCCGGTGGCGAGGATGTCTATGCCTATATCCTCAGCGTATCAGGCGAATAAGATTTCAGATGACCCGATGACATATCGAAAAGCCGCCGCACCTGCGGCTTTTCGTAAGGTTGATAATCCGACCAATCATTGCCATTTTGTCCCAACGCGGCCCGATCCAGGGCCGACGGGCCCCGATGCCAAGCCGATCCGGCCATAGCACCACATCAAAGTTCGCCAGTCCGATGGATCGGCATCAGGAGACGACATATGGGAATCATGATCCCGGCTTGGGTTGATGGTGAGTTGACCCCCGTGGACAAACTTGAGGCGCATGAAAAAGGCCTCAGGCACAAGGCTGTCTCTGTCTTTGTGGTGCGCGGCACTGAAATTCTGATGCAGCGCCGGGCGTTGGGCAAGTATCACACCCCGGGCCTATGGGCGAACACCTGTTGCACCCATCCTGACTGGGATGAAGGTGCCTCAGCCTGTGCAGTGCGCCGTTTGCGCGAAGAACTCGGGATCACCGGACTGTATCCCGAGTACCGCCACCGTCTGGAGTATCATGCCGATGTGGGCAACAACCTGATCGAACATGAGGTGGTGGACGTTTTCCTAGCACATGTACGTGGCCCGCTGAAGATCGAGCCGAACCCGGACGAAGTGATGGATATTCGCTGGATCGATTATCACGATCTCCTGGCCGAGGTGCAGCGCCACCCGGAACGCTTTACACCCTGGCTCAAGATCTATCTGCACAACCATTCAGATACAATTTTCGGCCCGGACCTGATCATTTCCGCACAATCCTGATATCAAAGCCTGTGCTGGCCTTGCATGGCGGGTTCAAGCCGCCTAAATCAACGCGTCATGGCTAAGCAGAAGACTGATCCAAACTACAAAGTGATCGCCGAAAACCGGCGTGCCCGTTTCGACTACGCGATCGAAGAGGATATCGAGTGTGGCATCATGCTGGAAGGCTCCGAGGTTAAATCCCTGCGGGCCGGTGGATCGAACATCGCCGAAAGCTATGCCTCGGTTGATGATGGCGAGTTGTGGCTGATCAATAGCTACATCGCGCCGTATGAGCAGGCCAAGGTGTTCAAGCACGAAGAACGCCGCCGCCGTAAGTTGCTGGTCTCGCGCAAGGAATTGTCGAACCTGTGGAATGCAACGCAGCGCAAAGGCATGACACTGGTGCCGTTGGTTCTGTATTTCAATCACAAGGGCCGGGCCAAGCTGAAGATCGGGATCGCCAAAGGTAAAAAGCTACACGACAAGCGTGAGACGCAGGCCAAGCGAGACTGGTCACGCCAGAAGCAGCGATTGATGAAAGATCACAGCTAGGTCGCGACGTTAGTCGTCCCGCCCAGGCTCGCTCGGATTGCTGGAGAATAGAGCAATCTTGTTGCCCTGCGGATCACGCAGGTATCCGACATAGAATCTGGGTCCATAAGCGGCACGAAAACCCGGCGCGCCTTCGTCTGACCCACCAGCAGCCAGAGCGGCGGCATGCAAATCACGCACTTGCTGCTGATTTTGCGCCTCGAATGCGGTCATTGACCCGTTGCCTGCCGAGGCGGGTGCTCCGTCAAAGGTGGGTTTGACGTAGAACTCGGGCAACACCGGTGATTGGTCCGGTTCCACAGGCAAGGCGTAGCTTAGACCTTCGGGCCCTTCCTCAAGCTCATAGCCCAGCGCAGGCATGAAGGCCGAATAGAACCGCTTGGCCCGTGCGACGTCATCGGTACCAACGGTGACATAGGCGATCATTTTATCCCTCCTCGTCTTGGAGGCCCAAGACAATAGATTTTAGAATGACATGGCCGCCTGTACAGCACGTTGCCAGCGGGCATAGGCGGCATCGCGGGCATCCTGCGCCATCTGGGGCTCAAAGCGTTTATCAAGCTGCCAGGTCTCGGCGAACCCGTCCTGATCAGGATAGACGCCCGCTTTCATGCCGGCCAGCCATGCCGCGCCCAATGCAGTTGTTTCCTGCATGACCGGGCGATCCACCGGAGCCCCCAGACAGTTCGACAGGCCCTGCATGGTCCAGTCTGACGCGCTCATCCCGCCATCGACGCGCAGGATCACATTGGCCTCGGCGCCCCAATCGCCTTGCATTGCATGCCACAGGTCGCGGGTCTGGTAGGCGATGCTGTCCAGCGTGGCGCGGGCAATCTCGGCCCGGCCTGAATTGCGCGTCAGCCCGAACATCGCGCCCCGGCAATCAGGCTTCCAATAGGGTGCACCAAGGCCGGTGAAGGCAGGGACCAGAACCACATGCTGAGTCGGGTCGGCCTGCGCCGCCAGATCACCGCTTTGCGGGGCGGCATCGATGATTTTCAGTGCATCTCGCAGCCATTGCACTGCTGCGCCGGCGATGAAGATTGAGCCTTCCAGCGCATAGGTCTTTTGCCCGTCTAACTGATAGCCAATGGTGGTCAGCAAACGGTTTTTTGAGGCGACGGGCTGCGCGCCAGTGTTCAGCAGCGCAAAACACCCGGTGCCATAGGTTGATTTCATCATGCCGGGTTGAAAGCAGGCCTGACCGATCGTGGCGGCCTGCTGATCCCCTGCGACACCCAGAATTGGGATATTGCCACCCAGCAGGGACGTGCTGCCAAAATCAGCCGCGCAATCCAGCACCTCTGGCAGCATCGTCAAGGGCACGTCCAGCAGATCACAAATCTCGGCGCTCCATTCACCCTTGTGAATGTCGAACAGAAGGGTGCGTGCGGCGTTGGTCGCATCGGTGACGTGGCTACGGCCTTCGGTCAGACGCCAGATCAGAAAGCTGTCGATGGTGCCGAACAGCAGCTCTTGGGCCTCGGCCCGCGCGCGGGCTCCGTCGACGGTATCCAGCAGCCATTTCACTTTGGTGCCCGAGAAATAGGGGTCCAGCAACAGCCCGGTTTGGGCCGTCACATCATCCTCGCACCCGGCTTGTTTGTAGCGGGCGCAGATCTCGGCGGTGCGACGGTCCTGCCAGACGATGGCGTTGTGGATGGCTTTGCCGGTGGTCTTGTCCCAGACCACGGTGGTTTCGCGCTGATTGGTGATGCCGATCCCGGCGATCTGGTCGGCCGAGACGCCGCTGGTCTCCATAACCTCACGGCAGACGGTCAGAACGCTGTCCCAGATATCCTCAACATCATGTTCAACCCAGCCTTCCTGCGGAAAATGCTGGGGAAATTCGCGCTGGGCGGTGCCGACGGCCTGCATTTGTGCGTCGAACAAGATCGCGCGCGAGGACGTGGTGCCCTGATCGATTGCCAGAATATAGGTCATTGCCTGCGCTCCTCCCCCGCATGGTTTTGCGGGACTTTAGCGCAAACACTCGCGCAGGGGCCAGAGCAGAAATCAGGCCGCCGGAATGGGGATATTGTCGATCAGGCGCACGCCATCGGCCCATGCGGTGATGAACAGCCGGGCCGGGCGGGATGCGTTGGGCAGGGGCTCAAGCGTTTCGGCACAACGCAGGTCGATATATTCCACCTCGGTGAACCCAGCGGCCAGCAGGTCATCCCTGGCTTGCTCTGCAAGTGGCTCGAACGGTGCGCCGGCGGCGAGTTCTTTGGCCATCGCTTGCATAAGCGTGTTCTTTCGCGCTGCGATCTCAAGCCCGTTGGCCGACAGCCGCAGATTGCGCGATGACATGGCCAAACCCGAGGGCTCGCGGACCGTGGGGCAGCCCACAACTTCAACGGGGATGTCCAGATCACGTGCCATACGTCGGACCACCAGCAGTTGCTGATAATCTTTTTCGCCGAAATAAGCTTTATCCGCCTGCGTTTGCAGGAAAAGTTTGGCGACCACTGTGGCGACGCCCTCGAAATGGCCCGGGCGGAAGGGACCCTCCATCATATCAGTGAGGCCGCCGACGGTCACAGTGGTTGAAAAGCCTGCCGGGTAGATTTCATCGGGATCGGGCACATAGATCGCATCAACACCGTAAGGGACCAGCTTTTGCGCATCCTCGCTCTCGGTACGCGGATAATTGGCCAGATCTTCGGGGTTGTTGAACTGTTTGGGGTTCACAAAGATCGTGACGATCACGCGGTCAGTGCCTGCCTTGGCGGCCTGAACCAGTGACAGATGCCCCTGATGCAGCGCGCCCATTGTGGGCACAACGCCGATGGTGTCGCCGTTGCGGTGCCATTCGGTCGTCAAGGCGCGCAGATCGGCCAGCCGACGCAGGATCGGTGCGGTCATCCCTTTGGCCCTTTGGCAGGGGCCTGATCGGCAAAGACATGTTCATCCGCCGGGAAACTGCGCGCGCGCACCTCGGCGGCGTATTCGGCTATCGCGGCTTCGGCCAACCGGCCCAGTTCGGCATAGCGTTTGACGAATTTCGGTTTGAACGCCGTGAAAAAGCCCACCATATCGTCAACCACAAGGATTTGCCCATCGCACCCGGCAGAGGCGCCGATACCGATGGTCGGGATCGCTACTTCGTTGGTGATCTGATCGGCCAGATTTTGCGGAACTTTCTCTAACACGACGGAAAACGCGCCCGCCTCGGCCACCGCATGGGCGTCGGCCAGCACGGCATGCGCTTGGTCATCCCGGCCCTGAACCTTGTACCCGCCCAGCGTGTTGATCGACTGCGGCGTCAGGCCGATATGGGCCATCACCGGAATGCCGCGCTTGACCAGAAAGCGGATGGTCTCGGCCATCTCGACCCCGCCTTCCAGCTTAATAGCCCCCGCACCGGTCTCCGCCATCAGACGGGCGGCATTGAGGAATGCATCGGCAGGAGAATGTTCATAACTGCCGAAGGGCATGTCGATGACCATCATTGCACTGTCCAACCCACGGGCAACGGCCTGCCCGTGCAGGATCATCATCTCCATCGTCACGCCAAGGGTCGATTCCAACCCGTGCAGCACCATGCCAACGCTGTCACCCACCAGCACAAAGTCGCAATGGGTGTCCATCAAACGCGCCATCGGGGTGGTATAGGCGGTCAGGCTGACCAGCGGCTCGCCTCTCTTCCGGGCGCGAATATCCTCGGCGTTTGGGGCTTTTTTCCGGGCGGTGGCGCTCATGTTCGCTCCTTGCGGGGTTCATGTTGCAGTGCGGCATAGCAGATCGGGCAGGGCCCACGAAACCCCGGTTGCGCGAACATTTCCTTGAATGACCTTAGGTTTAAAGGAACACTGGGCCCAGAAAGCCCGCAAACACGCGGCTGCGTTGACTTCAACGGGGAGAGTTTCCATGACTAAGCAGGTGTTTCGAACCTTTGGCTCGGTGCTGGCGCTAAGCGCCGGATTGCTGGCGACACAAGCGATGGCTCAATCGGACATTACAATCGCCATGCAGTTAGAGCCGCCTCATCTGGACCCGACCAGCGCGGCTGCTCAGGCCATCGATTCGGTGGTCTACACCAATATCTTCGAAGGTCTGACCCGGTTCATGGGCGATGGTTCGGTTGTACCGGGGCTGGCGGAAAGCTGGGAAATCTCGGATGACGGCACCGTCTATACCTTTAAGCTGCGCGAGGGTGTGAGTTTTCACGACGGCAGTGCGATGGATGCTGAGGATGTCAAATTCAGCCTTGATCGCGCAATGGCAGAAGACAGCGCCAACGCGCAGAAGGCTCTGTTTGCCGGGATTGAAAGCGTCGAGGCGGTGGATCCGCTGACCGTCAAGGTGACCCTGTCCGAACCAAACGGTAACTTCTTGTTCAACATGGCCTGGGGTGATGCGGTGATCGTGGCCTCTGAGAGCATCGATGATATCAAGACAAACCCAGTGGGGACCGGAGCCTTTACCTTTGGCGAATGGGTGCAGGGCGACAGCATCACATTGAACCGCAATCCTGACTATTGGGGTGATCAGCCCGCGTTAGAGAGTGCGACGTTCAAATTCATCTCGGACCCGACTGCCGCTTTTGCGGCCATGATGGCCGAAGATGTGGATGTTTTCGACAATTTCCCCGCGCCCGAGAACCTGCCTCAGTTCGAGGCTGACCCACGGTTCCAGGTTCTTGTTGGCTCGACCGAGGGTGAAACGATCCTGTCGACCAACAACAAGCAAGCGCCGTTTGATGATATTCGCGTCCGGCAGGCTCTGGCTCATGCGATTGACCGTCAGGCCATCATTGACGGAGCCATGTTCGGCTACGGCACGCCCATCGGCACCCATTTCGCACCGCATAACCCGGCCTATGTCGATTTGACCGGGCAGTCTGCCTATGATCCGGAAAAGGCCAAGGCTATGCTGGCTGAGGCCGGGTTTGCCGAAGGCTTTGAGACTACGCTGCACCTGCCGCCGCCCTCCTATGCGCGCCGGGGTGGAGAGATCATCGCCGCTCAATTGGCCGAGGTTGGGATCACCGCCGAGATCATTAATGTAGAATGGGCGCAATGGCTGGAATCGGTGTTCAAGGGCAAGGATTTCGGCCTGACCATCGTCAGCCATACTGAGCCGATGGATATCGGTATCTATGCGCGGCCCGACTATTACTTCCAATATGACAGCACGGATTTTCAGGCCCTGATGGAGTTGCTGAACACCACCACTGACCCCGAGGAACGGGCACGGTTGATGGGCGAAGCGCAGCGCCTGATTTCCAACGACTACGTCAACGGGTACCTGTTCCAGTTGGCTAAACTGGGTGTGGCCAAGGCAGGCGTACAAGGGCTGTGGCAAAACGCGCCGACGGCGGCCATTGATCTGACAGCTATCAGCTGGGCGGAGTAGCGTTCAGCCTAAGGGAAGGCCTATGATCAAACGCTCTTTCCTCGCCTTGATGGTCTTGGCGCAGCTTTGTGCCGCGCCATCCGCATCGGCAGAGACCACTCTGGATGCGGCAATAGCCTTGTGGCTGGGCGGTGATGACGCCAAGGCGTTGCCGATGCTGGCGGCGCTGGCGGCGGCGGGCAATTCGGATGCGCGTTTGTTGCTGGGCCGGATCGAAACCACGGATCTTGGGCCATCCCCGTTTCGACAAAGCCTTGAGCCCGCCCAATCTCGCGCCCTGTTCCGGCGCAACGACAATAGCAATTTCGGCACATCTTGGGTGACCCTCGAAGCCGCCGAGGGGAATGCACTGGCGCAGGCCTTGCTGCGATCCAGGCAGCCTCAGCCTGATCCCGATCAGGTGAAGCGCCTCAACGATCTTGGTGAACATCAAGCCACAGATTACCCAACGCGGATCGTTGCCTTGTATGGCAGTCAAGCGATGCGGGATGAGTTGCGCGCCTATGACGGGACCATGGACGATCTGCAGCCCTATCTGGCCTATCTTTCGGACAGTCCCGAGCCGCGCGGGGACGGCTTGGCTGCGCTGCGTCATATTCAGCCCGACCCGGTTTCGGCAAACTCGGAACAGGCGCTTGGTATGGCTGGTGTTTTGGCTTTGGGACTGGGTTATGGCGATCTGTCACCGGGCAACCCGTGGCGGCCCGCCGTGGAAAACTGGCTGATGACAGCCGAGGCGACGCGACCCATCGCGCAACTGTGCAACACGCATTGTTCGGCAGAGGTTGCGGCTTGTTCCTTTGCCTTCCTTACGCTGCTGGGCGGGTACTTCGAGGTGATCCGCACAGACAGCCCCCTTGAGACCGTGATCCCGCAATCGCAGTTTCTGGACAGCCCGCGCGCCCGGTTGATGGTGTTACGTCGGGCGGCTTTGGCACGTACCGAAACCAATCTGGAAACGCTAGCTGAATCGGCCCCTGCGCAAGAGCTTTCGGCCTGCGCCGTCGATCTGGTTCGGCAAGAGCAGCGTAAGTATAACTAGCCGCTGGACCCGGGCAGGGCGCGCACTTAACCTGCCCCCAATGCTACGTTATGCGCTCAAACGATTGTTCTCACTTGTGATCAGCCTTGGCATTGCTTCGGTCGTCATCTTTGCGGTGATCGAGGTGGCGCCGGGTGATCCGGCCTCCTTCATGTTGGGGGTCAACGCGCAGCCCGACACATTGGCCGCACTGCGGGCCGAGTTGGGCTTGGACGTGTCCAAGACCCAGCGGTATTTCAACTGGGTTGGCGGGATGTTGGTGGGGGATTTCGGGACCTCGTACACCTATCGCACGCCTGTTTCGCAGATGATCGCGGATCGGCTGTGGGTGTCTTTGCCACTGGCGCTTTATGCACTGACCTTATCGACCCTAATCGCCTTTCCCGCAGGCATCTATGCCGCCGCGCGCCGCGGCAAACCTGGTGATCTGACGGTGATGGGCGCAACACAGCTGGGCATTGCGGTGCCGAATTTCTGGTTTGCGATGATGTTGGTTCTGATCTTTGCCATCAACCTACGCTGGTTCAATGCCGGAGGGTTTGCCGGTTGGGAGAACGGATTCTGGACCGGGCTGCATTCCCTGACACTGCCCGCGATCGCCCTGGCGCTGCCGCAAGCGGCCATTCTGGCGCGAGTGATGCGATCGTCATTGCTGGACATTCTGGGTGAGGATTTCATGCGCACCGCCCGTGCCAAGGGTTTGTCCCGCCGTCAGGCGCTGTGGCGACACGGGGTGCGAAACGCGCTGATCCCGGTGCTGACGATCATCGGGCTGCAGTTTTCGTTCCTTTTGGCCGGATCAATCATTATCGAGCAGGTGTTCTACCTGCCCGGCCTCGGGCGGCTGGTATTTCAGGCGATCTCGGCCCGCGATCTGATCGTGGTGGAATCCGTGGTCATGCTGCTGGTCTTCGCTGTCATCACCGTGAATTTTCTGGTTGATCTGGCCTATGCCGCCGTTGATCCAAGGCTTAGGAGCCGGACATGAGCCGAAACCTGATCCTCGGCGCGGTGTTGTCGTCGCTGGTTCTGTTGGCGGCGTTGGTGTCTTTTGTCTGGACGCCGTATGATTTTGCGGCGCTCAACATCCCTGAAAAACTGCAACCGCCCAGCACGCAGCACTGGTTCGGTACCGACCACTTCGGGCGCGACATGTTCTCGATGATCATGGTCGGTGCGCGGACGTCGATTGCGGTGGCACTGGTCGCCGTGGGGATTGGCATGGCGCTGGGCGTGCCGCTGGGTCTGACAGCGGCCGCACGCAAGGGATCGTGGCTGGACGAAGTCATCATGCGCGGCAATGATCTGGTCTTTGCTTTCCCCTCTCTGGTCATCGCCATCCTGATCACAGCCGTGCTCGGTGCCGGCGCGATCAACGCGATCATCGCCATCGGTATCTTCAACATTCCCGTCTTCGCCCGCATCACCCGTGGCGCGGCCCTGTCCCTGTGGGAGCGAGAGTTCATCCTAGCCGCCCGTGTCTCGGGCAAGGGCGCGGCGCGGATCTCAGCTGAACATATCCTGCCCAATGTCGCCAACCTGCTGATCGTTCAGGGGACCATCCAGTTCAGCCTTGGAATCCTAGCCGAGGCGGGCTTGAGTTACGTCGGTCTTGGAGCGCAACCACCCACGCCAAGCTGGGGTCGGATGCTGGCCGACGCGCAGACAATGGTCAGTTTCGCCCCGCATTTGGCCCTGATTCCGGGCCTCGCAATCATCGTCACTGTGCTGGGCTTGAACCTGCTGGGCGATGGCCTGCGCGACTGGCTGGACCCGCGTATCAGGGTGGCGCGGGCATGAGTTTGTTGCGGATCGAAAACCTGTCGCTCGGCATTCACGGGGTCGAGATTCTGAAACAGGTCAGTTTGTCGATTGCACCGGGGCAGATCGTTGCTGTGACCGGGGAAAGCGGCTCGGGCAAATCGATGACTGCGCTGGCCGTGATGCAGTTGTTGCCCGATGGGGCGGAAAGTGATGGCTCGATCCTGCTGGACGAGCAGGAAATACTGAACCGGCCCGAGGCAGAGATGTGCGCACTACGCGGTGCTTCGATCGGGATGGTGTTTCAAGAGCCGATGACGGCGCTTAACCCGGTCAAAACCATCGGCGATCAGGTGATGGAGACTATCCTGATCCACAAGGCGATGCCTCCTGCGCAGGCGCAGGAGCGGGCGGAAGAGGTATTGGCCCGAGTTGGGCTGCCTTCTGATCGCTTCCCTCTGTCCCGCTATCCGCATGAGTTGTCCGGTGGTCAGCGCCAGCGTGTGGTCATTGCAATGGCGATTACCTTGCGCCCTAAACTGCTGATCGCGGATGAACCGACAACGGCGCTGGATGTGACCACTCAGGCGCAGATTCTGGACCTGCTCAAGGGCTTGGTGACAGAATACGGGATGGGCCTGCTGATGATCACCCATGATCTGGCTGTTGTCGTCGATATGGCGGATCAGATCGTCGTGATGCGCCATGGCGAAGTCGTCGAAAGCGGTGCAACCGACCATCTTCTGCACAACATGCAGCACCCCTATACCCAGATGCTGTTTGAGGCGTCGAACCATCGGGTGGCTCTGCCTGATGCAAAACAACCGCAACCGTTGCTAGAGGTCACGCAAGTGGTCCGCGACTATCGCTTGCCGCGCAAGGGCCTGTTCGATGCGCCCGGTCATACCCGTGCCGTGGATCAGGTCAGCTTCACCCTCAACCAGGGTGAGCGGCTGGGTCTGGTAGGGGAGTCCGGATGCGGAAAATCGACCCTAACACGGGCTATTTTGGGGTTGGAAGAGGTGCAATCCGGTGACATTCGGCTGGACGGTCAGCCGGTATTCTCCGGTCACAAACCCAATCCGGCCGTGCGGCGCAAGATGCAGGTGGTGTTTCAGGATCCCTATGGCAGTTTCAACCCGCGCCACCGGGTTGCGCGCCTGATTACCGAACCATTTCATTTACTCAAAACCCCTCTGACTGGGGGCGAGCGGCAGGATCGCATTGCTGAAATGTTGATCGCCGTGGGGCTGCGCCCAGAGGATGCGGACAAGTACATCCATGAATTCTCGGGCGGTCAAAGGCAACGCATTGCAATTGCTCGCGCGCTGATTATCCGCCCGGAACTGATCCTGTTTGACGAGGCGGTCTCGGCTCTCGACGTCTCGGTCCGGGCGCAGATTCTGGACCTGTTGGCTGAACTATGTGCCGCCTATGATCTGACTTATCTGTTCATCAGCCACGATCTGAGCGTCGTGCGCACGATCACAGACAGGGTGATGGTCATGCAAGCCGGGAAGATCGTTGAACAGGGCGAGACCGAGCAGGTCTTCACAAATCCGCGCCACCCATACACGCAAAAGCTGATTTCTGCTGCGCCGCAGTTGCCGGAGATCGGAGTGGGTGCTGCGTGATTTTCCCTGTGTTAGAGCCGAGATAGGAGTTTTCGATGACCAATGCGATATGGTTTGATCCCAGCCTCTGTTTGATCGGGGGCGCGTGGCAATCGCCGGTCACCGCTCAATCGTTGCCCTTGGTCAACCCGTCCGATGGTTCCGAAATCTGCCAGATCGCGCGCGGTGTAGCATCGGATATCGACGCTGCTGTCGTGGCAGCCCGCGCTGCACTAGATGGCGAATGGGGCCGAATGCCTGCATTCGAGCGTGGGCGCATTCTAAGCCGTTTAGGTCGGTTGGTTCTGGACCGTGTCGAGGATCTGGCCGTTTTGGAGGCGAAGGACGTTGGCAAACCGTTGACGCAGGCGCGGGCGGATGCCGTCGCCCTGGCGCGGTATTGTGAGTTCTATGGTGGCGCGGCGGACAAGGTGATGGGTGAGACGATCCCGTATCTCGACGGCTACACTGTCTACACATTGCGCGAGCCACATGGCGTGACGGGCCATATCGTGCCGTGGAACTACCCGATGCAGATCATTGGCCGCTCAGTCGGTGCAGCGCTGGCCATGGGCAATGCCTGCGTGCTGAAACCGGCGGAAGAGGCGTGCCTGACCGCGCTGGCCTTTGCCCATCTGGCAACCGAGGCCGGGTTACCGGCTGGCGCCTTGAATGTTGTGCCCGGTTTGGGTGCCGAGGCCGGGGCCGCGCTGTCCGGACATCCTGGGGTCGATCATATCTCGTTCACCGGGTCCGTTGCGACCGGGGCTTTGGTGCAGCAGGCGGCGGGGCGCAATGTAGTCCCTGTGACGTTGGAGCTCGGCGGAAAATCTCCGCAACTGGTGTTTGATGATGCTGACCTAGGCGCGGCTTTGCCGTTTCTCGTAAATGCGGGCATTCAGAATGCGGGGCAAACCTGCTCGGCCTCATCCCGCATTCTGGTGCAGCGCGGGGTTTATGATCAGGTCAAGGCGCGGATGGCTGAGGCTTATGGCCAGTTGACTGTTGGGCCAGCAATGGACGACCTGCGGGTGGGTCCGTTGATCTCGGATCGGCAGAAATCCATCGTCTCGGGATTTCTAGCGAAGGGAGAGGATTTGACGATAGCCGCACGGGGGCAGATCACTCCCGATGCGCCTGAGACCGGAGCCTATGTCCAACCAACTTTATTCGCTGACGTGCCCGCTGATCACGTTCTGGCGCAGGATGAGATTTTCGGCCCGGTTCAGGTTCTGATCCCGTTTGAGACCGAAAAACAGGCTCTAACTATAGCGAACAGCACCGACTACGGTCTGGTCGCCAGTATCTGGACCCGCGATGGCGCACGGCAGATGCGGTTGGCAAAACGCCTACGCTCGGGTCAGGTGTTCATCAACAATTACGGTGCGGGCGGCGGCGTGGAGCTTCCGTTTGGAGGGGTTGGAAAATCCGGACACGGCCGCGAAAAAGGGTTCGAAGCGCTGTACGGCTTTTCACAACTCAAGACGGTGGCGGCGTTTCACGGCTAGACGATCACTTCGATGGCCTTCTGGGCACCGACGCCGAATACCCGTTTGTATCGGTCGATCTGATCGTCGGGACCCATCGCCTTCTCCGGGTTGTCCGACAGTTTGACTGTTGGCCGCCCATTGGCCGACACCGCCTTGCAGACCAGCGAGAACGGCGCCAGCGCCTCGTCCGGCACAAGGCCGCGGAAATCGTTCGTTAGCAATGTGCCCCAACCAAATGAGATGTTGGTGCGGCCGACAAACTGGGCGTGCAGTTCCTTGATTTTGTCGACGTCCAGCCCGTCGGAAAAGATGATCCGTTTCTGCGTCGGGTCCTCTCCACGGGACTTCCACCAGTCGATGGCCACTTCGGCCCCTTCAGCAGGGTCGCCACTGTCGATACGAATGCCAGTCCAGCCTGCCAGCCAATCGGGCGCCCGATCCAGAAATCCCTTAGTGCCGTAGGTGTCGGGCAGAATGATGCGCAGATTGCCGTCATGTTCTTCATGCCAGTCGCTGAGAACATCATAGGGAGCCTGCGCCAATGCCTCATCCGTGTCGGCCAAGGCGGAATAGACCATGGGCAGTTCGTGGGCATTGGTGCCGATGGCCTCAACCTCGCGCCGCATGGCGATCAGGCAGTTCGAGGTGCCGGTGAAGGACGCGCCCAACCCTTCGATCATCGCCTGAACGCACCAGTCCTGCCACAGGAACGAGTGCCGCCGCCGGGTTCCGAAATCCGCGATTCCAAGGCCTTGAATGGCGCTGAGCTGTTCGATCTTCTCCCACACCCGGGTCATTGCGCGGGCATAAAGAACCTGCAACTCGAACCGGCGCATGTGGTTCAGGACGGCGCGGGATCGCAGTTCCATCAGCACGGCCAAAGCAGGGATTTCCCACAGCATGACCTCGTGCCATTTACCCTCAAAAGTCAGTTCGTATTGGTCGCCCTTACGCTCCAGGTGGTAGGGCGGCAGGCGCATGTTTTCGAACCACTCCATGAAGTCCGAGCGGAACATCTGCCGTTTGCCGTAGAACATGTTGCCCCGCAGCCAGGTGCTTTCGCCCCGGCTGAGGCTGAGCGAGCGGATATGATCCAGCTGTTCGCGCAGCTCGCCTTCGTCGATCAGGCGCGCCAATGGCACGTGATTCGAGCGGTTTATCAGCGAAAACTCGACAGTGGTTTGAGGCTTGTTTCGAAACACTGACTGGCACATCAGCAGTTTGTAGAAATCCGTGTCGATCAAAGACCGCACAATCGGATCGATCTTCCATTTGTGATTGTAAACACGGGTCGCAATATCGACCATGGGGAACTCCTGCAATTTCCGTTGTTAGATCAATCGGCACGGCGAATGGCAAGAGTCGCTGATTTGGTGACAATGCCCGCTTGACGCCACAAAGCGGGCTTATTGTGTGATCTGATCACCGATTAGTGAGGGTGCGGGATGGAACGCTAAGGCTGTTTAAGGTGTATGAGTCTTCGATACGATTTTGATATTTTAAGAGAAGCATCAGACGATCAAACACTCGAAACACCGAGCGAGGCCAAGCATATGGTCCGAACGGTGGCGCTGTTTCGGGATGTTAAAACGTCGGATGCCTTGCGCGGGGCGTCGCCCAAGATTCGCAAGATATTTCAGGATGCGGGCTTTGAGCTGGCCGCGCATGACAGCGGTATTGCGCCCGATGTTTATCCTCCGGCAGATCAGGTCGACCGTGACCAGATTTTGCAAGTGTTGTTTGCCAATATCAAAAGCCAAGGCGTTCAGGGTGAATACAGCGGTGAATTCGATCTTTTGCAGTTCATGGCGCATGTGAAACGCGCACGGCCAGTGCAAGGGGTCGTGCAGCCTACCTTGACTGCCCTCACGCCCGAGCCGATGCCGGTAGGCCGAACCAAACGGCGAGCGTTGCCGGGCCGTATCGGCTTTGCCCTGGGGCTGGCCGTCATTCTGTTTGTGTTGTTCAAGTTCCTCGAGGCGACCGGGGCAGCAACGCCTTAGGCCAAAACCACCCCTGCGGTCCGCATCGCCTGCTCAGCCGCTGCCATCGACCCGTCCATATCGATCCCGCGACAGGCATCCAGCCGAACGATCACATCCAGGCCCAGCTGCGCGGCATCTACGGCAGAGTAATGAACGCAGAAATCCGTAGCCAATCCGACGAGGGTGACCTTCGACAATCCACGTGTGTCAAGATAGCCTTTCAGCCCGGTTGGCGTCTCACGGTCGTTCTCGAAAAAGGCAGAATAGCTGTCGATTGCGCTGCGAAACCCTTTGCGGATGATCAGATCGGCATCGGTGCGCAAACCGGGGTGAAACGCGGCACCATCCGTGCCCTGAACACAGTGATCGGGCCACAGGACCTGCGGGCCATAGGGCATATCGATCATTTCAAACGGGGCTTTGCCCGGGTGCGAGCTGGCAAAGCTGGAATGGCCTGCCGGATGCCAATCCTGCGTCAGGATCACCGCGTCGAAATCACCCATCATGGCGTTGATGGGCGCCACGACCTCATCCCCGCCCGCCACGGCCAGCGCCCCCCCGGGGCAGAAATCATTCTGGACATCGATTACGATCAGGGCATGGGTCATCTGGGGGCCTCCTTTGATGCCTTATCGGTAGGCGGGCCGGGGTTGGTCGTCAATGCGGTCTCTTGCGACTCTGCGCCTGCGGGTTTAGACCGCGCGCATGTACACGATCGCTGCTCTCTATCACTTCACTCGCTTTCCGGATCACGCGGCCCTGCGCGATCCGTTGCTGGACCTGTGCCGCGCCCAATCGGTCAAGGGCACACTGCTGCTGGCGCAGGAAGGGATCAACGGCACTATCGCGGGTCCTCGTGCTGGGATTGATGCGGTGCTGGCGCATATCAAGTCGCTGCCCGGATGTGCTGATCTTGAGTGGAAAGAGGCAACCGCAGACCATCCACCATTCGGCAAGATGAAGGTGCGGCTGAAGAAAGAGATTGTTACCATGGGCCAGCCGGATGTGGACCCTCGCGCCCGGGTCGGCAACTATGTTGAGCCGGAGGAATGGAACGATCTCATCCGCTCGGACGATGTGGTGGTGATCGACACGCGCAACGACTATGAGGTGGCGATCGGTACGTTTGAGGGCGCAATAGACCCTGAAACCGCCAGTTTCCGCGATTTCCCGGCCTGGTGGGAGGAAAACAAGGACCGCTTTCACAACAAGCGCGTGGCCATGTTTTGCACCGGCGGCATTCGTTGCGAGAAATCGACCAACTATCTGCTGGGGCAGGGGGTTGAGGATGTGTATCACCTGAAAGGCGGAATCCTGCGCTATCTCGAAGAAATGCCGGCCGAAGACAGCACGTGGCAGGGTGAATGCTTTGTGTTCGACAACCGTGTTTCTGTCGGTCACGGGCTGGTCGAGGGGCCGCACCGTCTGTGCCATGCCTGCCGCCGCCCGATTCTGCCCGAAGATATGAAACGCCCAGAATACGAGCATGGCGTGGCCTGTCACCGCTGTGTCGGTGAGACCTCCGAGGCGGACAAGGCCCGTTTTCGTGAGAGGCAAAAGCAAATCCTGCTGGCGCGCAAACGCGGGTTCGAGCACCTGGGTTCGAACTAAATTCAGCTTGCGGGTCCGCCCCTTACGACAGATGATCTGGGGCACACCAGCGGGACGGAGCCCTAATGCATCGTGAACCCAAAACTCTGGAAGAGTGGAAATCGACCCTGTTGGCCGCATTGGGTTTGGTGATTGTCAGTTTTTTGGCGTGGTATGGCCTGTCGCGTCTGAGTGATGCGACGGCTGGCGATACAATCGGCTCTTTCGCCTCAGTGGGTCTGTTGATCTGGATCGCCTCGCAATCGTGGTACTATGTGACCCAGGTGAAATCCCCCCGTCGGCTGTTGCTGCTTATGGGCGTGTCCTTCATTCAAGTCGTGCCGTTCCTGTTTGCCGCCGTCTATGGCGCCTTTGGCTACAACGACAACTGCGTGATCGGCGCGCAGGGCCCGGCGGACATCCTGTATTTCTCGTATGTCACCTTCACCACCGTCGGCTATGGCGATATGTCCCCAGTCGGACTGTGCCGCGCACTTGCTGCGGCCGAGGCGGTCACGGGCTACATCCTGCTGGGCATGTTTGTGGCGGCTGCGGTTGCGATCTATGCGCGCAATCATAGCCCAAATAGCTAAGATTAGAGCCTACTTGTTCTGATCGATCCAGCGCGACATCATCCGTTTGTCACGGAAACACTCGGATGGGATCGGGCGGCGTTTGCTGCGCGAGATACGCTCGGCAAAGGCGACCTGCTTGCCAGTTGGGTAATTGTCGAATTGCGAGGTTACGCGGGGCTTGTGCGCTGAAATCCAGTCCGACAGCATCTTGCGGTCTCGCTGCACATCCACGGGGATTTCCAGCGCAGATTGCTCTGCAATCGCACGGGCATACCTCATCTGCCGGTCTGTCACCGGAAGCAGGTGATAATCGTTGCTTGGCTCACCCAGAGCCGAATTTCGGATGTGCTGGACCATCGGTTTGTCCTCTGACTATGTGGAACATAAATAGAACATTAACCAAATATTTCAAGTATTCTGTGGGGTTTGGTGTGTTGTTCGGCGCTTTTCCTCCCACTCAACCCTGTATGACAGGCCCGCATCCAAAAGGTTCACGGGGTTACTCCACTTAATCTTGAAGCCTTCAAAATATCATAAAGGATTCAATTGGGTTGAGTTAAACTCATGTTAAGAAAGCCCTGTTCCCGACATTTCGCGTCGGGAACAGAACATATGCCTGTTCCAACCTATGGCTGACTCTTGTTGAAACCTGCCGCGCAGGCAGCGTCCGATTTTTTAGGAGAGATCTCATGAAAACCCACGCACAGGCCGTCGTTATCGGAGGGGGCCTAGTCGGTTGTTCAATCCTTTATCACCTGGCCAAGCTTGGCTGGACAGATGTTGTTCTGCTGGAGCGGGATGAGCTGACATCCGGCTCGACCTGGCATGCGGCGGCCAATATCCACGGGCTGCATGACAATAACAACGTCACGCGCATCCAACACTATACGATGAATCTGTATAAAGAGCTGGAGAAGGAAACCGGCCAGGGTTGCGGGGTATTTCAACCAGGTTCGCTGTACCTGGCGCAAACCGAAGACCGCGAACATCAGCTGCGGCTGCAAGAGGCTAAGGCGCGGTTCTACGGTCTGAACTTCTACGAGATCAGCAGGGAACAGGCGAAAGAACTGCATCCGTTGGCGCAGTTCGATGATATCCGCTGTATCATGTACGAACCCGACGGCGGCAACGTCGATCCATCCGGTGTGACTATGGCCTATGCCGCAGGCGCGCGGGCTATGGGTGCGACGATTGAGCGATTTTGCCCCGTAATAGGGACGGAACAGCAGCCAGATGGTTCCTGGATCGTGCGGACTGAAAAGGGCGATATCCACGCGCAATGGGTGGTCAATGCCGGGGGCCTGTGGGGGCGCGAGGTTGCGGCGCTGGCAGGCATCGAATTGCCGCTGCAACCGACCGAGCATCAGTATTTCGTGACCGAGGCCATCGACGAAGTGGCCAATATGGGCCGCCGTCTGCCCTCAATCGCCGACCGGGATGGGGAATACTACTTCCGTCAGGAGGGCAATGGCCTGCTGATCGGTGCCTATGAGAAAGACATGCGGTTCTGGGCCGAAAACGGCACGCCGTTGGATTTCGCCCATGATCTGTTCCCCGACGATCTGGACCGGATCATGGAGAACGTGATCCGCGCCACCGAACGCGTGCCGGTCGCCGCCACCGCGGGCGTCAAACGTGTCATCAACGGCCCAATGATCTGGTCGCCGGATTCCAACGCGATCTGGGGGCCGGTCCCCGAGCTACAGAACTACTTCTGCTGCACAGGCATCATCCCCGGTTTCTCGCAGTCCGGTGGGCTGGGCCTGTTGGCGGCGCAGTGGATGATCGAGGGCGAGCCGCAATACGACATGTTCGCCTGGGATCTGGCTCGCTTTGGCGATTGGGCCGACAAAAAGTTCACCAAGGCGCGGGTCGAGGATCAGTATGCGCACCGCTTTGCCATCCACTTCCCCAATGAAGAACGCAGTGCTGGTCGCCCCGCCTGCGTGCGCCCGGCTTATGAGATGCAAAAGGCGATGGGGTGTGTTTTTGGCCTGAACTGCGGCTGGGAACACCCGCTTTGGTTCGCCGATCAGCCTGGAACGGTCGAAACCAACGGCTTTACCCGCCAGAATTGGTGGGAGCCGGTGGGGCGCGAGGTTCAGATGTTGCGGGACGCGGTCGGCGTGATCGATATCTCGAACTTTGCCAACTATGTGATCAAGGGCCTCGGTGCCCATGATTGGCTTGATCGGCTGGTCGCAAACCGCATCCCGACCGAGATTGGGCGATCTTGCTTGACGCCTCTGATCTCGGTCCGCGGCGGCGTGGCTGGGGATTTCACGATCACCAAGGTTGCCGACGACGAATACATGATGATCGGCTCGGGCATGGCCGAGCGCTATCACCTGCGTTTCTTCAACATGGTCGATCTGCCCGAAGGGACCACGCTTGAGGTCGCGACAAACCGCATTGCGGGCTTCAACGTGGCTGGCCCAAAGTCGCGCGACATTCTGCAACGCCTGACCAACGCGGATCTGTCGAACGAGGCGTTCCGCTTCATGCGCTCGCAGACCATCGAAGTCGCAGGCGTTACCTGTCTGGCCATTCGCGTCAGCTTTACCGGCGATCTGGGATGGGAGCTTCACTGCGCCGAATCCGACCAGATCAGGCTCTATACAACGCTTTTGGAGGCTGCGAAGGACTATGGCGGCGGCCCGGTTGGCGGACGCGCGCTGGGGTCGCTGCGGATGGAAAAGGGCTATGGTTCCTGGGGGCGCGAGTATTCTCAGGAATACTGGCCGCAAGAGGTTGGTCTTGCCGGCCTGATCAAGCTGGATAAGGACTTCCTGCACAAAGACGCCTATCTGTCCATCAAGGACAATGCAGCGCGCGAGGTTCTGTCGATCTTCGAGGTTGACGCTGCAGACGCCGATGCCAGCGGTGGCGAGCCGATCTTTGCGCTGGATGGCGCGCCGGTGGGCCGTGTGACCTCGGGCGCATACGGCTATTCGGTCGGGAAATCGCTGGCGATCGGCTATGCGGATCCGAAGGTGGCCAAGCCAGGCGATACGGTTGAGGTTTTCATCCTCGGCAAACCGCACAAAGCGAAGATCCTGTCAGAGCCCCCGTTTGATCCGGCAGGCCACCGACTGCGCGATGTACAACCGGTGATGGAGGGCGCGGCGTGACCAATAGCTTCGCCTTTGTTGCCGATTTTGCGCTGACCCGGGCGGCTGCCGACGTGCCGAACAGCGCGCAGGAGGCTGCGGCGCTGATGATGCTGGACACGATGGGCATTCTGATCGCGGCGGGACCGATGGAGGCGGGCGTGATTGCGCGCGACACTGCGGCGCTGTTGTATGCCAGCTCTGACCCAGCGTTTAGCGCGCGCATGATGTTTGATGGCCGCGCGGTCAGTCTGGCAGGTGCGGCTTA
Source organism: Ruegeria sp. SCP10 (assembly GCF_040329495.1). Classification (NCBI taxonomy): domain Bacteria; kingdom Pseudomonadati; phylum Pseudomonadota; class Alphaproteobacteria; order Rhodobacterales; family Roseobacteraceae; genus Ruegeria; species Ruegeria sp. SCP10. The sequence continues at coordinate 261,479 of NZ_JBDZYF010000002.1, forward strand.
TGCGGCCGCGACCCAAACCGATAATCTGGACGGCCATGATGGCTATAACCCGACCAAGGGTCAAATCGGCGTTGTCGTTTTACCCACTCTGGCGGCTTTGGCAGAACATCTCCCCGATCTGCCAGGCCCCGAGGCTTTGGCAGCGGTGATCACCGGCTATGAAATTGCCGGTCGGGCCGGGATATCGCTGCATGACAGCGTCACGGACTATCACACGTCCGGCGCGTGGAATGCATTGGGCGTTGCGGCCATGGCAGCGCGCCTGCGGGGGCAAAGTCCCGAACAACTGCGGCAGGCCATGGGCATCGCGGAATACCACGGGCCCCGCAGCCAGATGATGCGCGAGATCGCAAACCCAACCATGCTGCATGACGGGTCAGGCTGGGGCGCATTGGTCGGTCTGTCCGCCGCCGTGCTGGCCGAGCGTGGGTTCACCGGAGCCCCGGCCATCACGATTGAATCCGATGAAGCAGCATCACATTGGTCGGATCTGGGGACCTTCTGGCAGGTCGAGCATCAATATGTGAAACCCTATCCCATCTGCCGATGGGCCCATGCGGCCATCGATGCAACGCGGGCGGTGATGATCGAACACGATTTGGGCCCCAACCAAATTGCGACCCTAAAGGTGAATAGCTTTCATCAGGCGGCCTGTCTGTATTCGGGTATCCCTCAGACGACATCTCAAGCGCAGTATTCTTTGCCTTTTGCGGTGGCTGTTTATGCACTTCATGGTCGGATCGGTGTTGAGCATATCTCGGGGCCCGGCCTTTCCGATCCCGAAGTAGCTGCGTTCATGTCCCGCATTCGGGTTGCAGAAGTTGAGCGGCACACCGCGCGTTTCCCTAAGGGACGCTGGGCCGATGTTGAGATTGCCACGATGGATGGGCGACTTCTTCATTCGGGTGATATCCATGCCCGAGGCGGCCCTGAAGCGCCGTTTTCGCGATCAGACGTAATTGCGAAATACATGGAATTCGCTAAGCCTGTGGTAGGCACGGATCGCGCCGAGGCCATCCGCGACGCGATATTGAGCTGGACCGATCCGCATTCGCGCTATTCGGATTTGGCTGCGCTTCTGTATGAACCACCAGCGCCATAGTCTATTTCCTAAGCTCATAGAATTAAGACCGCAAATGGCGTCGCTGGGTTGGTCTATTCTGTTTCAACGATCTCAAGCAAAGCAGCGATTCTTGCTCGTGTCTGAGCACTTTCATCCAGCAGGTTCACAGCATTTGCCAAGGGTTTGTCCTCGATGCGTTCAGGTGCGTCCGCCAATGCCTGGGTCGTCGCATTTAACTCAGCGAACTTTCCGTTCGAATCCACATCGGCCCGGCCTGGCAAATTTGCCAACCAGTAGTATCTGTTTGCGGCCTGCACATCTCCGGCCTCCTGCAACAAAGCTGCGGCGTTGGCAAAATCGCGGCTGGCGATCATCGCCTCGATCCGCAGAGCATTGGCGGCATCTGATGGATCATCAGCCAACTCCAGCACCGCCTGATAGGGGCGACCAACCTGCAACGCTGCCTGCGCCCGTAGCAGCGCCCGTTCCGCGCGCCTCGCGCGATCTTCGCCGCGGTTGGCCAGTGCCGCCGCCTGAGTGCCGAACCCCAGCTTTGTCAATCGCTTGGACAGGGCGATGGCTGTGTCGGTCGACGCCGCATCCTTCTGTGGCTGTGAGAGAGACAGGCTCTGCCGCAAAAATGTTAAGTCATCGGCGCGTTCTGCAAGCAATTGCAGATGTCGATCCAGCACGACAGGTTCTTCTGCGCTATCCGGCAATGTGTCGATCAGCTCAAAGGCCTGTTCGAATTCCTGCATAAGACCTAGTGCAACCACATGTGTTCGGGCCATCATTGGCCCAATTTCGGTTTGGCGATATTCGATCGCATAGGCGGCGGCGAGATCCAGTTCCTGTAGAGAAACAGCCCCTCGATCGTTCCATCGTTTTTCAACCAACCGCGCCAAGGCCAGCGGCGCCTCGGTCGAGGCTTCGGGTGCCTTGATCACTTCGGACAAGTGGCTTTCTTCTGATGGGCCATCCCCTTCGGCATAAGCCACTTCGGCCTTGGCGTTGGAGAGTGAGGGAGTTGTCTCCGGTTCAACACGCTCTACCGACCGCAAAACCCGCCGCGCGGCTTCAAGTTGTTCTGCGTCAACCAGAATTGAGGATAGCCGCGGCCCCAGGCTGCGGCGCAGATGGTCGGGTAAGCGGACAAAGCTTTGTTCGATTGCCTCAACGCGCGCATCGGCTGTCAGTTTCCGCTCGGCGAGTGCAGCCCAAAGCGCGGCATCGCTGTCGCATCGCTGCAGGCCGTGAAATGGGCTGCGCTGAGGAAACGGTTGATCGTCAACGATGTTTGCAATTGCAGCAACCTGTTGAGTCTCATCACTTTGCAAACCCGAAAGGCCCAGCATTTGCAGGGATTCCGCGCCAAAACCGTAATAGGCGTAAAGCTTGGACAAAGCCAAAGCGCGATCTGCGTCCAGCCTGTCGAACTCCTGAAACAGCTCTACGCGCAGCTGAGCGACCTGATCCTGGAAAGGCCGATCATCTGCCCAGGTTTCAAATCCAAGCTCAACGCTTGTGAAACAGGCAGGTTTGGCCTCGATCTGCGGAAATTCGGAACCCAGCAGGGCGTTGAGTTCATCCAATGCGGTTGAAAGCTCTACATTCGAGTTCAAACCACCCGTCAAAGGCAGCGCCTGCAGCTCGGGCCGTCGCCTTGGCCCGATAGTAGCAAGATTCAGATCCAGTACATCCCGATCCGCCCCTTGCAACAGACGCGTCGAGAGTTGGTCCTTGAAACTCTGCCCGCCAAGGGGCAGCGAAGGCAACTCTATGGCTTCTGGCGGGTTAGGGCGGGACGAAAGGTCCCGCTCCGGCACCGATCGGGGTGGCGGGATATTGGTAAGCAAAGGCGGCAGTATCGCGCCGGGCGCAATATCCAGAACGATCATCGAGTCGCGGTAGAGAAATGCAGAAGCAACGCACTCGCAGCCAAAATCCAGTTCCAGCCCATCGCCCGGCTGTTTTTGCGACAATGAGGCGAGGCGGTTTGTTGTCAGCCGGCTGAACACGCCTCCGGTCTTGTAGGTCACATTGTCCAAATCGACCATCAACCGCGCGCCACCTTTGCGGTGTTTCACAACCCAATCCGTGTTTGGCGGAACAGTGAACACAAGGCGCGTGTATCCGTCATGCTCGCCCGAGCGGATCGTCACCTCTTGCGATGACGCAAGGGTCGCCGAAGCAATTAGCGCAAATATCGAGGCGGCGAGCCGGGTCATGCTGCCGCCTGCTTGAGTTCTTTCAAAGCATCTTCCAACTCGGTGAAATCGGGGCGATTATGTGTCGGCGTGTTCTGCCGCCCTACCTCGATACACATGGCTGCGTTGTGGTTGTGAAGATTGGCGACAAGCACCTCTTTTATCAGTTGGTAGAAATGGTTGTCCTCTTCGACCACGTTTTTCAACTTGCCTGCAAACGGCCCCACCAAACCATAAGCAAGGAAGACGCCCAAAAAGGTTCCAACCAGCGCGCCCCCGATCAGCTTACCCAAAACTTCGGGGGGTTGATCGATCGACCCCATGGTCTTGATGACCCCCAGAACCGCAGCAACGATGCCCAAGGCCGGAAGGCCATCTGCCACGGTTTGCAACGCGTGGCTTGAATGCATGGCGTGGTGAAAATTCGCCTCCATCCGTTTTTCCAGCACTTCTTCCACCTGATGCGGGTCGTCATAGTTCATGGCGGCAGAGCGCATCGTGTCGCAGATCAGGTCCACCGCCTCTCTGTCGGCTTGAATCTTGGGGTATGCAGAAAACAGGCTTGAGCTTTCGGGGTCTTCGATGTGCTGTTCCACCTCGACCGGGTTCACGCGCGCGATACGGATAAGCGAGAACAAAAGGCAGAGCAGATCGCGGTAATCCTCGGGCTTCCATTTCGGCCCTTTAAAGACTTTGCCCATGTCCTTGATCGTGTGTTTGATGCCACCGGCATCGTTGCTGATCAGAAAGGCCCCGACGGCGGCACCGCCGATCATCATCATTTCGTAGGGCAGCGATTTCAGGATGATCGTCATCTTGCCCCCTGCTGCAAGATAGCCGCCGAACACCATCACGAAAATGACGACAATTCCAACAATTCCAATCATTTGCGATCTCCAGACATGTTCAAGGCAGAGGTGCTGTCCATGGGGTCTATTCCTGCGGTGCGGTCGCATTGCGACCCGCCATCACGACGCTGATGGTATAGGCTGCATCCGGGCTGAGACCGGCCAGTATGCTGGCAGCAGCCTCTGGGGGCATGCGCGACAGAAAGCCAGACGCAAAGGTTGGGTCCATCGTCTCAAACAACGCGGCGGCGTCTTTTGGTTTCATGCTCTGATAGACATCTGTCAGCTGGGTCAGGTCCGTTTCGGCGGCTTTGTCTGCCACGGCCAGTGTCGCACGCAGTGACTCTTCGGCCTCTTGCAAAGTGGCGAGGCGCGTGTCGATAGCCTCATTCGCAATTTCCAGCGCCTTTTCCTTCTCCAAAATCTTGTCTTCGCGCTGTTTTACCCGTTCTTCACGGCGCAACAGTTCAACCAGAAGAACTTCAACATCGCGTGTCTCAGTCGTTGCGGGTTTCTTTCCGGCCTGTTCGGCGTTGGTGGACTTTGCCAGCGCTGGCCCGGCTTCCAGCCCGACACGAATAATCGCTGATCCGATCATCAACAACGAAATGACCGTCAACACACCCGCGCGCGGGCGATTTTGCCCGTTATCCGCAGTATTGGCGCGCATCAGGTGGCCTCATTCATATTTCGGCCATGTCGGAAAAACATTAGCCCCTCGGGCGCCTTGGCTGTGGCCTCGTCCGGTTTGTCTTCGGGCTGCTCGTCAGACGGTTCTGCGACGGCTTCAGCGGTATCGTCCTCCGCTTCAGACTGCGGCTCGGACCCAACCGGCGGTTCCGCAATGTCGGCCTCGGGCTTGGTATCCTCCGCAGGAATCACATCGTGCATTGATGCCATAATCAGCTCCAGGCGTTGCGCCACGCTTTCGGCACGCACGGTCAACCCCTTCAGCGACTCGCCTGACTGATCCGAAGCTGCGCGTGCATTATCGAGGGATCTCTTCAACTCATCTGCCTGCGAGGACAGCACCGCAACAGCGCCACCTACGCCCTTTTCAAGATCGGTAAACCGTCTGAGCCTGCGCGACAGAACAAAACAATAAAGCCCTGCGCCCAGCGCACCCGCGACCAGCAAAATATCCGCAATAAGCTCCAATTTCGCCTCCTAGTTCAGTACAAATTCCATGACCAGAACATCACGTACCCGACCTTCTCCGGTGACAATTTCGATGCGCCGCAGCAGATGCCCTCTGATCCGGGTCAAAGCCATCGGATCCTCCAGATCGGAAACTTCGACTGCACGTAGATAGCCGTTCAGCACATCCATGATTCGTGGCTGCATTTTTTCCACATCAGCGATGTACGGAGCGTTAACTTCGAGCTGTGCGTGAAATTTCAAATGACGCGCCTGACTTTCGGTCAAAGAGATGACCACGGGCGGAAGATTTACGAAGCCGACATCCGCAAGCGGTTCGACCTTGGTGTCGCCCTTGTCACCTTCGGCATATGTCTCCTCGGATTTTGCACCGAAAGGCAGCAGGTCCGATGTGGTCAAAAAATATCCTCCCGCCGCGCCAGCGACGGCCAGAATCAGCCCGATCATCAGACCCTTTTTCCCTTTTTTCTCAGGTGCTTCTGCCTCTTCTTCCGTTGCGTCTGTCATTACGTCCTCATCCATCCGTTGTGAATCCGTCATAACCCGCCAGGGACTAACCGATTGTTAAGGGCAATGGTTCAAACAGGGAACGCGCCGGGCAGAATGTCGGCGAGTCGGAGGTGAGCGTGCAGCAGATCGGAACTGTCTGGGCAAGTTTGGACAGGCGAAAACAAATCATCGTTACCGGTGCAGTTGTGCTGGTGTTTTTGGGAATCTTGGGCATGTCGCGGTTGGCGTCCGCGCCGTCGATGACCTTGCTTTATGCGGGGCTGGAAAGCGGGGCGGCGGGCGATATTGTGCGTTCGCTGGATCAGCGTGGCGTGCCGTATGAAATACGCGGCGGGTCCATCTATGTCCCGGGCGGGCAGCGGGATGAGCTACGGATGACCCTGGCCAGCGAAGGGCTGCCTGCAAACGGGAACCGCGGGTACGAATTGCTTGATTCGCTGAGCGGATTTGGCACCACCTCTCAGATGTTTGATGCCGCCTATTGGCGCGCCAAAGAGGGCGAGCTTGCACGCACGATTGTCGGCAGCCCCCATGTTAGCCAGGCGCGCGTGCATATTGCGAACGGGTCGGCAAACCCGTTTCAACGCAGCGTGGCCCCAACTGCATCGGTTTATCTGGTGTCGACCGGGGCTGAGATCACCGGTGATCAGGCCAAGGCCATCCGGTTTCTTGTTTCTTCAGCCGTCAGCGGGCTGGCCCCGGAAAACGTGGCGGTGATCGATTCGAAGGGCGCGGTGATCGGAGGACAGGAAACGGCTGTGGCTGGCGAAACAGCCGATGACAAATCGCGCCAATTGCGTGAGCGTGTTTTGCGCCTGGTTGAGGCGCGCGTCGGCGCGGGCAACGCGGTTGTCGAGGTCAGCGTGGATACCGTGACCAAAACCGAATCGATCCGCGAGCGGCGTTTTGATCCCAAAGGGCGCGTTGCCATCAGCACCGATGTTGAGGAGCGTTCGGACAGCGCCCGCAACCAATCTTCGGATGTGACGGTGGCCTCGAACCTGCCGGATGGTGATGGCTCTGGTGGCGACGAATCGAACTCGAATGCGACTCAGACCCGTGAGCGGGTGAACTACGAGGTCTCAGAAACCGAGCTTGAAGTGCATACCGCGCCCGGCGCCGTCAAACGCCTGACGGTTGCTGTGCTGGTCAATGGAACACGCGTGGTCGATGCTGCAGGGGCTGAGAGCTTTGCGCCACTTCCGCAGGCCGAGTTGGACGCGTTGCAGGAACTTGTTGCGTCGGCGGTGGGCTTCGATGCCGAGCGCGGGGATGTCATCACCTTGAAATCGCTGGATTTACCGGTGGTTGAACCGCAAGGTACCCTGGTATCCGCATCGATGTTTCAGAACGTTCATCTTGATGCGATGTCTCTGGTTCAAATGGCGGTTCTGGCGGTGGTCTCACTGGTTTTGGCCTTGTTTGTCATTCGTCCGATCCTGATGAAACCTTCGGTGATGCCCGCCTTGCTGCCGGCGAGCGGTGACGTTGAGGCCGAGAATGCGCAGGTGCTGACGGGTGAGATTGCCCCAGATGGTGCGTCCGAGTTTGCGCCTTTGGCTGCGCAAGCCGAGGTGCCTGCAATCGGCGTGGACCAGTCTCCGGATCCGGTGGATCGCTTGCGCGCGATGATTGGCGACAAGCAGGAGGAAACAGTCGAGATTCTGCGCAGCTGGCTGGAAGAAGGTGAGGAGCGTGTCTGATGTCGATCGCCCATCTTCTTGAAGACTTCACCACGCTAGCCGGTGGCGGTCAGGTTCATTTGCTGGACGAAGACGCCTTGGAAGAACAGCGCCTTGCGGCCTTTGAACAAGGCTACGGCGCGGGGTGGGAGGACGCGACGCAGGCGCAGGAACAAAGCCGAGGGCAAATCTCGTCTGAACTGGGAAAATCGCTCGAGGACATGTCGTTCACTTACACCGAAGCGGTCACCAGAATGTCCCTGTCTCTGGAACCGATGTTCGACAGCCTGACCCGGCTGGTTTTGCCCGAGATGATCGATCGTGGTTTTGCTGCGCAAGTTGTCGAGCAGTTGACCGAAATGGCCCGTGCGCAGGTTGGTCAGCCCATGCACATCATGGTTCCCGAGGGCCGCGCAGCCGAGGTCGAAGCGATGTTGCCCGCAGCTATTAGCTCGCCCCCAAAAGTCATCGAAGATCCTGCGTTAGAGCCGGGACAGGCCCGCCTGCAGGTAGGTATCTCACGCAGTGAAGTGGATTGCAGCGCCGTTCTGGCCTCGGTCGCGCGAGCCTTTGACGCATATCTATTTGAAGCCAGAGAGGCATTGGAAAATGAGTGATCCCCAGATTCAGAAACCCGAAAAGGCCAGCCCGTTCGACGCGGTCCCGATTGAGGTCACGGTCTCAGTGGGTCGTGCCCGTCCATTGATCCGCGATTTGCTGAACATGGGCGAAAACGCTGTTTTGACCTTGGACAAACGGATCGAAGACCCGGTGGATTTATACGTGGGCGATCAACTGGTTGCGCGCGGCCTGCTGGAAGAGATGGAAGGTGATCAGGCCGGGCAACTGGCCGTGCGCCTGACCGAAATCGCAGATTTGCAGAACGGGATCGGCTGATGCGCCTTCTGATCGGGTTGGTGCTTGCTGCAGCGGTGCTGACACCGTCGCTGGCCGTCGCGCAGAACCTGAGCCTGTCTCTGGGCGAGGGGGAATCGATCTCGGCGCGCACCATCCAATTGATCCTTTTAATCACAGTCCTCAGCCTTGCGCCGGGGCTTGCGATCATGATCACCTGTTTTCCCTTCTTGATCACGGTGTTATCGATCCTGCGGCAGGGGATCGGATTGCAGCAATCACCACCGAATATGCTGATTGTCAGCCTGGCCCTGTTTCTCACCTACTTCATCATGGACCCGGTCTTTACCGAAGCCTGGAGCGCCGGAATACGCCCCATGATCGACGAAACGATAGAAGTGGAACCGGCCCTAGAACGCGCCTTGCAACCGTTTCGGGCCTTCATGGCTGCGCGTCTGGATGTAGATACATTTCAAGCCATGGCGGCGCTGAGACCAGGGGGTGAAGCGATGGAGTTATCGCCCGAGGCTCCGCTGTCTGTCCTGATGCCGTCGTTCATGCTGTCCGAGATTGCTCGGGCGTTTCAGATTGGATTTCTGATTTTCCTACCGTTTCTGATCATTGATCTGGTTGTCGCGGCGGTGCTGATGTCGATGGGTATGATGATGGTGCCCCCGGCCATCGTCTCGTTGCCTTTCAAGCTGGCGTTCTTTGTAATTGCCGATGGTTGGGCCCTGATCGCCAGTGCACTTGTGCGTAGCTACATGCCCTAGACGTGTCTGGAAAATGAAGGGCCTAGCGCCAAACATAACCAAAGGACCGCGCTGCCCGTGGCAATGCGGCCCCTTGCAAACAAAACCGAAACTTACGCGGTCCGGTTCAGATCTTTGATCAGCTGGTTGAGATTACCGCCACGCGCGTCCAGCATAGCCCCGATCTCGGTCCGTTCGGTCAACAACAGGTTCACGCCTTCGATGAACATATTGTAGAACTTGTCGCGCCCGGATTTGTTCGACACCAGAAAGGTAACCTCGAAAGGGGACGAGCCCTGCAACTTCACCCGTGTTCTGACCTCGTAACCGGCGCGGATTTTGCGGGCGTTTCGCACATCGACTTGGCCGCCGATGAACTCTCGGAACCGACGCCCGTATTTGCGCGAGATATAGCCTTGAAAGGCGTTGGTGAACTGTTTCAGCTGTGCTGGGCTGGCCGTGCGTGCATCGGCCCCAAGGGCATAGCGTGCCATGATCGGAACATCGGCATATTGCGCGAAAATTTTCTCGAAATCGCGCAGCATGGCGTTTTCAGATTTGCCTGACGCGATCACGCGGTTGATCTCGGCCACAACACTGTTCACCAGCGCTTTGGCGCTTGCTTCGGTCTGGGCAAAGGCGGATGCAGGTAGCGCAGTCAGCGCCAATCCGGTCAGGCCGGTGAAAACAAAATGACGTCGGTTCAAAGATTTACTCGGCATAGGGGTCCTCGTAAGGGTCTAGATAGGGGTCCCTGACAGGGTCGGTTCCGATTTCAGCATAGGGATCGGAGTACAGATCCAGATAGGCATCCTCATCATCGCGCGCCAGTTCAAAGCGGCGATTTTGCAAATAGATCAGGCGGGCCTGTGCATAGCTGTCGGCGCTTTCATACAGGATCGAGTCAACCGTATCCGAGAACCGACCCCGGTCACCCATGCGGCGCACGATCTCGGCATAAACGCCAAGGTTGTCGGCGGGGCGCGTGGGGGCAAAGTTGATCGGGTTCGAGAACAGATTGACCACAACGCCCACCGCATCGCGGGTTGTTGAAGGGCCGTAGAACGGCAATTCGACATAGGCGCCCTCACCAAACCCCCAGACATGCAGCGTTTCACCGAAATCCGTATCGACGGGCGGCAGGTTCAGCTCATCAGCGGGTGCGGACAGGCCAAACCCGCCCACTGTCATGTTCACAACAAAACGCAACAGGGCATTGCCCATCTGTTTTGGATTGCCTTGCAGCAGATAGTCGACGGCCTGACCTGGAAGCGAGATGTTTTCAGCAAAGGTGCTGAAACTGGTCACCATCGGATCGGGCACGATTTTGACATAGCCTTTTGAGGCCGGGCGGAACAGGAACCGGTCAACACCCAAATTGAACTTGTGGATGCCCCGGTTGGTCTTTTCGTAAGGATCGAACACCTCACCCCGGGCGGCCTGTTCCTGGGGCTGCGTGGCGCAGGCGGACAGGATCGGCAACAGGGACAGCACAACAAGGTGTTTCAGACGCAATCTGCTCAACACGGTCTTTGCTACTCCAAAGTAATCTGGCCCATGATTGCCAGATATTAAATCGATAATAGTGCCGCGTTGGCACAAGTCTTGGTCACATAAATGTTTCAGGTTCAAATTGAAACATCCAGCGTTTAACGCGTCTGCCTGCGCGTGGTAAAGTGACATCGCTTCAACACTGCGGAATAAGAGAAGTTATGCCCAGATAAGCGCCACGTTCAAAAATGCCAGTTTCCTGCTTTCCCTGTCGCGCCCAAGGGGGTAGCGTCCGCCCGAGTCAAATGAGGGATGAGGATCATCGCATGAGTATCACCGCAAAACTGGAAAGCCTGGGCGTCAGCCTGCCCGACGCCCCTGCACCTGCCGCGAACTATGTGCCTTTCGTGCGCGTGGGCAATATTGTCTATATTTCAGGCCAGATTTCCAAGGCGGATGATCTGATTACCGGCAAGCTGGGCGACGACATGGATGTCGAGGCGGGCGCTGCTGCGGCGAAAGTCTGTGCCATCAACCTTCTGGCACAGGTCAAAGCGGCCTGTGGTGGCGATATCGAAAAACTGGTGCGGGTGATCAAGCTGACCGGGTTTGTGAACTCGACAGCAGATTTCACCGCGCAGCCGCAGGTGATCAATGGCGCGTCCGATTTCCTGGTCGAGGCGCTGGGTGATGCAGGGCGTCATTCCCGCTCGGCCGTCAGTGCGGCCTCATTGCCGTTGGGCGTAGCGGTTGAAATCGAAGGCATATTCGAGGTCCAATGACCCCGAAACTGCCAGCCGAATTTCTGCAGGCCCCGATCGCGCATCGGGCCTTGCATGACATCTCGGACCGCCGTCCGGAAAACAGCCGGGCGGCCATTCGTGCAGCGGTGGAAGCCGGGTACGGGATTGAGATCGATCTGCAGCTGACGTCAGACAACCGCGCCATGGTTTTTCATGACTATGATATGGCGCGTCTGACCGGACAGGCGGGTCCGATCCGACGGATCACTTCCGAGCAAGCGGTGGAAATCCCCTTGCTGCATGGCGATGATGGTATCCCAGCGCTGGATGAGGTGCTTGCGATGGTCGCCGGCAAGGTGCCTTTGCTGATCGAGCTCAAGGATCAGGATGGCGCAATGGGCACCGATATTGGCCCGCTTGAGGCTGATACCGTGCGGGCCCTGCAAAGCTACAAAGGCCCGGTGGCGTTGATGTCCTTCAACCCCAACAGCGTGGCCGAACTGGCGCGTTTGGCCCCGCATTTACCACGCGGGATCGTGACCAGCTCATATGATCCGCAGGATTGGCCTCTGACTGACAGCATCTGTGATCATCTGCGCGGTATCCCGGATTTTGACCGCGTGGGGGCCAGCTTCATCAGTCATGAGGTTCACGACCTGAACCGCCCCCGTGTTGCCGAGCTAAAGGCGCAGGGCATTCCGATTCTGTGCTGGACCGTGCGTTCGCCTGAACAAGAGGCACAGGCCCGCGCCGTTGCCGACAATGTGACCTTCGAGGGGTATTTGGCGGCCCATCCGGGTTGAACCTGCCCCGCACTGTCACAGATAAAGAACAGACGCGGAGGGTACATGGATCAGGCGCAGATCGAAGTTCAGGTACTGAGCTCACTGTCGCAGATTTCTGCGGCAGAGTGGGATGGTTGCGCTTGCCCCGAGGCGGCAGATGGCGGGCGCCCTCTGGATCCGTTCACCACTCATCGGTTTCTGTTGGCACTTGAAAACAGCGGGTCGGTTGGGTCGGGAACTGGCTGGCATCCGCAATACCTGACCAGCTATCTGGACGGAATGCTGATCGCTGCCGCACCGATGTATGCAAAGTCGCACAGTCAGGGTGAATACATCTTCGACCATAGCTGGGCGCATGCCTATGAAAATGCGGGCGGGCGGTACTATCCCAAACTGCAAATTGCCGTTCCCTTCACGCCTGCAACCGGGCGGCGGTTTCTGGTGCGACCGGGCTATGAGGCGATTGGCATGTCCGCGCTGGTGCAGGGCGCGGTAAAACTGGCGGCCGACAATCAGGTCTCCTCTCTGCACGCAACCTTCTGTACCGAGGATGAGGCGCTTGCGGGCGAGCAGATGGGCCTGATGCTGCGCAGCTCGCAGCAATTTCACTGGCTGAACGACGAATATGCGGATTTCGACGGGTTTCTCGCTGCTCTGTCGTCGCGCAAACGCAAGAATATCCGCAAAGAACGGGCGCAAGCGAACGGGTTTAGTGGTGACATCATCACTTTGACCGGGTCAGAGCTGCGGCCCGAGCATTGGGATGCGTTCTGGCGGTTCTATCAGGACACCGGAGCACGGAAATGGGGCTCACCCTATCTGACGCGGCAGTTCTTTGACATCGCACAGGAAACGATGGCGGATGATATGGCGCTGGTTCTTGCCATGCGCGATGGTTATCCGATTGCAGGGGCGCTGAATTTTATCGGGCGCGAAACGCTCTATGGTCGGTATTGGGGCTGTATCGAACATCATGCCTGCCTGCATTTCGAACTGTGCTACTACCGGGCCATTGATTTTGCGATTGCGCAGGGTTTGTTGCGGGTCGAGGCAGGTGCGCAGGGCGAGCATAAATTGGCGCGCGGCTATCTGCCGACGCGCACGCATAGCTTGCATTGGGTCGGTGATCCGGGTTTTGCTGACGCTGTGAAAAGATATCTGGACGCCGAAGGCCGCGCCGTAGGAGAAGAGATTGAGATTCTGACCGATTACGGACCCTTCAGAAAATCGAACCCGGAGGAACAGCAATGACCGAGCTTTTGTCAACCGAGACCCGAGGCCCCCTTTTGGATCCGCTGTTCAGCAACGGCTGGACCATGGTTGAAGGCCGGGATGCAATCACCAAGACCTTTAGCTTCGACAATTTTGTTGCCGCTTTTGGCTGGATGACTCAGGTGGCGATCTGGGCTGAGAAGTGGAACCATCACCCGGAATGGTTCAACGTCTACCGGACGGTCGAAGTTGTGCTGTCCACCCACGATGTGGGCGGTTTGTCGTCTCTGGATGCCAAACTGGCGCGCAAGATGGACAGCCTGATCTAGCCCCGATCCCCGCGCGATCCCATTCCACCAGCCAATGAGGCGACAACGCCCATCTGTTCGAACTCGGCCGGTGTCACGGTTCCGTCGCTGACATTTATGTTGCCCGGAATTCCGGTTGTGCGGTTGCCAACCTGTCGCACGCTGCGCGCGGCCGGATCAATATCCAGACACTTCGTGTTGTAGCAGGTCAAACCGCTGGCATTGATCTGAATACGGGACTGCCCATCCGGCCCGGCGACGACGGGGGCCTGCGGCACATCACATGCGGCGAGCACAGACAGCGCCCCAAAGGCGATCCATTTGTTCATACCGCGCTCCTGTTCAGAGTTGGCCTAGTCCAGCTGGCCGTTTCCGTCCTGATCCGCAGTGGTGAAATCGTTCTCCATCTGCGCGTCGTATTCTGCCCTTGAGATAAAGCTATCGTCGTTCCGGTCAACGTTTTGAAACTGTTTGATGTCCAGAAACGGCTTGGCCTCATCCAATCCCAGCGTGCCATTCTTGTCCTCATCCATGGTCTGAAACGCGTAGTCGGAAAAGGCGTTGAATTCGTCCTTGGACAGGAACCCGTCATTGTTGGCATCAATGGCGTTCAGTTCTTTTTCGTGCAGTTCAGCCACGGTTTCAGCACTTGCGACACCGGCCAGTGCCACGGATGCGATCAGCAAAAGCGGTTTCATTTTCAATGCTTTCAACATGCGAACCTCTGCCCTTCGATGCCACCCGCAGCAGCGCCTGCCGCAGTCAGAATGGTTTTGCCGGAGCCGCCCCCGAACTGATTGCCGATTGCGCCGCCGATCAACGCGCCACCCAATGTGCCACCGAGGCAGGCGATTTCATGCTGGCGCGCGGCTTGTTGTTGTGGGGTCGGGGCCGGGCCGCAGGCGGCCAAAGCGCCAGTACAGAGCGCGCAGAGGGTTAAAAATCTGAGTTTCATCAATCAACTCCCGTGTTTATGCGTCAAGTATTCGCGTAACGGGGTGTTGTCGCAAGTTAAATAGGGTTCATCTGGCCCCGACACGGGCCGAGGCCAGATCGGTTCAGATTGCGTCCAGCAGGGCCTCACCAGCCGAGACTTCGCAAACCCCGGGGTTTTCTTCCAGGTTCAGCGCGACGACCTTGCCATCCTCGACCAGCATCGCATAGCGTTTGGACCGCGCGATCAGGCCCACGGGCGGTGCATCGAAATCCATGCCGAGGGCTTTGGTGAATTCCGATGTCGCATCGCCCAGCATGGTCAGCCCCGCCGCCGTGGCGCCGGTGGATTCGCCCCAGGCATGCATGACGAACGGATCGTTAACAGAAATGCAGATCACCTCGTCTACACCTTTTGCGTCGAACTGATCCTTGGTCCGGATAAAGCTGGGCACATGGGCAGTGGTGCATGTGCCGGTATAGGCGCCGGGGACTGCAAAAATCACGACCTTGCGTCCATTGGTTTTGTCTGAAATGCGCACCTCTTCCGGGCCGTCCGCGCCCATTTGCGTCAGTGTTGCATCGGGCAGAGTGTCACCTGTTGAAATCATTTCTTACCTCCTGTCGTTTGGATTTGCAGAGTCGGGCTTTGCCGCAATATAGGTGGTCGCGTGGATGAGACCATGGTAATTCGACAGGGTGGGAGGAACATGAGCCATATTGTCGTGATCGGTGCCGGACAGGCAGGCGCTTCGCTTGTCGCGCGGCTGCGCAAGGATGGGTTTGATGGTGACATCACGCTGATCGGGGCGGAACCGCATCTGCCCTACCAGCGCCCACCCCTCTCCAAGGCTTATCTACTGGGTGAAATGGAATTGGAGCGTCTTTTCCTGCGGCCCGAGAGCTTCTACGCCGAGAATAATATCACTTTGCGTTTGGGGCAGCGTGTCACCGCAATTGATCCGCAGGCAAAGACCGTTACGGTTGGCAATGATGTCATTTCCTACGACGAACTGGCACTGACCACCGGATCGGACCCGCGCTACCTTCCCGCCTCGATTGGCGGTGATCTGCAAGGCGTGCATGTGGTGCGCGATCTGGCGCATATCGACGATATGGAGCCTCGTGTCACCGATGGCGCACGCGCGTTGATCGTGGGTGGTGGTTATATTGGGCTTGAGGCAGCAGCCGTTTGTGCCAAGCGCGGGGTCAAAGTGACTCTGGTCGAGATGGCCGAGCGTATCTTGCAACGCGTCGCTGCGAAGGAAACCAGCGATTATTTCCGCGCATTGCACAGCGAATACGGTGCGGATATCCGCGAAGGCGTTGGGTTGGATCGGTTGGTCGGTGACAACGGCAGAGTGGTCGGAGCGGTTTTGACGGACGGGTCCGAGATCGAGGTAGATTTTGTTGTTGTCGGTGTTGGCATCGCCCCATCGACGCAACTGGCCGAGATGGCGGGGCTGGAACTGGACAACGGGATTAAAACCAACGCCCACGGCCGCACCTCTGACCCGTCGATCTGGGCGGCAGGCGATTGCGCCTCATTCCCGCATGGCGAAGGGCGTATTCGTCTGGAGAGCGTCCCAAACGCTATCGATCAGGCCGAGATCGTCGCTCAGAACATGTTGGGTGCCTCCAAGGACTACACCGCAACCCCGTGGTTCTGGTCGGATCAGTATGACGTCAAGCTGCAGATTGCCGGGCTGAACACGGGGTATGACCGCGTGGTAACCCGTAAGGGTGAAGGCGCCACAGTGTCCTTCTGGTACTACAAGGGCGACCAGTTGATCGCGGTCGACGCCATGAACGACCCTCGCGCCTATATGGTTGGCAAACGCCTGATCGATGCGGGCAAGACGGCTGATCCATCCGTGGTCGCGGACCCGGAAGCGGACCTGAAGCCGCTGCTTAAAGCGTGAGGATCATCGCCGGAGACTTCCGAGGCCGCGCCTTGGCCTCGATTGGCAAAGGCGATGCGGGCGCGCATCTGCGCCCCACTACCGACCGGGTGCGCGAAAGCCTGTTCAACGTCCTGACGCATCAGATCGACTTCGATGGTCTGCGCGTGTTAGACCTGTTTGCAGGCACCGGCGCATTGGGGCTTGAGGCGCTGTCGCGTGGGGCAGCGCATATCACGTTTGTGGATGACGGGCGGGTTGCGCAGGGTTTGATCCGCAAGAACATCGCGCTGACAAACAGTGCTGATCGTACCGATTTGGTACGTCGGGACGCGACGCGGCTGGGCGACAACCCGTACGCCCCTTATGATCTGATCTTTCTGGACCCGCCCTATGGTAAGGCGCTGGGCCAAAAGGCGGTGGCTGCCCTTGCCGCCGGTGGATGGGCGGCTGATGACGCCTTGCTGGTTTGGGAGGAAAACGCACCCATGGCAGCGCCTGATGGGTTTAGCCGGTCCGACAGCCGGAAGTACGGAGATACTCATATCTCCTTGATATGGCGAAATGTTTCAAACTGAAACCTGTTGCGCGAACTGATGCCGCTTGCCGATTTGCGCATTAACCTGCGCTCGGGTACGACGATCGAAAAGCAGACGGAGGCTTCATGCACGATCTGGTCATTTTCGATTGCGATGGCGTTCTGGTCGACAGTGAGCCGCTGTCCAATCGGGTTCTGGTAGACAACCTTGCCCGCTATGGACTGGATCTTACTCTGGAAGACAGCGTTGGTTTTTTCTTGGGCGGTACAATGGCCGGCGTGCGCGACAAAGCACGTGCACTAGGGGCTGATTTGCCCGAAGACTGGATCGATGAAGTCTATTCGGAAACCTACGAGCGTCTGCGTCAGGGCGTGGCATTGATGCCGGGTATTCGGGACTTGCTTGATCGGCTCGACCACCACGGTATCCCATTCTGCGTGGCCTCAAATGGCAGTCCGGACAAGATGGCGATCACACTGGGGCAGAACGGGCTTTGGGATCGGTTTCAGGGTGCCATGTTCTCGGCCCACGAACTTGGGACTGCAAAACCGGACCCAGAGATGTTTCTGCTGGCCGCGAAGCAGTTCGACGCGTCCACACCCGTCGTGATTGAAGACAGCCAGAATGGTGTGACTGCCGCGGTACGCGCAGGCATGCGGTGCCTTGCCTTTGTACCAGAGGGTCACGGCGCCAAATTGGCGGAGATCGGGGCAGAGGTTTTTCACGACATGAACGTGGTGCCGGATCTTTTGGGAATTTGACACACCCGTGCTAGTGTCGGGTTATGGACCGCGTACTGAACCCACCGATTTGGTCATTTTCGCAGGATGCCGATGTCAGCCCGGCCCCCGATCACAAGCCGATGCGCGCACCTGTTTTCATTCACGACGCGGTAATCCCATGGCGAGATGAAACGCTGTTGCTCAAGCTGCTACGCGAACAGGCCGTCGATCAGGACGAATAGGTCGGATGGTACTTCCCGCCGGGTGAGAGTGTGAAGATCTCCACCCCATCGGCTGTCACACCCACGGAATGCTCAAACTGCGCGGACAAGGATTTGTCGCGGGTTACGGCAGTCCAGTCATCGGCCAGCGTTTTGGTTTCCGGGCGGCCCAGATTGACCATCGGTTCGATGGTGAAGAACATACCTTCTTCCAGAACCGCTCCGGTTCCCGGACGCCCATAATGCAGGACGTTTGGCGGTGCATGGAACACACGGCCCAACCCATGGCCGCAAAAATCGCGGACAACGCTCATCCGGTGCGCCTCAACATAGGCCTGAATCGCATGGCCGACGTCACCGAACGTGTTACCGGGTTTGACCATCTCGATGCCCTTGAACAGCGCATCATGGGTGACCTGGATCAGACGTTCGGCTTTGCGGGGCAGTTTTCCCGCCACATACATGCGCGAGGTGTCACCGAACCAACCATCGACAACGACAGTCACGTCGATATTCAGGATATCGCCATCTTTCAGCTTCTTGTCGCCGGGAATGCCGTGGCAGACCACGTGGTTCACGCTGATGCAGCTGGCGTGCTGATAGCCTTTGTAGCCGATGGTTGCCGAGGTCGCGCCCGCATCCTCGACCATCTGCGTGATCAACCCGTCAAGCGCGCCGGTTGTCTGACCGGGAAACACATGATCGGCAATATCGTCGAGTATCCGCGCAGCCAAGGCCCCTGCCGCATGCATGCCGGCAAAGTCACCCTGTTCATAGATACGGATGCCGTCCTTCGTCATACGGCCGCGATGCTCTTTCATCGACGCTAAGCTCCAAATGTGTCGCGCAGCACTCTATTTACGCTGCTTGTGCAGAAAGTTCCAGAGGGCGCGGGGCTGTGGCTCCTAAATTGGCGGGTGTGTCGCAGTGTTCAAATGCCGCCAGCAAGGGCGTGTTGCCTTAAATTTCTTTCACGAAGTAGTGCATATGCGGGCGCAGCATAGGTTGGTCTTTGTAGGTTGTCGTCTCAATTACTTCATCCACTTCGACGAAGCCCAGTTTTGGATAAAGGCTGCGCATTTCGACATTGGGTGTAAGCGTATCGGCAACCAATCGTGTCAGACCCATCGTGCGTGCGGCCTTTTCTCGGGCTTCGATCAGTGCTTTTCCGGTGCCTGTTCCTCTTGCGCTCTCAACAACAAAAACTCTCTTGAGTTCACCAGTCTGGTCATCAAGCCGTTTCAGCATACCACATCCGATGATTTCACCGGCGGCATCTCGCGCCACAACGATGCAGCCGTTCGGAGGCAGATAGTCGTTCGAATTGGCCCAGAATTCGGCCATTGCGCTTTCGGGTGCGGCCGGGTCTATGTCGAAACCCATATCCTGCATTCGTTGGACGATGAGGCGATAATACTGCGATAAAATGCTACTGAATGCGTCCTTTTCCGGTAACTCGGTACAGGTTTCAATTGATACTTCTACCATCAAGGGGCTCCTAGCTGGCCGTACTGGCTTTTGCCTCGAACAGGTTTCGCCGACATCCTGCGATCATATCTTGGTTTCGGATCCGATGCAGGCATTTGTATCAACCCAAACGCCCTCGGGCGTTATCCGAGTGCGATAGACCAGCCGTTCCACCCCTTGCGCCTGAGCTAACTCAAACGCCGCCGCATAGGCTGGATCAATGTCTGCGGCCAGCGCGAAGCGTTCGCAATCGGTGCGTTGCACCAGATACAGCATGACCGCCCGGTGCCCCTGCCCGACCATCTCGGCCAACTCGCCCAGATGTTTGGTGCCGCGTGCGGTGACGCTGTCGGGGAACTCGGCCAGACCGGTTTGGCGGGACAGGGTGACGCTTTTGACCTCGACATAAGCATCTGGCAGGTCAGGCCCGCTGAGTAGGAAGTCGATGCGGCTGTTCTGGCCGTATTTCACCTCGGCCCGTACGGTATCATAAGCGGCCAGTTCAGGAATCTCACCCGACTGCAACGCCAGACGCAGGGCCTTGTTCGGCACGGATGTATCGACCCCGGTGAAATGTCCGTTCTCATGATCGACCAGCCGCCAGCCGTATTTCAGCTTTTTCTTGGGATCGTCGTTGGGCTCTAGCCAGATTTTCTGCCCGGTTTCCGCCAGCCCCATCATCGAACCGGGATTGGCGCAATGGGCGGTGACCTCGCTGCCGTCCTCCAGCGTGCAATCGGCCAGAAAGCGTTTGTAGCGGCGGATCAGGCGGGCAGGGACAAGAGGGGTTTCAAATCGCATAGCCTAGGGCCTATACCTGCCCCAAAGGTCGATCAAGAGGGGACGTTCCATGGCCAATCCAACCGCTGCAATGCTGGTGATCGGGGATGAGATTCTGTCGGGCCGGACGCGCGATGCGAATATGCACTACCTCGCTGGCGAACTGACCAAACACGGTATCGACTTGAACGAGGTGCGCATTGTCAGCGATGATGCCTCGGCGATTGAGGCCGCTGTCAAGGCTTTGTCCGGCAGCTATGACAACGTGTTCACCAGCGGCGGTATCGGCCCGACCCATGATGACATCACCGCCGATTGCATTGCGCGAGCCTTTGGGGCGCATATCGATGTACGGGATGATGCAAGGGCCCTGTTGCAGGCACATTATGACAAATCGGGGTTAAAGCTGAACGAGGCCCGCCTGCGTATGGCCCGCATCCCGGACGGGGCGGTTTTGATCGACAACCCGGTCTCAACCGCGCCGGGCTTTACCATTGGAAACGTCCATGTCATGGCCGGGGTGCCGTCGGTGTTTCAGGCCATGGTGGCCAGCGTTTTGCCCAAGCTAACCGGAGGCAGCCCGCTCTTGTCTCAGACCCTGCGTGTGGACCGCGGGGAGGGTGACATCGCGGCGACTTTGGCCTCTTTGGCGGATGCTTATGATGACCTGTCGATCGGTTGCTACCCGTTCCAGATCAACGGGGCTTTCGGTGCAAATGTCGTGATCCGAGGCGCCGAGGGCACGCGCATCGACGCTGCCATGACCCAACTGGCAAAAGAGCTGGACTTGTGAGCGTCAATTGGGCTGAGGTTGTCGATGGCACATGGCCTGCTGCCAGCTATAAGCAGTCAGGTCCATTTCAACTGCGCCAAGGGCAGGGCGGTGGGTCGCGGGTTTCGGCAGCCAGCGTCATAGGTCCGGTCAGCGAAGCGGATATTGATGCAGCAGAACAGGCGATGCTGGCCATGGGGCAAAAGAGCATCTTTTGCCTGCGTCCGGGTGATGAGGCGCTGGATGCGCAACTTGCAGTGCGCGGCTATCAGGTGCTGGACCCGGTTAACATTTATGCCTGCCCCGTCTCACATCTGACGGACAGGCCGATCCCTCTGGTCACGGTTTTCCAGATTTGGGAACCTTTGGCGATCATGCGGGAAATTTGGGCAACCGGCGGCATCGGCCCCGAACGGGTGGCGGTGATGGAACGTGCCAAAGGTCCCAAAACCAGCCTGCTCTTGCGTCATTCGGATCAACCTTGCGGAGCTGCATTTGTTGCGATGCACGAGGACATCGCCATGCTGCACGCGCTTGAGATTCTGCCAGATCACCGACGGCAGGGTATGGGCGAATGGACGATGCGGGCCGCTGCGATCTGGGGGCGCGACAACGGTGCGCAAACGCTCAGCGTGATCTGTACCAAGGCGAACCAAGGGGCAAATGGTCTCTACCGCGCGCTTGGGATGGAGATCGTGGGCGAATACCATTACCGTCAGCTTATCTGACGAAGAGAGGCACCCCGTGACACAACCAGATATGCCCACAGCGCTGGACCTGCCGATGGTCGATCCGCTGCCGCCCGAGACGCAGAAATACTTTGATATCTGTGTCGAGAAACTGGGCATGGTGCCGAATGTGCTAAGGGCCTATGCGTTCGATATCGATAAGCTGAACGCCTTTACCACCATGTATAATGACCTGATGCTGGCCGATAGCGGGCTGTCCAAGCTGGAACGTGAGATGATCGCGGTTGTCGTCTCGTCAATCAACAAATGCTTCTATTGCCTCGTTGCCCATGGTGCGGCGGTGCGGCAATTGTCGGGCGATCCGCAGTTGGGAGAGATGCTGGCGATGAACTATCGCGTTGCGCCTCTGGATACGCGTCAGCGTGCCATGCTGGATTTTGCGGCTAAAATGACCAAGGCCAGCGCCGAGATTGAAGAGCCTGACCGCCAGCATCTGCGCGATGTGGGGTTTAGCGACCGAGACATCTGGGACATCGCCAATGTGGCCGGTTTCTTCAACATGTCCAACAGGGTCGCCAGCGCCACCGCCATGGCACCAAACCCAGAATATCACGCGCAATTTCGATGATCCGAGCGCTTATATCTGTCTTTTTGGCCCTCGCCGGACCGTTGGCGGCGCAAGAACTGACCTTGCCGCAGACGGCACAGCAGATCAGCGACCGCAGTTCGACCCTGGACAGCTATGATCTGCCGACCGGGCCGTTTGCAGATGGGGCTGTGCCATCACGGACCGTTGAAGGGCAGGTTGAGCGATACACATGGCGTCTGCAGGCCGGGTCAAGCACGACCCTGCAGTTGCTGGCCCCGTTGCGGGATCAAATCGAAGCGCAAGGATATGAGATCCTTTTCGAATGCGAGGCGCGCGTCTGTGGCGGTTTTGACTTTCGGTTTGGAACCGAGGTCGTCCCCACACCCGACATGTATGTTGCGATTCAGGACTACCGGTTTCTGGCAGCACAGAAAGGGCAAACCGTGCTGAGCCTGCTGGTCAGCCGGGACACGCCCGACGGCTATGTGCAAATGATCCGCGTCACCCCTTTTGACGCGCCCGCACCCGCGCCAATCGTTGTCGAACAATCCGTCGATGGGGGCCAAGGCCTCTTGGCCGAGCTACAGCAAAACGGGCACGTCATTCTGGACGACCTGCATTTCCGCACCGGTGAGGTGGCGCTGGGCGACGGTCCGTTTGCCTCGCTTGCCCTGCTGGCCGGATTTTTGACAGATAATCCAGGCCTGCGTTTGGCGCTGGTTGGCAACACCGATGACACTGGTGATCTAGTTGCCAACATTCGGGTCAGCACACGCCGGGCCGAGGCGGTTCGTAGCAGGTTGATCGAAGCTTATGGCGTCGCAGCTGACCGGATTGAAGCGCAGGGCGTGGGTTATCTTGCCCCGATAACCACGAACGCGACGCCCGAAGGGCGAGACCTGAACCGCCGGGTCGAGGCTGTTTTGCTGGTCAACTGACCCACCACAGGTAAAGCGGCAAGCCGACGGTGATGTTGAACGGGAACGAGACACCCAACGAAAGCGTCAGGTAAATCCCGGATTCGGCCTTCGGTAGCGCGATTTTCATGGCAGCCGGAACCGCGATGTATGAGGCTGAAGCCGACAGCACCATGAACAGGAACAAGCTGCCCTGTGGCAAACCGATCATGGCTCCGACCGCCCAAGCCATCATTGCGCCGATCAGAGGCATCAGAACACCAAAGGCGAACAGACCGACCGACAGTTTGTCCCGATTGTTGACTAGGCTGCGTCCAGCCGACAGACCCATATCCAGCAGAAACAGGCACAGGATGCCGGTAAAAGGTGTGACAATGAAGGGTGCGATCATCTGCATTCCTTCACCACCCGTAATGGCGCCGATCAGAAACGCACCGGTGAGCAGCACAATCGAGCCATTGGCCAGCAGGTCCCGCCAAAGTTTGTCATTCTTGACACCATTGTTGCCGGCCTTATGAGCGAGCCACAGCGCCGACAGAATAGCCGGGACTTCCATCGCTGCTGCAACGGCCACCATGAACCCGTCATGAGCCAGGCCCACCAAATCCAGCAAGCTGGTTGCGGTGACAAATGTCACAATCGAGATGGAACCATAGTGCCCCGCCACCGCAGCAGCGTTAAGCGGGTCTAGCCGTGTCATGACCCTGAGCATGCCAAATGCGACGAAAGGGATCACGAATGACAAGGCAACCCCGCCAAGCAAGGTCAGGAACAGTTGCAGGTGAATACCGTGTGCCGCCAAGCTGGCACCGCCTTTGAAACCGATTGCCAGCAATAGATAAAGCGACATGAATTTGGCCGCGCCCGCCGGTATCGATAGATCGCTGCGCACGAAGGCCGCCAAAAGCCCGAGGGCGAAGAATAATATGGTGGGCACCAGCAGGTTGCTGGATAGCGTTTCGATCACTCCGGGCATTTTGTAGCTCCTGTTCCCTCGGTTTGGGGTTAGGTGCCTTGCAAATTCTTTTTCGCCAAATACTATCTTACTAAATTATAGATAGTTTTAGGCTATATAATGCGCCCAACCTTGCGTCAGCTGGAGTACATCGTCACGGTCAGCCGCCTTGGGCGGTTCAGCCTGGCGGCTGAGGTGCTGAATGTCAGTCAACCCAGCATGTCAACGCAAATTGCGACGGTAGAACAAGAGCTTGGCATTCGCATCTTCGACCGCAACCGTGGTGGAATTCAGGTCACAACAAAAGGGGAAGAGTTTATCTCGCGCGCGCAGAAGATCCTTGCAGACGTAAAAGACCTGCGCCACGCGATGACCAATGATATGCCCGTTGGGGGAAGGTTGAGACTGGGCGTCCTGCCTTCGATTGGGCCATATTTGTTGCCACAAGCGATCAAAGAGGTGCATCGGCAGCGCCCCGGGCTGCGCATTGTCGTACGTGAGGAAAACACGTTGGATCTGGAGCAGGGCCTGAAATCCGGTCGATTTGATCTGATCCTGTCAACGCCCGAAGACCATGCCAACACCCTGCAACACCGTTTGTTCAACGAAACGCTTTGGATCGCCGTGGCAGTTGATGACGTGTTGGCACAAGATATCCATGGTGTCAGCGCCGCAGATTTGCAGAACCGATTGTTCCTGACCCTTGATCAGAGTCATCGCTTATCGCGCATCGTCTACGGATTGGCAGCAGAATGTGGAGGAGTCGTTTCGGATGAATATGAGGGCACGACCCTCGATTCCATTGTCCTTATGGCGGCGTCGGGTGTAGGCGTTGCTATCCTGCCTGACCTTTTCGCCCGCAGACAGGGGATTTACCGTGACGAAGTGCGGTTGCGTCCGTTGTCCATTCCCAATGCCAATCGCGATATCGCCCTGCTGGCGCGCAACTCTGAAAACCCACCGCTGGGTCAAAATGTGCTGACAGAGGCGTTGCGCTCTTCCGCTCGGTCCATGGGGTTGTCGATCATCGAACCATAAAAAAAGACCCGCACATTTCTGCACGGGCCGTTCCAGTTCACAGGGAGAAACTTACCAATCCATCGGACCCTTCTCGTTGAAGGATTCGACCAGAAAATCAATGAATGCGCGCACTTTCGGCTGGGTAAAGCGGCCGGGAGGATAGACCGCATATACCCCCTGCACCTCATCCGGTAGCGATGGCATGGCATCCAGCACAAGGCCAGATTTTAACGCATCCGCATACAGGTAACTGGGCAGGTGGGCGATGCCCAAGCCCGAAATTGCGGCATTCAAAAGGGACTGTCCGTCATTCACACTTAGCCAGCCGGCGGTGCGGACTTGCCGTTTTTCACCCGAAGGTGCGGTCAGTTTCCACACACTGCCCGAGGATTGGCTGGAGTAGTGCAGCAGTTTGTGTTCGTTCAGATCGTCGATCTTTTGCGGGCGTCCGAACTTTTCGATGTAGCTGGGCGCCGCGACCATGCGTTTGACGGTTTCTGTCAACTTGCGGGCGCGCAGGGTGCTGTCTTCCAGCTCTCCAATGCGGACCGCCACGTCAAAGCCTTCGGATATCAGCTCAACATATCGGTTGTTCAAAACCATGTTCACGGTGATGTCGGGATAGGCTGACAGAAATTCGGACAGCACGGGCGACAGGTGATTGACGCCAAAATCGGTCGCAACGCTGATGCGCAGCAGGCCTGATGGCGCCGATTGCATCGAAGTGACCAGCGCATCCGCCTCGCCCGCATCATTAAGGACGCGGCGCGCGCGGTCATAATAGGCCAGCCCGATCTCGGTTGGTGAAACCCGGCGCGTCGTGCGGTTCAACAGCCGTGCACCCAGCCGCGCCTCAAGGCTCGACACGTGTTTCGACACTGCCGATTTGGAGATACCCATCTTCTTGGCCGCATCGGTGAAGCCACCTTGGTCCACCACGTTGGCGAAGGCTTCCATTTCGGTCAGTCGATCCATACTCGTTCCCCAGGTCTTGCTCTCGAAGGTGATATTGGTTCCGAATCTGGGCGGAAACGGGGCAGACATGGGATAATATCAGGGTTTTGAATCGGATCGTTTGCAGTTCAGAAACGCGGAAACAGTGGTTTCCGATCCGTCAGCAGCGGCGATAAGCACCGAATTCTACATAATTTCGCGTTTATGCTATGGTCAGAATGGCAATTTTGTGACCTGGGAGGAGTTAATGAAATCGTTTCTATTCACCGCCGCGTTCTGTCTGAGCGCAAGTTTTGTCTGGGCTGGAGGCGAGACCGCGTCGAATCCCGATGCCAAGGTCTATTTTGTGAATCTTGCGGATGGCGACAGTGTTAAATCTCCGGTCACTGTCGTCTTTGGCCTCAGCGGAATGGGTGTCGCGCCTGCGGGAACTGAGGCCGAGAACACAGGCCATCACCACCTGCTGATCAACCGCCCACCGATTGGTGAGGGCGAAGACGGCGCGGATGAGTTGGCCTATGGCCTGCCCGCCGACGACAATCATATCCATTTTGGCGGCGGCCAGACCGAGGTGACATTGGACCTGCCTGCCGGACAGCATACGCTGCAACTGGTGCTGGGGGATGCGGGCCACGTGCCGCATAGTCCACCTGTGGTGTCCGAGGTGATCACGATTACCGTGGAATAAGCGGCGCGTTCGCGGCCACTGTTTACATCCCATCAGAAGTGATGAACTCTGCGCGGATTAGTCGGAGGGGACCATGTCGCTTGAGTTTCTATTCACGTCTTTGATCATTGTGCTATTGCCCGGTACGGGTGTGATCTACACGTTGGCGATTGGCCTCGGGCGTGGGTTCCGCGCCAGCGTCGCGGCAGCGGTTGGGTGTACCATTGGTATTCTTCCAGCAGCTTTGGCAAGCATCGTTGGTCTGGCGGCACTGTTACATACAAGCGCTTTGGCCTTTCAGGTGCTCAAATACCTTGGAGTGTTGTACCTGTTCTATATGGCTTGGGGTATTCTTCGCGATGGCGGCGCGATGGAAGTGAATGCGGATAAATCCACCCGAAGCTACCTTAAGATCGCCGTGACCGGCACGTTGATCAACGTGTTGAATCCCAAACTGTCGCTGTTCTTTCTAGCCTTCCTGCCTCAATTCTTACCCGCAGACACAGCCCATGCGGGTCTGGCGCTGGTTCAACTTGCTGCTGTCTTTATGGTAATGACGTTTGTTGTCTTCGTTATGTATGGCGCGTGCGCTGCGTTCGCGCGTGACTATATCGTCCAACGACCATCGGTCATGGCATGGATCAAACGCTGCTTTGCCACCACCTTTGGTGCGCTTGGGGTCAAGCTTGCCCTGTCTGACTGACAGCGCCTAAAGCGCTGCCGCCAACCTTGTCCCCTGGTTGATTGCCCGTTTGGCATCCAGTTCGGCCGCCACATCGGCGCCACCGATCACATGCGGGGTGATCCCGCGATCAATCAGCGCGTCGGCGAGGCTGCGGTCCGAGACCTGACCTGCACACAGGACAATCGTGTCCGCTGCAATCACCGTGGGATCGGCGCGCTCTTCGCCAAAGCTGACATGTAGGCCATCTTCGTCGACCCGCTCGTAGTTCACGCCACCGACAAAGTTGACATCCTTCATCTTCAGAGTCGCGCGGTGAATCCAACCCGTAGTCTTGCCCAACCCTTTACCATGCGCCTGCTTCTTGCGTTGCAGCAGGG
This sequence comes from Ruegeria sp. SCP10, assembly GCF_040329495.1. NCBI lineage: Bacteria > Pseudomonadati > Pseudomonadota > Alphaproteobacteria > Rhodobacterales > Roseobacteraceae > Ruegeria > Ruegeria sp. SCP10. Next base: position 289,281 of record NZ_JBDZYF010000002.1, read on the forward strand.
TGATCTGACGGGCTGGCGCTTCGGGCTGCGGTCCTTCGGGCGCAAGGCCCGAGCGGTGTTCGGCAGGGTCCGTCACACCCCATTCCTTCATCCACTGCGGTAGGTCGGTGGTGGCACTGTGCCCGTCCTCCAGCAGGAATTCAGAAACATCAAACCCGATGCCGCCTGCGCCAATCACAGCCGCTGATTTCCCGACATCGGCCTTGTCGCGCAACACTTCGATATAGCTGAGCACATTGTCCCGATCCTGACCGGGGATTTCCGGATCGCGAGGGGTAACGCCGGTGGCGATGACCACTTCATCAAAGCCTGTCAGGTCATCCACGCCGACTTCGCGGTTTAGTTCCACGTTTACACCCAGATCATCCATCATGGTGCGGTACCAGTCGACAAGGCCCCAGAACTCCTCTTTCCCCGGAACCTGCTTGGCCATGTTGAGTTGCCCGCCAACCTCAGGCGCGCGGTCGAACAGGGTAACGCTGTGTCCGCGTTGGGCCGCGGTCATCGCAGTGGACAGACCTGCGGGGCCAGCGCCTACGACGGCTACGGATTTCGGTGCTTCGGCTTTCTCGATCACCAATTCGGTCTCGTGGCAGGCGCGCGGGTTGACCAGGCACGAGGTCAGCTTGCCGCTGAACGTGTGATCCAGACAGGCCTGATTGCAGGCAATGCAGGGCGCGATTTGCGCCGACTGCCCCGCGATGGCCTTGTTCACAAAATCCGCATCCGCCAGCATGGGCCGGGCCAGCGACACCATGTCGGCGCAGCCGGTGGCCAGCACCTCTTCGGCCACTTCAGGCGTGTTGATCCGGTTCGAGGTGATGATCGGGATCGATACCTTACCCATCAGCTTCTTGGTCACCCAGGCGAAGGCCGCGCGGGGGACGCTGGTTGCGATGGTTGGTATGCGCGCCTCATGCCAACCGATACCGGTGTTGATGATCGTGGCCCCGGCCTTTTCAATCTCTTGCGCCAGTTGCACAACCTCGTCATGGGTCGAGCCATTGGGAACTAGATCGATCATCGACAGGCGGTAGATGATGATGAAATCCGTGCCCACAGCCTCGCGCGTGCGGCGCACTACCTCAATCGGCAGGCGCATGCGGTTTTCATAAGAACCGCCCCAGCGATCCTCGCGCTTATTGGTGTGCGTTACCAGGAACTGGTTCAGAAAGTACCCTTCGGACCCCATGATCTCGACCCCGTCATAACCTGCCTGCTGGGCCAAGCGGGCCGCGTTGACGATATCGCTGATCTGCTTCTCAATGCCGTCTTCGTCCAGCTCATGAGGGGGGAAAGGAGAAATCGGGGATTTCACCGGGCTGGGGGCAACGCATTTCGGGCCATAGGCATAGCGCCCGGCGTGCAGAATCTGCATTGCGATCTTGCCACCTGCTTCATGTACACGCTGTGTCACGATGGAATGGTTCGCCACTTCCTTATCATTGGTCATCATCGATGCGCCGGGCAGAACCGAGCCTTCGAGGTTCGGACCAATGCCACCTGTTACCATCAACGCCACGCCGCCACGCGCCCGATCCGCATAGAATTCAGCCACCCGGTTCCAGTCACCGGTTTCCTCAAGGCCGGTATGCATTGAGCCCATCAGCACGCGGTTTTTTAAGGTGGTAAAGCCCAGATCCAGCGGGGCCAGCATGTTTGGGTACGCAGTCATGGCAAAACTCTCCCTCCCGAAGTTGCGGTCTAAATTGACGTGCGCGTCACCTTTGTCACGCGAAACCTAACGTCACCCCCTTTGCGGGCGCTTTCACCCTTGCTAGAGGTTGCCCGTACAAGTGACGAGGCCGCATATGACCCCTGAAGAGATTGCCAAACTGCCCTATCGCCCCTGCGTCGGGCTGATGCTGATGAATGCCGAGGGCAAGATCTTTGTGGGCCAGCGCAATGACCGCCACAAGGATGCCTGGCAGATGCCGCAGGGTGGGATGGACAAGGGTGAAGATCCGCGCGACGCGGCCCTGCGCGAGCTTTGGGAAGAAACCGGGGTGACCGCTGATCTGGTCGAGATCATCGCCGAAACCGACGGCTGGCTGCCTTATGATCTGCCGCACGAGATTGTGCCGAACATCTGGAAAGGCCGCTATCGCGGGCAGGAGCAGAAGTGGTTCCTGCTGCGTTTCATCGGGACCGATGATCAGATCAATATCGCCACGGATCATCCCGAATTCACCCAGTGGAAATGGCAAGAGCCCAACCAACTGGTGAATGAGATCGTGCCATTCAAACGTGATGTCTATGAACAGGTTCTGAGCGCGTTCAAAGCGCATCTGTCCTGAACGCACCCTTTGCGCGAGGCCTAACGTTAGGGAAGGTTGGACATTTCCTGGGCTGATGGATAGCGCGGAGATGGTATTTTCGGGCTTCTCATGACATATACGACCTTTCCAAGCACCGCTCAGGCACACCGTAGTGCAGACATGGCCGTTCATGCGGTCGGGTTGCTGCTGATCCTGTCAGCGGGCAGCGTTCTTTTGATCAATGCCTATGCCCGACTTGAGACGGCTTTGTTTCTTGCGGTGGTGGTCTATGTTCTGTGCGCGTTGGTCTCGAACCTGGCGTCCTGGGCCTATCACTTCGCCCCCTGGCATGATCGTCGCATGGTGCTGCGCCGGATCGATCATGCAGCAATCTACCCCAGTATCTGCGGGACGTTTACGCCGTTCTTCGTTCAGGCGGGTACGACGTGGACCATGACCTTGCTTTGGCTGTGCTGGGGTCTGACCATTGTGGCGGTCTGGAACAAGATCGCAAATGAAACCATCAAATCCAAATGGTCGACCGCTTCTTATCTTGGGCTCGGGGGTATTGGGCTAAGCGCGATGCCCGATATGACGACTGTACCGGTGGCGACCCTGTGGTGCATCGTGGCCGGGGCTGCGAGCTATGTAATCGGTACGGTTTTCTACGCGCGAAAAACCATGCCGTTTCGTTATGCGATTTGGCATTCCTGTGTGAACATCGGCGGGATCTTCATGTTCGCCGGTATTTGGCTCGCGCTGTTCTCGGACAACTAAAAAAGGCCGGCGCGCACTCCGGCCTTTTTAAATTCGACCAGAAGACCCGATTAAAGCAGGCTTTCGCTTTTTAGCAGTTCAACCATATTCGCCTCGGGGCGCGGGCCGATATGGCTGATCACTTCGCGAGCACAGACATTACCAATCTTGGCGCATGTCTCAAAATCCCGACCTGTGGCCATGCCGAAAAGGAAACCGGCCGCGAACTGATCGCCCGCGCCGGTTGCATCCACCGGAACCACCTTTTCGACCGCCACATCCACGCGCTGACCCTCGTGCAGTACGGTCACACCGTCGCCCGACCGGGTACATACGACCAGCGGGCAAATCTCGGCCGTTTTGGCCAGTGCTTCTTCCAGATCGTCGGTCTCGAACAGAGATTTGATCTCAGCCTCATTGCCAATCACGAAGTCTAGCTCATTCTCGATAAGCAGCAGGAAATCGACCCGGTGACGCTCGACGCAGAAAGGATCGGAAATGGCGATACCGGCCTTGCCACCGCCCTTGTGGCAGGCGCGCGCGGCCTCAAGAAACGCAGCTTTGCCCTTCTCCTTGTCGAACAGATACCCTTCGAGGAACATGATCTGGCTGTTTCCGGCAACCTCATCCGAGACGTCCTGAGACGACAGTTCCGAGGAAATACCCAAATAGGTGTTCATCGACCGCTCACCATCAGGTGAGACAAAGATCATCGAGCGCGAGGTCGGCAGCTCGCCACCCGGCACAGGCGGGTTCACGAAATCCACGCCGTCTTCGTTCATCGCATCGGCGTAGAAGCGACCTAGCGCGTCATCATGCACGCGGCCAATAAAGGCAGCATCCAGACCCAGCGCACCCGCGCCCGCAATGGTGTTCGCGACCGAGCCGCCCGGTGTCTGCACCCGACCCTCCATCGAGGCATAGAGCACTTCGCCGCGCTCCTGCTCGATCAGTTGCATGATGCCTTTTTCAATGCCCATCAGTTCCAGGAAACTGTCGTCGGCCTGGGAAATGACATCCACAACGGCATTTCCGATGCCGGTCAGTTGGTAGGTTTTCATAGGGTCTTGTCCTCGAATTGACAGAGATCACGGATGATACAGGTCGGGCATTGCGGCTTGCGCGCTTTGCAGTGATAGCGCCCGTGCAGGATCAGCCAGTGATGTGCATGGAGTTGAAAGTCGGCTGGAATATTGTCCTCGATGGCGCGCTCGACGGCGTCTACGTCCTTGCCGGGGCAAATACCAGTGCGGTTGCCGACACGGAAGATATGCGTATCCACCGCTTGCGCCGGTTGCCGCCACCACATGTTCAGAACCACATTGGCCGTCTTGCGCCCGACACCGGGCAGCGATTGCAGCGCAGCGCGGGAATTGGGGACCTCGCCGTCATAGTCTTCGACCAGAATGCGGCTGAGCTTGATGACGTTCTTCGCCTTCTGGCGGAACAGTCCGATGGTTTTGATATGCTCGATCAGGCCCTCTTCGCCCAGATCCAGCATCTTTTGCGGAGTATCTGCGATCTTGAACAGCTCGCGCGTGGCTTTGTTGACGCCCGCATCGGTCGCTTGCGCCGACAGCGCCACGGCGACGACCAGAGTGTAGACGTTCACATGCTCCAGCTCGCCCTTGGGCTCGGGGTCGGCCTCTTGAAAGCGCGTAAAGATCTCGCGGATCGTGTGGTAATCGAGTTGCTTTGCCATCCGAGCCTTAATGCCGCCCAAGGGTCAATGACACAAGCCCAAAGCCAATGCGCAAGTTCCGGGTCGCTTGGACGTGTCCCGCGCGCTATGGTTTAGGCCACAGAATGAGGTGAGACCCATGAACATCCAGACCCAGGAAAGCGGCTATCACTACAACGTCATGCGACGCGCGATCGAGCTGATTGATCAGGGCGGAGAAACCCTCAGCCTCGACGAACTGGCGCAGCAGATGGATATGAGCCCGGCCCATTTCCAACGTTTGTTCTCGCGTTGGACTGGCGTATCACCGAAACGCTACCAGCAATACCTGACGCTGGGCCATGCCAAGGCATTGCTGCGCGAGCGGTTCACGACACTGGAAACCGCCCATAATGTGGGCCTGTCCGGTAGCGGTCGCCTGCACGACCTGTTCCTGAAATGGGAATCCATGAGCCCCGGCGAATACGCCCGCAAAGGCGCGGATCTGACGATCTATTGGGGCTGGTTCGAAAGTCCCTTTGGCCCTGCGCTGGTCATGGGCACCGACAAGGGCATCTGCGGCATGGCTTTCGGGGCCGAGACCGGCGAGGAAGAGGCGATGGAGGATATGCTGTCGCGCTGGCCTTTGGCCGAGTTCGTCGAAGACCCGATGCACCTGCGGCCCTGGGTTCTGAGTGCCTTTGGGTCGGTCAGCGACCGTTTGCAGCCGACGCCTTTGTACCTGATCGGCTCACCTCTGCAGATCAAGGTTTGGGAGGCGCTGATGCACATCCCTTCGGGTCAAGTCACCACCTATTCTGAGATCGCGCAACGGGTGGGGTCCCCTCAGGCTGTCCGCGCCGTGGGTACGGCCGTCGGGCGCAACCCGGTCAGTTGGTTGATCCCCTGCCACCGGGCGCTACGCAAATCAGGCGGCCTTGGTGGGTATCACTGGGGTCTGCCCGTCAAGCGCGCGATGCTGGCCTACGAGGCGGCGCAAGCTGACGCCTGATTGACAAGCCATCCAAACATCGCCAAAAGGCGCGGCAGGTTCGGGTCTCCTGCCGTTCGCGGCCCTTGGCTTTGGTGAAACCCGTTTGAATGAACATCTGTTGCCCTTTTCTGGCGCGTGGATGGAAATGCGAACCCCGTTCTGACTTCGCGCCCGTTACAGAAAACGAGGCACATGATGACACGATCTGACTCAATCGCTCCGGTGACGGAGCTAAAATCACAAGCGAAACGCCTGCGGGAGGCTTTGAAAACCACCGGGGTTTTCGTATCGCACAGCGCGGCGCTGGAACTTCTGGCCCGACAGCATGGCGTGCGGGATTGGAACACGCTGACGGCAATCGCCGGAAGCCGAATGCATCTGAGCGTGGGTGACCGGGTAAAGGGCCGATATCTGGGTCAGCCATTCACTGCGCAGATACGCGGATTGACCGTTCTGGGTGATGGTGCGCAACGTAGGTTGACCCTGCAATTCGACGCGCCGGTGGATGTGGTCCGGTTCGACAGTTTCTCGGCGATCCGGCAGCGCGTTACAGGTGTGATCGGTTGGGATGGCCGATCCACCCGGTGCACCTCGGACGGCGAGCCTCAGCTTGTTGTTCAACCGGCATAAAAAAGGGCGAGGCACTGGATGCGCCTCGCCTTTTCATGATTAACTTCGCGTTGAGTTACTCGGTCGCCCAGCCACCTACTGCTTTGACTTCCAGAAAGTCCTCCAACCCCCAGACGCCGCCTTCGCGCCCGTTTCCGGATTGCTTCATGCCGCCGAACGGCGACCCAGCGCTGCGTGATTTGCCGTTCATTTCAACCATGCCCGACCGCAATACCCGCGCCATGCGGTTGGCGCGCGCGCCGTCTTGTGTCTGGACATAGTTGGTCAGACCATAGGGTGTGTCATTGGCGATCTCGACTGCTTCTTCTTCGGTGTCGAAGGGGATCATGGTCAGAACCGGGCCAAAGATTTCCTCGCGCGCGATGGTCATCTGATTGTTGGCGTCGGCAAAGACCGTGGGGCGCACATAGTAGCCCTTGTTCAGCCCGTCGGGCCGCCCGGTACCACCGGCGACAAGGCGCGCGCCCTCGTCGATGCCTTTCTGGATCAGATCCTGAATCTTGGTCCACTGAAGTTCGTTCACCACGGGTCCGATATGGCGGCCTTCTTCCGCAGCGCTGGCGACTGAGACAGAGTTGGCCACTTCGGCAGCCGTCTCAACGGCCTGATCGTAAATCGGGCGCTGCACCAGCATTCGGCTGGGGGCATTACAGCTTTGGCCCGTGTTGTTCATCATATGCAGCACGCCGCGCTTGATGGCTTTCTCATCCGCATCGGCGAAGACCAGGTTCGCGCCTTTGCCTCCAAGCTCCAGATGCACCTTTTTCAGGGTATCTGCCGCATTCTTGGAAATGGCCGTCCCGGCGCGGGTCGAGCCGGTGAAGCTGACCATATCCACATCGGGATGTGCCGACAGTTGCGAGCCAACCCCGACCCCGTCACCGTTCACAAGGTTGAATACGCCGGGCGGGAAACCTGCCTCATCCATCATTTCGGCAAAGATCATGGCGTTCAGCGGGCTTTGTTCTGAGGGTTTAAGCACCATGGTGCATCCCGCAATTGCCGCCGCACCCACCTTGAGCGTGATTTGGTTCATCGGCCAGTTCCAAGGGGTTATCAGCGCGGCGACACCAACCGCCTCGTAGATAATGCGGTCATTTGGCGCGTGATCACCCAGAGGCTTTTCAAACGAAAACGCCTTGGCGGCTTTGATGAAGTTTTGCAGATGCCATGTTCCTGCACCGGCCTGTTGCGAGCGGGCCATATCGATGGGCGCGCCCATCTCAAGCGACATGGCTTGGGCCAGATCTTCGCTGCGCGTCTGGTAAATCTCGATCAGTTTCTCGACCAGCGCGATCCGCTGTTCGACCGGAGTGGCCATCCATCCCGGCAGCGCGGATTTGGCTGCTGCCACGGCGGCGTTTGTATCCGCCTCGGACCCCAGAGAAATCACTGCACAGGGGTCTTCGGTCGATGGGTTGATCACCTCAAAATCATGGGTTTGGGACGGGGCAACCCATTCACCGTTGACATAGAAATTACGCTTTTCGATCATGGCGAATCCTCCTGGATCGTGATGTCCTAAACTGGGGTTGCGCACACACTGTCACCGACCCCGGCGCGCGACAAGAGGAGAATTTGATCAAATTTCCTACGGGTGCGTACTCAGAAAAAAGCAAAGCTAGATTTGCGGAAGGTTTAACTCTGGCGCAAAGTGGTTAGGTTCACAGCATTCGACTCGGTCAGTAACCAAAGAAGGAGATGCCCCATGGGTTTGCGCATCAACGACACGGTCCCGAATTTTACTGCAGAAACAGATCAGGGTACCATTCAATTTCACGATTGGATTGGTGACAGCTGGGCGATCCTGTTTTCACACCCCAAGGACTTTACCCCGGTTTGCACGACCGAGTTCTCGGCCGTGGCTCAGCTGAACGACGAATGGGCTGCACGCAACACCAAGGTGATTGGTGTCTCGGTCGATGGGATCGAAGACCACAAGAAATGGAAGAAGGATATCGAGGAATACGGCAAGGCCAATCCCGGCTTTCCGATTATTGCCGACGATGGTCTGGCCGTCTCAAAAGCCTTTGATATGCTGCCTGCCGAAGCCTACCTGCCCGATGGTCGCACGCCGGCAGACAGTGCCACAGTACGGTCTGTCTTTATCATCGGGCCCGACAAGCAGCTAAAACTGTCAATGACCTACCCGATGACCGTGGGCCGGAACTTTGCCGAAATCCTGCGGGCGTTGGATGGGTTGCAGATGTCGGCCAAAGGTGTGGCGACGCCCGCGAACTGGATCCCGGGCGAGGATGTGATTATCCCGCCGAGCGTTTCAAACGAAGATGCCAAGGCGAAATTTGGTGAGTTTGAAACGATCTTTCCCTATCTGCGTAAGACCAAAGCCCCGTCGTAAGGCGGGACCGGGTCAGGGGGGGCTGTCTGCCCCCCGTCGCGCCTAGTGGCGCGACTCCCCCCGAGGATATTTGTGGCCAGATGAAGCAAGTGGCTTCGGGCCCTCAGGGGTACACGCTGCCGCAGAGCTTTTGCAGATCAGAAGCTGTAGCGCAGCCCGAAGTTCACACTGAACGTATCCAGATCATCTTCGACTGTGCCGGTCAGCGCGCCGTTCGGGGCCAAGCGGGCCGACGACACATCGAAAGCGCGTGAATAACGGGCATCAACCGTGAAGGCGGTGGCAGCGTTGATTTCATAGGCCACACCCGCGATCAACTGAGCAGCGAAGTTGGTATCGCTGTCATCAAGAGCGACGCCCGGGCCGTAGGCAAAGTCGATGTCAGAATAGGTAGCGCCCAGACCAAAGCCAGCAAACGGGGTAACCTTACCGGACTGTTTGAAATCAAACAGAACATTGGCAAACAAAGAGGTTTGCGCGATATCGCCCGAGATATTGCCTTCTGGCGCTGGCCCGTTGCCCGAGAAGTTTACGCCATCGACATCATTGTCGCGATAGGAAAGTTCCAGTTCCAGGCGAGTGCCGATCCGGTCATTTGACCATTGCGGAATTTCTTTACCGATCGCGATACCAATACCATATCCTGCATCGAAATCGGTATCGACAGATTGTGTTGCGCCTCCGATCGTGCCGGAGAAGTCGCTGTCCTGAAGCTGACTATAGCCCAGAAACCCCTGTATATATGCACCATCAGTCAGGCTTTGAGCTGAGGCATGCGTTGCGGCAAGGGCCAGGGTTGCCGATGCCAAAATACCGCGAATGACCATGATCGTTGTCCTTTGTTCCGATTGGTTTCTCGCAGCAATATGAGCGGGCCAGATCAGAAGAAAAGGCAGCAGGCCTTCACGTTGGATCACTCTAAATTGGGAGTTAGTGAGGGAATAAATCTGTGTTCAAAGTTGTTCCTGCATCCATCGATTGAAGGCGTATCGATTCCGCGGTGCATTGCAATTGGTGTCGTCTGCGTTACGCCGCTTTCTCTTGGGCGGGGTATTGCGCCTCCCACTGCGGCGCGGCCAGAACGGATTGTAGCGCTCGCGCCTCGTAGTTTTTTAACACAGGTAGCACTGTTGATCCGTATCCTACTGCCCCGTTCGAAAGCTCTGGAAACAGTTCGAACAATTCTCGGCGGGCTGCTGGGGCCATTGCATTGACGGTTGTATCGCCGGGGAAAAAGGATTCTGACCATAGCCCTTCAACATTCACCAGCTCATGCTGGTCGAACAGGATGTGGATGTATTCAATACCGTTCTCGGGTGTTTCCTGCGTTATGGTGTCCTGATTGATCAGCGCTTTGGCCGTGGCCAGCATGAGCGGTTCGCAATGTGTCAACTCCATCACGGGGGACGTGACGGCGATCCGGTGTTGTGGAGAGACCAGCAAATCGCGGCGCGGGCAACCGTGGCCAAAATTGTCTGCCTTGATCCGAACCGGGCATAAATGGGGGTTGGCCTGCAAATCGAGGCGGCTTAGGCGACGTCGGCCGATCCAGCGGATGGTGCTGGTTTGACCTTGGGCAACGCAGGCCGGATCGCCGGGTTGCAACGTCTCAACCTTGCGGAGGCCATTGGGTGTCAGGATTAGAGACCCCGACGTGAAACACACGAAGGAGGGCAGGGATTGATACGCCGCCGACTGAGCGGTTCCAGCAAAGCCCGTATCCGAGATTGTGTCACCCAGCGCAGCCTGCCCCGAGGTGACGATGATGTATCGCGGGTTACTGAACTGGATCAGGGTAAAGCGCACCGGCGCCCCGTTGACCGTGCCCGTATAGCTTTCGAACGTGCTGAAATTCTGGGATGAGCCCGAAAATCCGGGCAGGGATGTCAGATCAAGTTGGGCACTGTCTGGGTCAGGGTTTTGGAGGAAGGCATCATTGTCGATGATCTCAACCGAATACGCCTGCGTGATGTCAACATTGCTATTGCTGAACGGATCCGCGCTGATTTCGAATACGGTAACTGAGGCCACGATCGAAAGGCATCCTTGGAAACGACAAAACAAACCTTAAGGTTGAGCAAATACACGCGATAAGAGTTAACAATTGATTTACCAATCCGCGGTGCGGTTGTTTCGTAGGTAGGACCGCGAGGGAAATTCGTATCGTCTAGTGTTGCGTTCGATGCAGAGGTGCGGACAAAACGGTAATTCGCTGCGATTGCGCCAATGTCTGAATGGGTGGCTATGCATTGTCATCACGGGATCGCGATTTGGAAAACGTGACAATCAACGCGGCGCTAGTAATAGCAAAGACACCAAGATAGCCCAAAGGTCCGGGGACGGTCGAAAAAAGGATCAAATCGAAGCCCAAAGCCCAGATGAGCCCGGTAAAATCAAATGGAGCGAGCGCGCTGACAGGTGCTCGTGCGACAGCTTCGTTGGCAACAATGTGGCCGATGCCGCCTATAAATCCTGCGAAGGCAAGCCACCCGAAAATAGACCAACTCAAAGCAACCCAGCCAAAGGGGAAAGTTACGAGCCCAATTGCTGCGGAGACTACGGCAAAGTAAAACGCGATGCAGGACGAGCTTTCTGTCAGGGTCATGGTTTTAGTGTGTACGCGCACGAATGCCATTGTGAACGCATAGGCCAGTCCTGCGGCCACCCCGATCAATGCGCCATCGCCGGGCAGTTCAAAAGCTTCCCACAACAGTAGAATAACGCCCACAAAACCAAGTGAGATTGCAACAAAAACAGCCGGAGTCAGTCTTTCTTTGAGCATAATGGCGGCCAAAGGCAGGACGAGAACCGGCGCGAGGTAGGCAAGGGCCTGAGCATTGGCGACGGGTAAGTAAGCAAGAGATACAAAGGACATGGCCATTGTAAACGCGCCAAATAGGCTTCGCGTCACATGAAGGCGCGGATGCTTTGTCTTTAGACCTTTCGGGAGCTCTTTCAGCCATATCATATATAGGCAGACAGGGATAATTGCCAAAGCGGATCGCCAAAACATGATTTGCCCAACTGGCACAGTTTCAGCGGCACCATGTACTGCAGCCGACATTGCTGTCATCAGAAATGCGGCAAGAAGTCTAAGACCAATGCCTTCGAGAAACTGTTTGTTAGAAGCCATGATCGAGATGTTTCAGAAGTCCATGGCAACTGCAATTTGCTTTTTTTAGTTTTAAGGAGGCTCTAGAAAAAAGCCGACATCCACGCACTTCGCAGCATCGGTCGAAGTGGGCTCGAAGCCGACATTGGGAATGAACGGAGCACATTTAGAGAAGTGCCCAACTATTACCCACCATGTAAAAAGGCCCCGGTCGAAACCGGGGCCTTTTATATCGAAAGAAAGGGCAGTTTACTCTGCGTCTTCTTTCTTTTCTTTCTTCTCGGGAACGATCTCTTCGCCGGTTTCCTGATCGACCACTTTCATCGACAGGCGCACCTTGCCGCGATCGTCAAAGCCCAGCAGCTTGACCTTCACTTCCTGACCTTCCTTCAGAACATCCGACGGATGGTTCAGGCGGCGGTTTTCGATCTGGGACACGTGCACCAGACCGTCGCGCTTGCCAAAGAAGTTCACGAAGGCACCGAAATCGACGATCTTGACCACTTTGCCGGTGTAAACCTGACCTTCTTCCGGCTCGGCGACGATCGAGTGGATCATCTCATAGGCCTTCTTGATCGATTCACCATCGGGCGAGGCGATCTTGATGACGCCGTCGTCGTTGATGTCGACCTTGGCACCCGAAACTTCGACGATCTCGCGGATGACCTTACCGCCCGAGCCGATCACTTCACGGATCTTGTCGGTCGGGATGTTCATGGTTTCGATGCGCGGGGCGTGTACCGAGAACTCGTTGGTCTCGGACAGCGCTTTGCCCATCTCACCCAGGATGTGCATCCGGCCGTCCTTGGCTTGTGCCAGGGCTTTCTCCATGATCTCGGGCGTGATGCCCGCAACCTTGATGTCCATCTGCAGCGAGGTGATGCCGTTTTCGGTACCTGCCACTTTGAAATCCATGTCGCCCAGGTGATCTTCGTCACCCAGAATGTCCGACAGGATAGCGTATTCGCCGTCATCTTCCAGGATCAGACCCATGGCCACGCCAGCAACCGGTGCTTTCAGCGGAACGCCCGCATCCATCATCGACAGCGAACCGCCGCAGACCGACGCCATCGAGGACGAGCCGTTGGATTCAGTGATCTCCGACACGATTCGGATCGTGTAGGGGAAGTCGGTCGCCGCAGGCAGAACCGCCTGCAGGGCGCGCCATGCCAGCTTACCGTGGCCGATCTCACGACGGCCCGGGCCACCCACGCGGCCAACTTCACCAACCGAATAGGGAGGGAAGTTATAATGCAGCAGGAAGTTCGATTTGAAGTTGCCATGCAGCGCGTCGATGAACTGCTCATCGTCGCCGGTGCCCAGCGTGGTCACGGCCAGCGCCTGAGTCTCACCACGGGTGAATAGGGCGGAACCGTGGGTCCGCGGTAGCATCGAGGTTTCTGCAACAATCGAACGGATATCGGTGGTCGAACGACCGTCGATGCGCTTGCCGCCTTTGACGACGTCACCGCGCAGAATGCCTGCTTCCAGCTTTTTCATCGCGGAACCGAGGTTGCCGTCTTCCAGCTGTTCTTCGGTCAGCGCTTCCTTGATCGCTTCGCGGGCAGCGGCAACAGCGGCAGTGCGCTCTTGCTTGTCGGTGATCGCGAAGGCGGCGCGCATCTGCTCTTCACCTGCGGCCTTAACAGCAGCATACAGTTCCGAGTAATCCGGCGCTTCAAACTCGAACGGCTCTTTCGCGGCGTCTTCGGCCAGCGAGATGATCAGATCGATCACCGGCTGAATCTGCTCATGCGCGAAGTTGACCGCGCCCAGCATTTCCGCCTCAGACAGTTCGTAAGCTTCCGATTCCACCATCATCACGGCGTCTTTGGTGCCGGCAACAACCAGGTCCAGACGCTGTTCAGGGTTCAGGCGCAGGTCCTGCATGTCATCGACGGTCGGGTTCAGAACGTATTCACCATCCTCAAACCCAACGCGGGCACCGGCGATCGGGCCGCGGAACGGCGCGCCGGAAATGGTCAGCGCAGCAGAGGCGGCGATCATCGCCACGATATCGGGGTCGTTGACCAGATCGTGGGACAGCACGGTGCACATCACCAGAACTTCGTTTTTGAAGCCGTCAACGAACAGCGGGCGGATCGGACGGTCGATCAGACGCGCGGTCAGGGTCTCTTTCTCAGTCGGGCGCGCCTCGCGCTTGAAGAAGCCACCCGGAACTTTACCGGCGGCATAGTATTTTTCCTGATAGTGGACGGTCAGTGGGAAAAAGTCCTGACCCGGTTTTTGCGCCCGTGCAAAGGTCACGTTTGCCATGACGCTGGTTTCGCCCAGCGTGGCAATCACGCTGCCGTCGGCCTGACGGGCAACCTTGCCGGTTTCCAGTGTCAGCGTTTCCTCGCCCCACTGCATTGATTTCTTCGTTACATCAAACATATGCGTATCCTAGAACGGAGCACTCCCGCCCCTGCGGGTCTCCGGTTTGCATGGCGGCCCCATTGCCGCCGACCCCACTTTATCTTCCATTCGAGTGCCGGGGTCAGGGCACAACGTCTCAGATAGCGCGCGCATACAGGAGATTGGGGCCGAAGGGAAGCGAAACCGAACAAAGCGGCGGTGGGTCGCCATCCTGCATCTATTGGCCCACCCAAATGAACACCATGGCAAACGGCGTAGGATTGCATACTTGGTCATACATATCTGATAACTGACGATGCGATGACCTTTTGCCAGCGGTTTCTAACCGTCATCATATTGGCCCTTCCAGGCGCTCCATCACTGGCAGCGCCAGTCCAACCTATTGAGTGGTCCACTCTGCCTAACCCCGCAGCGCAGGTCTTCGAAGATCCTTTTCGTGATCTGAATGATGAGCAGGCCGATGACATCAGGTTTGCGCTGCGGTTGCGTGGCCGGTTGCAACAGGATGTCGGCAGCGCGGAAGAACGGCAGAAATGGCAAGAGATGTTAGATGAAACCGAAGCCGCACTGGCCGCTGATCAAATCGATATCGACTGGCTCATGTCTCAGCGCGAGGCGGTGATCCAGCGGCGTGAGATTGCCAATACCACAGGCAACCCTGTGATCGACGATCAGATCGTTTCGATCGTGGGCTACGTGATCCCGGTAGCGCCTGATGAGCAGGGTCGCGCGGTTGCCTATCTGGTTCCACAACCCGGTATGTGCAGCCATCTGCCGCCTCCGCCGCCCAACCAGATGATCCGCCTTCTGCTTTCAGATCACTGGGCCCCGGACAGCTATTATGATCATGTGAGTCTGACGGGTCGTCTGGCGATTGAACCAACTGAGTACGAGACGTTTGTCATCGATGGGCAGGCCCCGATGCGTGCAACCTTCAGCATGGAGGTTCAGCAGGTCGAGCTTCTGGGCAGCGGGGAGGACCAATTCAATGAGTTTCTAACGTTGCATGATCGTCTGCGCGCAGCGCTTCGATCCAAATCCAGTGATCCCGCCGATAGCCCTTAGCCCGACACTATGAGGAAAAAGATATATTCGAAAAGCAGAATAGTTTTGTGTAAATCTAGTGACAGTGTAGGCTTGGGCCACAAGACCTGTGGTCGTGAGGACGGTAACGCGCCAAGGTAACACAAAAACAGATGCCGCCTCTGATCGAAGACCTTGGCGTTTGCACCTAGCAAACTGAGGGTAAGTCGAATGGCACAAACCAAGAAAATGCTGGATCCGGATCCACGGATCTATGATTTTGAGACCGAATACGAGCTGGGGCAGGATAATGTCCGGCCCTTCGGTCTGGACATCCACAATCCTGTCTTTTTGATCTCAAGTATCCTGATCTTTGCGTTCGTTCTGATCGCTTTGGCCAATCAGGAATCCGCTGCTACGTTTTTTGGCTGGCTGCGTCCCTGGCTGACCAGTACGTTTGACTGGTTCCTGGTGCTTTCAGTCGATGCAATCACTCTGTTCTGCCTTGTTCTGATCGTCCTGCCGGTTGGCAAGGTGCGGATCGGGGGCAAGGATGCCAAACCTGACTATTCCTATGCCGGATGGATTGCGATGATGTTCGCGGCCGGTATTGGCATCGGTCTGTTGTTCTTTGGCGTGATGGAACCGGTTTATTACAACTTTGCCGAAGGCGGTAACGCTGTGCCATTGGGTATCGACATCGCGGTTCCAGGCAATGAATACGCCGGTATTGTGGGCACGATCCACCATTGGGGCCTGGAGGGTTGGGCGGTTTACGCCGCCGTTGGTCTGAGCCTTGCGATCTTTGCCTATAACCTGGACCTGCCGCTGACTCTGCGGTCGGCTTTCTACCCGATCCTGGGCGAGCGCGTTTGGGGCTGGTGGGGTCACCTTATCGACACGCTGGCGGTATTTGCCACATTGTTCGGCCTGACCACATCTCTGGGTCTGGGCGCGCAACAGGTTGCGGCTGGACTGAACGAGGTGTTTGGTATCGAACCCAGCCCAACCGTGACGGTTCTGTTGATCATCGGGATCACGCTGATCGCCTTGGGGTCGGTTCTGATGGGCATGGATGCAGGTGTCAAACGGCTGAGCGAGATCAATATGATCATGGCCGTTGGCTTGTTCATCTTTGTGATCGTCGTGACCGGCGTCGGCACAGCCATCGCGCGGTACTTCAACGTCATGGTGGATTACGTGACCCATCTGCCCGCGTTGTCCAACCCGTTCGGGCGTGAGGACACCAGCTATTTCCACGGCTGGACGACCTTCTACTGGGCCTGGTGGATCGCGTGGTCGCCCTTTGTGGGCATGTTCATCGCCCGCATCTCAAAAGGTCGCACGGTGCGTGAGTTTATCCTGTGCGCGCTGCTGGCCCCGACCGCCGTCTGCGCGCTTTGGATGTCAACCTTTGGTGGTGCCGCCATCGACATGCTGAACGCAGGCGGAGCCGAAGGCGTGCGCGCCACGGTGATCGACAGCTATGCGCCCGAAGGTGCCTTGTTCGGCTTCCTGAAAGAGCTGCCGCTTTACGGGATCGTCGCGCCCATCGCGTTGGTCCTGATCGTGGTGTTCTTTGTCACCTCGTCGGATTCCGGCTCGCTGGTGATCGACACAATCACCGCAGGCGGCAAGATGGACGCGCCGGTTGTTCAGCGGGTCTTCTGGTGCACGTTGGAAGGTCTGGTTGCTATCGCGCTGTTGCTGGGCGGCGGATTGTCCGCCTTGCAGGGCGCGGCTGTGTCTACGGGCATACCGTTCACGCTGGTGGTTCTAATTATGTGCTACTGCTTGTGGCTGGCGCTGAAATCAGAGAAGGCGAAGATGTAAGTTTTGTCTTTACCAAACCAAAACGCCCGCCCGTTGGCGGGCGTTTTTGAGTGATGAATACAGGGAGAGGGCCTCGACCGTACTCCCATCAAAACTGCACATTCCATCAGATCAGTAATCGGCTTGAGGGTTAGTGCCTTTTATCAGCAGCATAATCTGCTCCGCATTCACAGGGCACCTATAATATCCCATCTAAAAGCAGGCCCGATATCTTGCTTCACTGAGGGAGGTTGGAAATTCACGTGGGAACAAATCCCCCGATAGTTGCGAGCTGCACTGGCAGTTGGAAACAGATCATAGCGGTTGGCTTCCGGTAAAAAGGTTCTCGGAATTCCGAACTCGGCGCAAAGCACATCCAAAAGCCGGTTGAGAGATTGATATTGTTCGTCCGTGAAGTAGGCGTAGTAGCGATAGCCGCGATAAGATTCGTTTAGATCGACAAAGAAGTCTGTCTCAGACGCTCTACAGTACTTTGACCCGACATAGTTCCACATCCACGACCCGCTTCGCTCAAGTGGACCAAGATTGCTCATTTCGATGGCAACCGAGCGGCTGGAATTGCGCTCGTTTCCCCCAACGGCACCTGGTGTAAGGTGATATGACCAGTAACTGGGATCGAAAAGCTGCACAATCTTACCAGATGCGGCGATAACGAACGGAACGCTGACGTGATAATTGTCTCTCGTGAGGTTGCCTAAATCCCCGCCAAGGTAACCCGCAGTATAGTGCAGAGCGATTTTCTCTTTTGGGACTATTGATTTATAGAAATACCCATCCCGAGAGCTGGGCTTGAAATATAGTACATCCAATCCTTTGTAGGTGGCGTCCTCTATTTCTCCTCGAGAACGCAAAAACGAAATTTCATTTTCTTCTTTCGCGATAATTTCTTGAACGACTGGCATGAAGTAAGTCCTTGTAAATTATATCCTTTTATCCGCGGATTGTTCGGGTGCATCTCCCGCAATGTCTGCCCTTCAATGATTTGATCTTAAAGCCACCCGGTTCGCCGGGTCAATCATGGAGAGATCGGGGCAGCCCCTTTGGGAATGCTGTGCAACCTACCAATGGCAGGTTAAGAGTCGCCGAGCCGCGGGGACCGACAAACCCGTAATACTTCGCTTGGACTGTCGGTCAGTTACGCAAAGCTTAGGTTTACGATGGCAGTTTCTGCAATCGCTGTGAACTACTGTTTAATTCTGGGGTCGCAGCTTCAGTATGACGGCACTGCTTCCCCAACTCAGCATGAGGCGAAAACAAAATACGCCCGCCAAAAAAGGCGAGCGTAAAGATGTACCAATTGTACAAAACGTATCTTAATGCATGTACAAAACGCGTTTAGCGGCGGATGCCCAGCTTTTTGATCAGGTCCTGATAACGCGCTTCTTCTTTGCCCTTCAGGTAGTCCAGCAGCTTGCGGCGCTGGGCGACCATTTTCAGCAGACCGCGACGACCGTGGTTGTCTTTCTTGTGGGTCTTGAAGTGCTCGGTGAGGGTGTTGATGCGCGAGGTCAGGATTGCAACCTGGACTTCTGGCGAGCCGGTGTCGCCGTCCTTGGTTGCGAATTCTTTCATGACGCGTGTTTTTTCAGCGGCAGTGATCGACATCGGGGTCTCCTTCAAAGGTTAGAGTTAATGGCGCAGGCCGGGATGTCGTCCAGCACAGGCCCATGGAGAAAACCGCACCGATTCCGATGCGGATGGGCGCGTATAGGCGCTTTTGAAAGGAATGGCAAAGGGTTTCTGGGGCTCTAGCCCATCGATCCATATTGGGCCAGTTCGGCCTCGGTGATCAGCTGAATATCATCAAGGCTGATGCCTTTAGCGCCAAAGACCTGGGCAACCTCTTCTCCGTCGACCACGATACGGGTCAGGTTGGGAGTGTCCTCATTCTGTTCGATCTGAATGTCGGGATTGGTCTGGTCTTCCCAGGTGATAAACAATTTGTCCTCACCCGGTTCAAAGCCCATGATAGTGACATCCTCGGCCTCCGAGCTCAAGACAATGTCATCGGCCCCGTTGCCCCCATTGGCCACATCTGATGTATGGGCCACGATGGTATCTTCGCCATCACCTCCGTTCAGAAAGTCGGTCTGGTCGAACCCTCCGTCGTCACGGCCAAGCAGCAGATCATCGCCATCGCCCCCGAACAGCGTGTCCTGGCCCGCGCCCCCCGTCAGCCTGTCATCGCCATATCCGCCATGCAGCGCGTCATCGCCTTTGTCGCCCGCTAGAGAGTCATCGCCGTGACCACCGTAGAGCGTATCGTCGCCTGCGCCCCCGTCCAGGTCATCGTCACCGAAATGACCCGCAAGTAGGTCGTCGCCCTGATTGCCGAACAGTAGGTCGTCACCGTCTTCGCCGTGCAGCGTGTCCTCTCCATGACCGCCCGAGATCACGTCCTGCCCATCGCCGCCGTGCAGAACGTCATCGCCACATCCGCCATTGATCAGGTCATCATCGCCATAGCCATTGATCTGGTCGTTCCCGTCCTGCCCGTTGATCTCATCCACACCGTCCGTTCCGGCGATCACCAGATCGCCCAGATGTTCGGAAATCACGGTACCTATTGAAATGTCGGGGATGTCTTCTGTCGCAGGCGGATCGACATTTTCGCCGACCTCCAGAAACTCACCTTCCGAGATGTCATCGGCAATATTGTCCTGCGGTTCGTCTTCGTCCCGCTCGTCTTCTTCCGAGGTCAGAACATCGCTCATCGCATATGCTGCGCCACCAACGGCTGCCAATCCAATTAGTCCGGCCAGAAACATGGGAACCCTCCGAAAGCAAACTGCTCCGAGGGTGGACTATCCCATCCGGCCTGTCGGTTGGTCAAAGCCAAGCTGGAGGCGTGGTTAACCCTTTGTCACCAGGCTTCGGGCTGTTGGGTGTATGCGATGTACAGCGGATGTTTCGGGTGGCCGTCTTTCGTCAGCCCCAAATGGAACAGAGGCTGCCCGGTGTTCCGCAACAGGGTTTCCACTGTTGGTCCGCGCTGCAGATGCGCGCCATGGGTGCCCCAGGCGGCGATGACCTGATCGGCCCACTGAACGCCTTCCAGAATGGCCGCGTCGTTCTCGGGGCCTACCGGATCGACAGCAGCACGCATCTTGCGCGGATCGGTGTCGCGCCAGGCAAAGATGTTGGTCACTTGAAACGCCCCAAAGCCCAACGCGCGCGCGCGGCGTTCACAGCGTTCAACCGTGGGATCGTTCTGCACCTCAGTCGCGGTCGACGGATTCAGCATGACAAACAAAGCTTTGCGACCCTCGGGATCCCAGATACGGGTGAGGCTATAGCGATAGCTTTCGCAATCGGAATAAACGGCGGTTGAGGGCGCATCGCCCTTGGTGTGGGTTCGAGTGATCATGCCCATCGCCTAACACGGCGTTCAGGTAACGAACACCCGGCTTGGATGCAATTCGCCGGATTTGTAGATGCCTACGGCCACGGCCTTGCCATCCAGCGAAGCCCAGGCCTCATCGCCATATTCGACGTCCGAGGTCAGCACCATGCCCGGATTGCCATTGCGCAGGCGGGTGGCGCCCTCAGGGGTGCATTTCAATTCGGGCAGGTCCGACAGGCCGGTTTCCAGCGGATGCAGATACTCGTCCAGCGCTGTAGTCTTGGCCATCTCGTCGATCTGTTCGATGGACAAGCCATCCTCGGCCTCAAACGGGCCGGACCAGATGCGGCGCAGTTCTTTGACGTGGCCGTGGCACCCCAACGCCGCGCCAAGATCGCGGGCGATGGAGCGGACGTAGCCCCCTTTGCCGCAAGTCATCTCCAGCACCACATGGTCATCGTCGGGGCGATCAACCAGTATGAGTTCTTCGACCCAAAGGGGGCGAGCGCTAAGTTCGACATCCTCACCATCGCGGGCCAGCTTATAGGCGCGCTGGCCATCGATCTTCACGGCCGAAAACTTGGGCGGGACCTGCATGATATCGCCCAGAAACGGGCTAAGCGCCTGTTTGATATCCTCATCCGAGGGACGCGCATCGCTTTGTGCAATCACCTCACCCTCGGCATCGTCGGTATTGGTGGCCAGTCCCAGACGCACGGTGAAAGTGTAGGCTTTCAAAGCATCAGTAATATAAGGAACGGTCTTGGTCGCCTCACCCAATGCAACCGCCAGAACGCCAGTTGCATCGGGGTCCAGCGTGCCCGCATGGCCCGCTTTCTTGGCGTCCATCGCCCAACGCACCTTGTTGACCACGGCAGTCGAGGTCATGCCCGCGGGCTTATCCACCACCAGCCAGCCTGAAATGTCGCGGCCCTTGCGTTTGCGTCCCATCTTACATCCTGAATCTTATCGAGGCGCGCGAGTTAGCGGATCGCCCAGCCGCTGTCAATTTGCCGGTACGTCCTCAACAACGCCCACGATGGGACCCAGAGAAAACCCGATATCCGACCGATTGCTGGCGCGTTCGTACATGCGCGAGATATTGCCATCGAGAAACAGCGCATTTGGCATCTCAAGCGCATCGCGGAACAACCTGCCGAATTCGTGGAATGTTACAGAGTCTTCGGAGATGACAAATACCGCTCGTGTGCCATCAGCGCTGGTACCCACCCCGTTCCGGATATAGCGCGAGGTTGAATCGGGCAGAAAGCGCGGATGTAACTCGCCGTTTATTACCAACATGGGGCCGGATTGCGTGGCAAAGCGGCACTGGGGTGCCTGCTCGACGAATTCCAAAGTCTCAAACACATCTGCACGGGTTTCACGAATACAGAACACGCCATTGGGCAGCAGGCCGAAATTGCCTGGCCCAGCATTCGGAATCACGCGCATCTGTTCCTGCCCGTCTTCGACATAATGGCCAACGGGCGCGCGGTCGTCATGGTACATCCCCGCGTTCATCGCAAAAGCAAGCCGCTTGCCCTGCGGCTCCAGCGCCTCGTTCACCGACGAAAAATGGCCCAGCAGATCGCCATTTTCGTCGTTCAGAAACAGGCGCAGGTCTTCGCTGGCGGCATCTACCTCGCAGATCGTATAGCGCTTGTCCTCATGTGTGACCTTCTCACAGGTCACCGCGCTGGCTTGCACGGCCCAGAGAATCGCGCCCAAAATGGTCAGTGACCGGATCACTCGTCCAGATCGCGGCGCACCGCGTCCTGTTCGAACATGCGACGGGTGTCGTCCAGACGGTCAAACGTATCATCCAGACGGAATCGCAGATCGGGCGAAAATTTCAGGTTCAGTTTCTTACCGATCACGCGCCGCAGTTCACCTTTGTTACGGGCGAGCAGTTCGATCACGTCCTCCTGCCCCTTGCCGCCGAGTGGAAGCACATAGGCGGTGGCGATCTTCAGATCGGGTGAGGTGCGCACCTCACCCACAGTGATCGACATGCGGTTCAGGTCCGGGTCGTGGACATCTCCGCGCGCCAGAACCTCGGACAGGGTGCGGCGGATCAGTTCGCCGACGCGCAGCTGTCGTTGGGACGGGCCGGGGCCATCGTGGAATTTGTTCTTTGCCATAAACCCCGATCTAAGCGCAAAGCAGGGCTTTGCCAAGCGGGCGCGAACCGGGTAGGAGGCTTTGAGCCGACTGCAACAAGGGAACAAAGCAATGACCCATATTCCGGGGATCGTTATCACAGGGGCTTCGGGCCGTATGGGGCAGATGCTGATCAAGACCGTGACCGACAGCGATCAGGCGCGTCTGGTCGGTGTGGTCGAGCGTACGGGCCATGATTGGATCGGTCAGGATGTGGGTGAGGCCATGGGCGGCCCCGCGCTGGGTGTCACGGTCACTGATGACCCGTTGGAAGCCTTTGCGCAGGCGCAGGCCGTGATCGATTTCACCGCGCCCGAGGCGACGTTGGAATTCGCAGCATTGGCGGCACAGGCGCGCTGTGTCCACGTGATCGGTACCACCGGCATGAGCGACGAACAGATTGCCGCGCTGGAACCTGCCTCGCGCCATGCGGTCATCGTGCGGGCGGGCAACATGAGCCTCGGCGTCAACCTGCTGGTGCAACTGACCAAAAAAGTCGCCGCCGCGCTGGATGAAGATTTCGATATCGAGGTGATCGAAGGCCACCACCAC
Source organism: Ruegeria sp. SCP10 (assembly GCF_040329495.1). Lineage (NCBI taxonomy): Bacteria > Pseudomonadati > Pseudomonadota > Alphaproteobacteria > Rhodobacterales > Roseobacteraceae > Ruegeria > Ruegeria sp. SCP10. The sequence goes on from NZ_JBDZYF010000002.1 coordinate 312,340, forward strand.
CACAAGGTCGATGCGCCCTCGGGCACCGCGCTGATGCTGGGTGAAGCCGCCGCCGCAGGGCGCGGAGTCACGCTGGCTGATGTCTCGGATCGGGGCCGCGACGGTATCACCGGCGCGCGCAAACGCGGTGATATCGGGTTCCACGCCATTCGTGGTGGTGACATCGTGGGCGAACATGACGTGCTGTTTGCCGCGCCGGGCGAGCGCATTGTTCTGCGCCATCTGGCCACCGACCGCGCAATCTTTGCCAGAGGCGCATTGAAAGCCGCGCTGTGGGGGCAGGGCAAATCGCCGGGTCAGTATGACATGGTGGATGTTCTGGGCCTGTAGCCCTGCGCAGCGCCAGTGAGGACAAGTGTTTGTTGCCCTCGGTGGTCGCTTATGATTGCGTCAATCGGTCTTCAGATAACGATCGACCATGCGCTGCACCATCGGCGCGAAATGGGCGAAATCGGGTGTATCCATATCCGCGCGCTTACCTGCTTCGTCGAGGTAACGAACCTGAATGATCTCTTTCAAGTTCGGATTGGCCTCGAATTCTGCCACTTCCTCGGTGCTCATCGGGCCGCCTTGCAGTTCAAGCGTATGGATGGACGCGGCTGACAGCCGGTTGAAGTATTCCGGCTTGGTGGCGCAGAGATACCGCTTGGCTGCCACGTGATAGCGGCAGCAATCGGTGATGACCGAGGGGAAGAACTGCTCCAGCACCTCGGCTCCGGCATCCTCGTGGTGCCGGTCTTCGGTGTCGTCGGGGTGATAGGTGCCGAACTCTGACGTGAAATGGCCGATATCGTGCAGCAACGCGCCCACGATGATCTCTTCTGCCATTCCGTTTTGTTCGGCAATCGTGGCGCCCTGTAACATGTGCTCGGCCATGGTGACGGGCTCACCCAGATACTCCTCATCTCCGCGACGTTCAAAGATGTCCCCAATGAAGGCCACGATATTGTCCCGGTTCAGGGTCGTGAAATCCGGCTTCATTCCGCGGCCTCCGGCTGTGCCATTTCCATCGCGGCCAAGGTCGACAGCAAGCCGTCCTTGTCGGCATAGCACCCTTGTAACCAGCGCGATCCTGCACCGGAATAGCCAAGCCGCGCGTGCAGCACGCGGGTGTTGTCGACGATGAAGCTTTCACCCGGTTCCAGCTTGAACGCCACGCCCATCGCCGGGTCATCGATGATTTCGGCCAGTTGGCGGTAAGCAGCGTAGTAGGCCTCCATCTTGTCAAATGGCACGTCAACAAACGGGGCCGAGGAGCGGTTGTTGAAGCGGATGCCAATCAACTCACCATCCGGGGAGAGTTCGATCATCGGGCGGCGTGACCGCAGGCAGACCCCGTCAGAGCCTTTGTATTCAAACCGGGCTGGGTGACCTGCCAGCAGGGCAAAGCCTTCGGGGTTCTGATTGCGCAGCTTTTCAGCCGCGCGGAACCCGTCGACCACGATGGAGTCGCCACCTTCGGCCGAGTTTTCCAGACAGTAGAGGATCTGCAGCGTTGGCACCGGGTCACGGTAGGGGTTGTCGGTATGCGCCTGCAAACCCAGCCCGGTATAGGCGAGGTTTGTCGGGTTCACCTCGGTCCGGACCTCAAAATAAGGGCCATAGTTGGTTTCGCGCACATAGCCGAACAGATCAGCCACTTTCAGCAGCGATTCCGCCTCGGTCGGGCCGCCGGTCAGCTTGGCAAAGCCGTATTCGGCCACCGCTGCCAGCCAGTTGCGCTTGGCTGCGGGGGTGGCGTGAACCTCGGACCAGTCGCCGCTGGGCGCATCAATGCCACGTTCCCAGGTGGTAATGCCGGGCGCGACACGGCCCAGTGCAGCATCGTGATCGCGGTCATAGCAATGTTCAGCCAGCCAGTCGGAGGGGAAGGTAACCGTCTTGTCTTCGGGCTGGAACGTGACCTGCAGATCGCCCGCAACAACCTGTGCGGCGCTGACCGAAACATCAGCGGGAATGTCGCCGATGGTGATCAGGCGCTGGCCGTTGCCGGGGGCACGGGTGTCCGGGTCCAGCGCGTTGTCGCGCAGCCAGATGGCGTGAAAGCGAGCCTCGGCTCCGCTGTCGAACACAACAGTAACGATAGAGGCGGTGTGAGTGGCGGTGCGCAGCATGGGGGGCCTCCTGTTCGGCGCTAGCTTTGGTTGAGCAGATACGATGTTCATGGCATTACGACAATTAATCCTTCTTTCGGCTGAGGCTTGGAAAAACTTATGGCTAAGAAAAAGATCGGATTGCCGCCCTTGGACTGGTTGCGCGTATTCGAAGCTGCGGGCCGGCTGGGCGGGTTTTCAGCGGCGGCCAAGGAGTTCGGGCTGACCCAGGCGGCGGTCAGTCAGCGGATTGCCAACCTCGAATCCTGGCTGGGCCGCTCCTTGTTCGTGCGTGAAGCGCGGGGCGTTTCACTGACGGTCGAGGGCGAAAGCTATCTGCCTTTGGTACAGGACAGTTTGCAGGCGCTGGAACGCAATACCGAGGATTTGTTTGGTAAATCCCCGCGCGAGCTGCGCGTGGCCGGGTTGTCGTCGAGCATTCATGCGCTTGTTCTGCCCAGTCTGGATCGGTTTCAGGACATACGCCCTAAGGTGCGGGTGATGACGGATTCTGTTGCGCGCCGCTCGTCCTTGGATGAGGAGCGCACGTGGCTGCAAATCCGCTATGGGCGTGGGGCGTGGCCAGGGCGCGATGCTGCGCTGATCGCGCCTGAGGTTCTGGTGCCAATGGCTGCACCCGGTGTGGACTGGGGCGCGCCGCTGATTGATCTGCGCGGTGAACGCCCGGGCTGGCGGGATTGGGCGAATAAAACGGGGGTGGTGGATTTGCCTCCAGCAAAGGTGAGCTTTGATTCGATGGAACATGCCATTTCCGCAGCCCGCCAGGGGTTGGGCGTTGCTCTGGGCTCGGTGCCTTTGGCGCAAGCGGATTTGCAGTCGGGGCGATTGCGCAGGCTCGATTTTCCGGAATTGCGGACCAAGGATTGCTATTGGCTGACATGGCCCGAGGAGCGTGCGAAATCCAAGCAACAGCGCGCGTTGATCGAGGATTTTCTGCAGGCGATGCGCGGCTGATTGCCTAGAAATCGATGGCGATGCCCTTTTTCTCCCAATCGCCATAGCGGGCGGGGTCCGGCCCGTCACGACCGCCCAGTTCTTTGGGCAATGCCTGTGCTTTCGCTTCGGCCTTACGGCGGCGTTCTTCCGCTTCGGCCAGCGCGCGCTGAGCAGCGGGGGGCAGGTCTTTGCGGTCGTCACTCATGACATCGGGTTCCTTTCCGGGCACAGCCTTGATATACGCCCGCGTCCGCCAATGGCAATGCGGGCGCAGATCATATGAAGGCGGGATCATGTCAAACAGCGCAACAGCAGCACGGCGCAGCGCAATCTATCTGTTGGATCAGGTGCTGGGTGAGGGCAGGTTGCTGTCCGAGTGCCTGGCCGCAGGTGCGCTGGACCGGCTGGGCCCCGAGGATCGCGCGCGTGCGCAGCGCCTGGCCGTTGAAACGCTGCGTGGGCTGGAGCGCGCCGACCGGCTGCTCGACAACCATCTGAACCGAACACCTACGCTGACGGTTCATAACGCTTTGCGTCTTGGAGCGGTCGAGCTGTGCAATGGCGAAGCTGCACATGGGGTGGTGAATTCCATGGTCGAGATCGTCAGCCGGTCACGCAAGCACGGCCGCCTGAAGGGTTTGGTGAACGCGGTTCTACGCAAGGTCGCTGCCGAAGGGCCCGAGGCCTGGCCCAAGATGCGTGTCCCGCGTCTGCCCGAGTGGTTGCGCGATCCCCTGATTGCCGCATGGGGCGCGGATGCTGTTATTGGCATGGAACAGGCCCATTTTGCCGGGGCTCCGCTGGATTTGACCGTGAAGCCGAGGGCATCTGCCCCGTCGGATGAAACGCTGCCAACCGGGTCGGTGCGTATCAAAGATGCAGGTCAGGTTTCGACCTTGCCTGGATATAAGGCCGGGGATTGGTGGGTGCAGGATGCGGCGGCTGCTCTGCCGGTGCGCGTTCTGTCCCCGAAGCCGGGTGAACAGGTGCTGGACCTCTGCGCCGCGCCGGGCGGGAAGACGATGCAACTGGCCGCTGCCGGTGTGGATGTTACGGCGCTGGATATCTCAGAGGCGCGTATGGAGCGGGTACGAGAGAACCTCGCACGGACCGGCTTGACTGCAACGGTTGTTGTCGGCGACGCGCTCGAACATCAGGGCCAATATGACGCGATCCTTCTGGATGCGCCCTGTTCGGCCACGGGCACAATCCGCAGGCATCCCGATCTGCCTTTTGCCAAGGACGGGTCCGAATTCGGCGGTCTGATCGATCTTCAGGCGCAGATGCTGGCTCATGCCTGGGGTCTGCTAAAACCCGGCGGGCGGTTGGTTTATTGCACCTGTTCTTTGTTGCCAGACGAAGGCGAGGTGCAGATCGAAGAGGCGCTGGAAAGCCATCCGGATATGGTAGGGGATCGCTTGGCGCTGAACCTGCCGGGCGTGGACGATAACTGGATCACCGAAGAAGGCGGCTTGCGCCTGCGGCCGGATTATTGGGCGGATCGGGGCGGCATGGATGGGTTCTACATCGCTTGCTTGAGTAAATCCGCCTGAGGTCACGCTTTTCGATGACTTGACGATCAGCCCGGTCTATCGTTGGGTCGCAAGCGCCAGCAGAGCGCAAGGGGCAGAGTAAAACGCGTCATGTCAGAAACGGACACCATGACCAGCCGGTGGATGCGGTTTCAGAACCGGTTTTATGCGCGTCTAAGTCAAAGACAGCGGGCGGTGACCGGGTTTGTTTCACAGCCTGAACCGCGCACCGTTGGGTCTTATGCGCGGGGGCGTCAGCTGGTCGCCGGAAACCTGCTGTTCTCCGGCTATCTGGTCGAGGCGCAAGACACTGGTTTGTGGGAGGTCGCGGCCCCCAGTGTGGGTTTCGATGATGAACGCCACGGCTTTGCCTGGCTGGATGATCTGGCTGCGGTTGGAGACAGTCGCGCGCGGGAAAAGGCGCAGCGCTGGGTCTGGGGCTGGATCGCGGCCCATGGGCGCGGTCGCGGGCCCGGATGGGTGCCCGATCTGACGGGCCGACGGGTCATGCGCTGGATCAACCACGCGCTGTTCTTGCTGCGCGGCGTCGATGATGCCCAAAGCAAGCTTTTCTTTCGGTCTCTGGCCCAGCAAACTTGGTTCCTGTCTAAGCGTTGGCATGCGGCTACGCCGGGCCTGCCGCGGTTCGAAGCATTGGCCGGACTGGTGCAATCGGGCCTTGCCCTTGAGGGGCTGGAGGCGATGGCCGACCCCGCGGTCCGTGCCTTGGCGCGGGAATGCGAACGACAGGTGGATGCACAAGGTGGTATCCCAACCCGCAACCCCGAGGAGTTGCTGGAGGTTTTCACCTTGCTCAGCTGGACCGCCGCCGCCCTGAACGATGTGGGCCGCGGCACACCCGTGGCGCAGGCCAACGCGATTAAGCGGATTGCACCTACCTTGCGCAGTTTGCGCCACGCGGATGGGGCTTTGGCCCGGTTCCATGGTGGTGGTCGCGGGGTCGAGGGACGCTTGGAACAGGCGCTGGCCCAAAGCGGGGTCAAACACAAAGCGGCGACCGAGTTGCCGATGGGGTATTCTTGCCTCTCTGCCGGTCGGACCACGGTTGTTGTCGATGCCAGCCCGCCGCCCTCGGGTGCGGCCTCGTTCAACGCGCATGCCTCGACCTTGGCATTTGAACTAACGTCGGGCCGTCGTCCTCTGATCGTCAATTGCGGGTCCGGGGCCAGTTTCGGGCTGGATTGGCGGCGGGCAGGCCGGGCAACGCCGTCTCATTCCACTTTGTGCCTTGATGGCTATTCCAGCGCCCGGCTGGCCCAGCCGGTTCAAGGTAGTGAGCAGCAGGCGCTTGTCGATGCGCCGCGCGGTGTTCCATTTGATTTTGAGGACGCGATCGAAGGCATTCGCTTTATGTCCGGGCATGACGGTTACGCCAAAGTGTTTGGCCTGACCCATGCACGCACATTCGAGTTGCGTTTTGACGGACGCAAATTGACTGTCGAGGATATCCTTCTGACCGCAACCGACAAAGCCAAGCGGCAGTTTGACAAGGCGATGGATGCCTCGGGCCTGTCGGGCATCCCTTTTGACATTCGTTTTCACCTGCATCCGGATGTCGATACGGCCGTTGATCTGGGCGGGGCGGCGGTGTCGATGGCGCTCAAAAGCGGTGAGATCTGGGTTTTCCGCCACGATGGCGTGGGAAAATTAGACGTCCAGCCAAGCGTTTACCTTGAAAAAGGGCGCCTAAAGCCCCGCGCGACAAAACAGATCGTTCTATCTGGCCGCGCAATGGAGTATGCGACGCGCATCCAGTGGACGTTAAGCAAGGCGCAGGATACTGCCTATGCCGTGCGTGACCTGCACCGGGACGAGCCAGAATTCGACTGACGCCAAAAGGACCTTTGGACCCATGACTGATCTTCACCCCGTGCGCCGCGCGTTGTTTTCCGTTTCCGACAAGACCGGACTGATCGAACTGGGAAAGGCACTGGCCGAGCGCGGGGTCGAGCTGTTGTCGACCGGTGGTACTGCCAAAGCGCTGCGTAATGCGGGGCTTGAGGTTCGGGATGTCAGCGATGTGACCGGCTTCCCCGAGATGATGGATGGCCGCGTCAAGACCTTGCACCCGATGGTGCACGGCGGGCTGCTGGCCCTGCGTGACAACGACACCCATGTCGCCGCGATGGACGAGCATGGTATTGGTGCAATCGACCTGCTGGTCGTGAACCTCTACCCGTTCGAAGCGACCGTTGCCAAAGGTGCGGGCTATGATGAATGCATCGAGAATATCGACATTGGCGGGCCTGCGATGATCCGCGCAGCCTCGAAGAACCATGCCTTTGTGAATGTTGTTGTGGATGTCGAAGATTACTCTTCCCTGCTGGATCAGTTGGAAGAGAACTATGGCAAGACGTCATATGGCTTCCGCCAGTGGCTGGCGCAAAAGGCCTATGCCCGCACGGCGGCCTATGACACGGCTGTGTCGAACTGGATGGCGGATGCCTTGCAGCTTGAGGCGCCGAAACGCCGTGCCTTTGCCGGCGAACTGAAACAGACCCTGCGCTATGGCGAAAACAGCCATCAGCAGGCAGCGTTCTATACCGATGGGACGAACCGTCCTGGTGTGGCGACAGCTGTTCAGCATCAGGGCAAGGAACTGAGCTATAACAACATCAACGACACTGACGCGGCGTTTGAGTTGGTGGCGGAGTTTGATCCGGCACAGGGCGCGGCCTGTGCCATCATCAAGCACGCCAACCCCTGTGGTGTTGCGACAGGTGAGACCTTGCTGGAGGCTTACAAATCGGCCTTCGATTGCGATCGGACCTCAGCCTTTGGCGGCATCGTGGCGCTGAACCAGCCGTTGGACGCAGAAACCGCGCAAGAGATTACGGGCATCTTCACCGAGGTGGTGATCGCGCCGGGTGCGTCAGATGAGGCCAAAGCGATCTTTGCGGCCAAGAAGAACCTGCGCTTGCTGACCACCGAAGGTCTGCCGGACGTGACCGCTGGCGGCAAAACCGTGCGTCAGGTGGCTGGCGGCCTGCTGGTTCAGGACAAGGATAATGGCTTTGTTGGCATGGATGACCTGAAAGTGGTCACCAAGAAGGCCCCGACCGATGAACAAATGCGCGATTTGTTATTTGCATGGAAAGTCGCCAAGCACGTCAAATCCAACGCCATCGTCTACGTCAAAGACGGTGCAACCGTAGGCGTCGGCGCAGGGCAGATGAGCCGTGTGGACTCGGCGCTCATTGCAGCCAAAAAGGCCGAACGCATGGCCGACGCGCTAGGCTTGGCCGAACCGCTGACCATCGGCTCGGCCGTGGCGTCGGACGCGTTCTTCCCCTTCCCCGACGGTTTGATGGAAGCGGCGCAGGCCGGTGCTACCTGCGTGATCCAACCAGGCGGCTCAATGCGCGATGATGAGGTGATCGCAGCGGCGGATGAGGCCGGTCTCGCGATGGTCTTCACCGGCATGCGGCACTTCCGGCACTGATGTCGTATCGGCTGCTCTATTGGGCTGCGCTGGTGGCCATTCTGATCGACCAGATCAGCAAATATCTGGTCGTTCGGGTCATGCGCGTTGCGGATCAGCCCGGCGGTATCGACGTTTTGCCACCTTTGGTCGTGTTCAAATACGGTGAAAACCGCGGTATCAACTTCGGCCTGTTTCAGGGCAATTCTGATGCCGCACGCTGGGTTCTGGTCGCGATTTCCGTTGCGATTTGTGTCGCCGTCTTTATCTGGCTGCGCCGTTCAACACCGTCCAAACTGATGCTGATCTGCGGCGGTTTATTGATCGGCGGAGCGCTGGGCAATGTGGTCGACCGGGTGCTTTATGGTTTTGTACTGGATTTCCTCAACATGTCATGCTGCGGTATCAACAACCCGTATGTGTTTAATCTGGCGGATGTTTTTGTCTTTGCAGGGGCCATTGGGCTTGTTCTGTTTGATGGGAAAAAGCCCTCGTGACGCGCCGAAGGATATGCGATAAAACGTCCGAAACTGGTTGGAGACTCTGATGCGGTTGTCGCGCGCACCCTATGTTTTGATCTTTTCCGCTGCGGTTGCTGCGTGCTCGAACCCCGGTTTGCGCGAACTGACGCCTCCTGGGGATGGCCCCGATGAGTTCTCGGTGCTACCGGTTAAACCGCTGACAGAACCCAAGGATTATGCATTTCTGCCCGCCCCAACCCCGGGTGGTAGTAATCTGACAGATCCGAATCCCAAGGCAGATGCGGTTCTTGCACTGGGCGGTAACCCGGCAGCGACGAATCCGAACGGGGCGATCCCGGCCTCGGATTCCGCGCTGGTGACCGCGTCTAGCCGCTATGGTGTGCCGGCGAACACGCGCCAGATCGTTCAGGCCGAAGACGATGAGTTCCGCCAGCGCCGTGGCCGGTGGACCGGCCTGCGCCTGTTCCCGGTGGATCGCTATCAGCAGGTCTATGAACGTCAGGCGTTGGATCCCTTTGCGCAGACGGAAGCTGCCCGCCGTGCCGGGCTCGAAACGCCCTCGTCACCGCCAGATGAATAAATTTTCACTTTTTGTCATCTGACTTGAACCTGCCGCGCACCACCGTAGTTTATGCTCATAACGAAACGGAGGATGCCCCATGGTTCGGGCCTTGGCACTTTCTGCCGCCCTGATTGCCGCGACCCCGGTTTTTGCCGAGGATGGTCAAGAAGCGGTCACGACATTTACGCTTGATAACGGAATGGAAGTGGTCGTGGTCGAAGACCACCGCGCGCCTGTCGTGCAGCATATGGTCTGGTATCGGGCGGGGTCGGCGGATGAGCCTGCGGGTGTATCAGGTATCGCGCATTTCCTGGAACATCTGATGTTCAAAGGAACGGACACCCTGAAACAGGGGGAGTTTTCAGCGACCGTTGCAGCCAATGGCGGCGATGACAACGCCTTCACCTCCTACGACTACACCGCCTATTTCCAGCGCGTCGCTGCGGATCGGCTCGAGCTGATGATGCAGATGGAATCCGACCGGATGCGCAATCTGCGCCTGACCGAAAATGACATCACCGCTGAACGCGGCGTGATTTTGGAAGAGCGGAACCAGCGCACGGAGAACAACCCACGTGCCTTATTTGGCGAACAGCTGAGCGCAGCACAGTATCTCAACCATGGCTACGGCGTGCCGATCATCGGCTGGATGCATGAGATGGAGGCGCTGGACATGGACGACGCCCTGTCCTTCTACGCGGACCACTACGCACCTAACAACGCTATCCTTGTTGTCACCGGGGATGTGGATCCTGAAGAGGTGCGCGCGCTGGCCGATCAGTATTATGGCGTCATCCCGTCAAATCCCGAGATTGCCGAGCGCGTGCGCCCACAGGAACCTCCGCAGACAGCGGAGCGTCGCCTGACCTACAAGGACCCGCGCGTGGCGCAACCCTATGTGCATCGCACCTATCTGGCGCCCGAACGTGACCCGGGCGAACAGGAGAAGGCCGCCGCCCTGTTCCTGCTGGCCGAGTTGTTGGGGGGCAGCACCACATCTTATTTGAATGAAGAACTGCAATTCGATCAGCAGATCGCCGTCTATACCGGTGCATTCTATCGCGGCGTATCGCTGGATGACACGACCTTTGATCTGCTGGTTGTCCCAGCGCAAGGTGTAACGTTGCAAGAGGCCGAAGATGCTATGGATCAGGCCGTAGCAGACTTCATCGCTGAAGGCGTGAACCAAGAGGATCTGGACCGGATCAAGATGCAGCTGCGCGCCTCGCAGATCTATGCCCGTGATAATGTGGATGGGATCGGCAACCGCTACGGTCGTGCCTTGGCCAGCGGTCTGACGGTCGAAGACGTACAGGCCTGGCCCGACATTCTGCAGGAGGTTACGGGTGATCAGATCATTGCGGCCGCGCGCGATGTTCTGCAACGCGAGACCTCGGTGACCGGCTGGCTGATGCGCGACGATGAGGTGACGCAATGAAACGGCTTTTTACAACTCTGATCGCCCTTCTGGTCGCATTGCCAGCATGGGCAGAGATTGAGATCAAAGAGGTGACATCGCCCGGCGGTATCACCGCCTGGCTGGTCGAGGATCACGCGATCCCGTTCACTGCGCTGGAATTGCGGTTCCGTGGCGGGACATCACTGGATGACCCCGAAAAACGCGGTGCGGTCTATCTGATGAGCGGTTTGATCGAAGAAGGCGCGGGCGACATGGATGCTCGCAGCTATGCTCGTGAACTCGAAGCGCTGGCTGCGTCATTCAGTTACAACGCGAGCGATGACACTGTCTCGATCTCGGCGCGCTTTCTGACCGAGAATCGCGATGAGGTGACGGATCTTCTGCGCACCACGATTCACGAACCCAGGTTCGATCAGGACGCAGTCGAGCGGGTGAAGGCGCAAATCCTATCTGGACTCAAATCAGATGCCAACGACCCCAATGACATTGCTGGCCTTAGCTTTTCGGCCATGGCCTATGGCGATCATCCCTATGGGTCCGAAGGCAAAGGTACCATTGATAGCGTATCGGCCCTGACTCGCGATGACGTGGTCGAGGCGTATGACAATGTCTTCGCCAAAGACCGGCTCTATGTCGGTGCGGTGGGCGACATCACGGCCGAAGAACTGGGCGTGCTTCTGGACAAATTGCTGGCTGATCTGCCTGACAGCACAAAGCCAATTCCGGGCAAGGCAGAAGTGTCGATCGAAGGCGGGGTCACCGTTGTCGACTTTGACACGCCGCAATCGGTTGCCTTGTTTGCCCAGAAAGGTATCGACCGGGACGATCCGGATTTCTTCGCGGCCTATATCCTGAACCACATCCTTGGCGGCGGCGGGTTTGAAAGCCGCCTGATGCAGGAGGTGCGCGAAAAGCGCGGCCTGACCTACGGTGTCGGCACCTATCTTGTGCCCAAGGATTTGGCCTCGGTCTATATCGGGTCGGTCTCATCGTCCAATGATCGCATCGCCGAAGCGGTTGAGGTTATTCGCAGCGAATGGGCGCGTGCGGCGGATGAGGGCGTAACCCAGAAAGAACTGGACGATGCCAAGACCTATCTGACGGGGGCTTATCCTCTGCGCTTTGACGGCAATGGTCAGATCGCCGGGATCATGGTTGGAATGCAGATGGAAGGTCTGCCCATCGACTATATCGCAACCCGCAATGATCAGGTGAATGCCGTGACACTGGAGGATGTAAACCGAGTTGCGAGCGAGTTGCTAGACCCAGAAGGCTTGCATTTCACCGTCGTGGGTCAGCCGGTAGGTCTGGACGGATAACGTTCAGGCCGCCGCCGCCAACATCGTGCGCGCCTTGACCGTGTGATTGTTGCTGCTCAGCAGTTTCTGGCGCGCATGCCGGAAATGCGCGGCCTTGAGCGCATCGTCGATCTGGCGGTTGCGCCGCAACACCCGGGCCAGACGCTGGCTGTCAAAGACCAGGCAGACGGTCGGCTCATCGGTGCGCACCGTGGCTGTTGCGGGCAGACCGATGCCGAAGGTCAACTCTCCCAATATCTGATCTGGGCCGCATTGATTAATCACCTGACTGTTCTTCAGGATCGTGGTTCGGCCTGACAGGACATAAGCGAGAAAGTCACTGGTCATGCCTTCCTCGATCAAGGTAACGCCGGGTTCGAATGTGATAAGCTTTGCGGTATTCAGCAGCTTGCGCGCGTGATGGGGTTTGAGCGTTTCAAGGTAGTTGTCAACAAACTGCTGCTCGGGTTCGGAAAAACGCACCAGATGGTGTGAGAGATATCCGCGCAACAGACCCAGCACCGAGATCAGGATGTAAGCCAGTTGGATAATTGATCCTGCCAGATTGAACTCTTCCGCCATGCTGATCAGCACGCAACTTGCCGCAACGATGACCAGAACGGGATACAGAACGCCTGACCCGCGCACGATCCCCATTTGCAACAGAAAGTAGTTGAGAATGTAGAGCCCGGCACCAAATACGCCGATCATAACGATCAGCTGTGCAATGTCTGTGACGTCCGTCGGCAGTGTTAGCATCTTCAGGCCCACCCTTGCGATGTGATAGGCCAAAGGCTGTCTTCAAAACTGGATGCTGTATATGAACAGCTTCACAAGCTATTAACGATTATGTCCGTGCTTTTGCCTGCGCGCGCAGCATACTCCCCATCATCTGCCCGAACTTTCCCGAGCCGCGCTGATAGAGTGCGCCGTCCACGGCCATAACCGTTCCACTAATGTAACTGGCGAGGTCCGAGCTGAGGAACAGGCAGGCATTGGCCACATCCTGCGGCTGCCCCCAGCGGCCCAATGGGATGTCCTTGCGTATTTCTTCATGGGCGCCTTCCGAAGGCGTGAGACGTTTCGCGCCCTCGGTTCCTTCAATGAAGCCGGGCACGACCGAGTTCACCCGGATCCCTTCGATCCCCCACTCCATCGACAGCGTGCGCGTGATCTGATCGACCCCGGCTTTGGCGGCGCAGACATGGGATTGGCCTTCGTAGGGCAGGTAGGATTGTGGGGCTGAGATGTTGATGATGCTTGCACCGGGACGTTTGAGGTAGGGGTAGGCCCCTTTCATCACGTGGATTGTGCCCATCAGGTCGATATCGATCACGGTTTTGAAAGCGTTGACCGACATCTCAGCCGCCAACGCAGGAAAGTTGCCTGCTGCACCGGAAACCAGAACGTCGAAATCACCGAACGCTTCGTGGAACTGTTTCAGACCTTCTGCAACGGCCTCGGGATCGCGCACATCAAAGGCTACTCCGATGGCCTGCTCAGCGCCCGCTTCTTTCAGAGCTGCAACGGTATCATCCACTTTTTCCTGCGACCGGCTGGCCACTGCAAGTTTCGCGCCCGAGGCTGCAAAGGCCTCGGCAATACCACGATTGATACCGCTGGTTCCGCCAATGACGATGACGGTTTTTCCTGAAAAATCCATATGGGCCTCCCATGGTCGGGAGCCCTACTCTCCGTAGGGCACCCAGATGTTTTTGACTTCGGTCGCAGCTTGCAGGAAGCGGCGGGAATGGTCCACGCTCCAATCGATTGCCGTCGCGTTATTGACCCAGGTCCGTTTCAGGTTCCCGGCTGAGACGGCTTCGATCTCTTTTGACAGTTCGGTGGATGAGAACGACCAGACCGCGTCTACGTTCAGATGCGAGGCGAGCGGTTTCGCCAGTTCCGCGTGGCTGCCGGTCAGGATGTTGACCACACCGGCGGGCACGTCCGAGGTTTCGAGGATCTGATAGAAATCCGTCGCCGCCAGCGGGTAGGGCTCAGACGCCGCCAGCACCACCCGGTTGCCCATCGCAATCGCCGGGGCCATGGTCGAGACTAGGCCCAGCAGCGGGGCCTCATCCGCGCAGAGCGCGCCGATCACGCCAACGGGTTCTTTCATGGCGATGGCCACGCCCCGGATCGGTACGCCATGCACCTGACCGTCGTATTTGTCGGCCCAGGCAGCAGCGGTGAACAAGCGCTGGATCGAGGCTTCGACCTCTTTCGCGCCATCCTTCTTGCCGGTCATGGCGTCGATACGGGCGGCGAACTCACCTGCGCGGGCCGACAGGTTCTCGCCGATGTAATACAGGATCTGCGCGCGCAGGTGGCCGGTGGTCTTGGACCAGCCTTTGGCGCCCGCCGCAGCCTCAACCGCGTTGCGCACGTCCTTGCGATTAGCCAGACCCACATGGCCCAGCAGCCCGGATTTGCCCCAAACGGGTTTCGAATAGCCGCTGTCAGGCCGCGCTTGCTTGCCGCCGATATACATCTTGGCGGTGCGGTCGATGGGATCGACCGGAGCCCCTTCGCCCATGGTCGCTTCGACCTTGGCCAGCGGCTTAGCCTTGCCTTTGGATTTGGTATAGGCCGTCAGCCCCTCCCAGCCACCTTCCCGTCCAAAACCGCTTTCGCGTACGCCGCCAAAGCCTGCGGCAGCGTCGAACAGGTTGGTGGCGTTCACCCAGACCACGCCCGCAACCAGCTTGGGCGCGATATCCAGCGCGAGGTTCACATTCTCGGTCCAGACCGTTGCGGCCAGACCGTAACGCGTGTTGTTGGCCAGCTCGACCGCCTCTTCCGGCGTGCGGAAAGTGGACGAGACCAGTACCGGGCCGAAGATTTCCTCCTGCATCAGCGGGTCCGAAGTTTCGAGACCCGAGATCAGTGTCGGAGGGTAGTAGCAGCCGTTTTCCGGCAACTCACAGGCGGCGTGGTGAACATGGCCTGCGGTGTTGCTGTCGACCATGGATTTGATGGTCTGCAGCTGAACCGGGTCCACGACCGCGCCGACGTCGATGCATTTGTCCAGCGGATCACCGATGCGCAAGCCGTCCATCCGGGCGCGCAGCTTGTCGTGGAAACGGTCGGCAATGCCCTCTTGCACCAGCAGGCGGGACCCTGCACAGCAAACCTGTCCCTGATTGAACCAGATCGCATCGACCAGACCTTCGATGGCTGAATCAATATCGGCGTCGTCGAATACGATGTAAGCGGACTTGCCGCCCAGCTCCAAGGTCAGCTCCTTACCCGAACCCGCAGTCGCCTCGCGGATACGCCGCCCCACAACGGTCGAGCCGGTAAACGCGATCTTGTCCACGTCCGCGTTCACGATCATCTCACCCACCGCGCCGTCTCCGGTCACGATATTGACGACGCCTTTGGGTAGCCCGGCCTGTGAACAGATATCAGCGAATAGAAGTGCGGTCAGCGAGGTATATTCGGCCGGTTTTAGAACCACCGTATTCCCCATCGCCAGCGCGGGCGCGATTTTCCAGGCCAGCATCAGCAGCGGGAAGTTCCACGGGATGATCTGGCCACACACGCCCAAGGCCTCAGCATCGGGCAGCTCGCTCTCCATCAATTGCGCCATACCGGCGTGATAGTAGAAATGGCGTAGCGCCAGAGGGATGTCGATGTCACGCGATTCACGGATCGGCTTGCCGTTATCCATGCTCTCCAGCACGGCAAAGAGGCGGGAATGCTTCTGCAACAGACGTGCAATGGCATAGAGATACCGCGCACGACCCGCGCCACCCAGTTTCTCCCACCTGGGTTGCGCCTTGCGGGCAGCGGCGACGGCAGCGTCCACATCAGCTTGCTTGGCCTGAGTCAGCTTGGCCAGAACCTCTCCGGTCGCAGGGTTGCGGCTGTCGAACCCCTTGCCGGGTTTGGTAAAGGCCCCGTCGATGTAGTGGCCGAACTTGTCGCCCTGATCGACCAGCCAGGCCAGTGCCTCGGCAGCGCTTTCGGGGGCAGGGCCGTAATCCATGGTTTCGAAAATCTCTTTGACTGTCATTGTTTTGTCCTCAGCCCATGGAGTGACGATAGCCGGCGGAATACGCGCCCGTGACATAATGTTCCAACTGCCGCTCGATATCGCCCAGCAGAGAAGATGCGCCAAAGCGGAACAGGTCCGGCTCCAGCCAGCGGTCGCCCAGTTCATCCTTGATCAGTGACAGATAGACCAAGGCATCCTTGGCCTTGGAAATCCCACCCGCAGGCTTGTAGCCGACCCTATACCCCGTGCGGTCATAATAGTCGCGGATCGCGCGGATCATCACCAGAGAAACGGGCAGGGTGGCGTTGACGCTTTCCTTCCCGGTCGAGGTTTTGATGAAATCCGCCCCCGCCATCATGCACACCAATGAAGCGCGCGCGACGTTGCGCAGGCTGCCCAGTTCTCCGGTCGCCAGGATCGCCTTCACGTGGGCATCGCCGCAAGCGACGCGGAAGGCTTTCATTTCGTCGTACAATGCTTGCCAATCGCCCGACAGCACGTGGCGGCGCGAGATGACGATGTCGATCTCTTCGGCACCTGCCTTCACGCTTTCTTCGATCTCGGCCACACGCAGGTGAAACGGGGACAAGCCGGCAGGGAAGCCGGTGGAGACCGCGGCCACAGGAATGCCGGTGCCCTTTAGTGCATCAACGGCAGTTTCGATCATGTCGTGATACACACAAACCGCGCCTGTGGTGATCGCAGGCATATCCAGCGCCTGTAAGGTGGCGGATGCAACAGGCTGACGCGCCTTGGCACACAAACGGCGCACCCGTCCCACAGTATCGTCACCCGACAGGGTGGTCAGGTCGATCATCGTGATCGCTTTCAGCAGCCAGGCGGCTTGATAGTCTTTCTTCACCGACCGCCGACCCGGCAGGGTGGTAGCGCGGCGTTCAACAGCTGAGGTGTTGACCTGCACGGCGCGCACCCAGTCCAAGTCAAGGTCCATACCGGGGTTGCGGGGTTCGGTCACTTGCGGCAGATGCGCGGTGCGCACGGGGCTGTCTGAGCTCTGCGTTTCCATCGTCACGTCCTTTGGGAGGTTTGCGCCAAAATCGCACGGGCTGAGGCTAAATGGAAGGCATCAGAACCGCGTGGCACGGAATTATTTGACCATTTGGACAAATAATGTGGATTTTGTTGCGAATAATTCTCAATAGCATTGACTTAGTTGCGAATGGTTCTCATATTCAATCTCAACTGAGCCTGAGTTCTGAGGTCTGAATATGATTCGCCGTCGTCTCCTTGCCGCATTGGCTGTTGCTGCAACGCTACCGCTTGCCGCTTGGGCGGAAGCCCCTCTCAAAATCGTCGCAACAACCGGCATGATCGCAGATGCGGTGCGTCAGGTTGGTGGGGATCAAGTTGAGGTGAAGGGCCTGATGGGTCCAGGCATTGACCCGCATGCGTATCGCCAGACTCGCACTGATATCGTCGCGATGACCCGTGCGGATCTGGTTCTGTGGCATGGCCTGTATCTGGAAGCGCAGATGGAGGACTTCTTTGAAGACCTTTCGCGCAAACAAACCGTGGTTGCAGTGGCAGAAAGCGTCGATAAGTCTAAGCTGCGCGCCCATGACGACTATGCCGACAAATATGACCCGCATATCTGGATGAGCCCAGCCTTGTGGGGCGAGGTTGTCACCGAGATTCAGGCCACGCTGACCGAAGCTCGCCCTGAATCAGCGGACTTATTCGCGGCAAATGCAAAGGCTCATCTGGCTGAGTTGGACGCTTTGACAGCCTATGCAGAACAATCTTTGACAGCGGTGCCGGAAGAAAGCCGTGTGTTGCTGACCGCCCATGATGCTTTTGGATATTTCGGGGCGGCCTATGGTTATGAGGTCATGGGCGTTCAGGGGATCTCAACTCAATCCGAAGCCGGCTTGAACCGGATCGGAGAGCTCGTCGATACTTTGGTCGACCGTCAACTGACCGCTGTCTTCGTGGAAAGCTCGGTCTCTGACCGTTCGATGCGCGCACTGATCGAAGGGGCTGCGGCCAAGGGGCACGAGGTTTCGGTTGGGGGCGAGCTGTTTTCGGACGCGATGGGTGTCGATAGCACCTATGAAGGTACGTATGTAGGAATGCTGGACCACAATATCACCGTGATCGCAGGTGCTTTGGGCGCAAACGTGCCCGAGCGCGGCTTGAATGGCAAACTGTCGGCGGGGTTCTAAACGATGCTGGAACTGGCCGCTTCTCAAGGTGTTTCGATCGAAGATCAGAGCGTTGAAACCAGCCCGTTGGCTGTGCGGGGTCTGACCGTTTCTTATGGTCAGAAACCGGCTGTGTTCTCGGTCGATATGACCGTTCAACCCGGTGCCATGACAGCGATCATTGGTCCGAACGGCGCGGGGAAATCGACCCTGTTGAAAGCGGCGCTTGGGATCGTGAACCCTCTGTCAGGTCGGGTAACCGTATTCGGGAAATCGCTGGAGGATCAGCGCGCCCGGATTGCCTATGTGCCGCAGCGTGCCAGTGTGGATTGGGATTTCCCGACCCGCGTGATCGACGTGGTCCTGATGGGTCTGTCGCGGCAGCTGGGCCTGTTGGGCCGGATTCGCGCGCGCCATATGGCCCGCGCGATGGATTGCCTGAACCGCGTTGGCATGCGTGATTTCGCAGATCGCCAGATCGGCCAGCTTTCGGGTGGACAACAGCAGCGGGTATTTCTGGCTCGCGCTCTGGCGCAGGATGCCGACCTGTATCTGTTGGACGAACCCTTTGCTGGGGTCGATGCGGCCACTGAAAAGGCCATCATCGCAGTGCTGAAATCGCTGAAAGAGGCGGGCAAGACCGTGGTCGTCGTGCATCACGATCTGGCAACCGTCACTGACTATTTCGACCATGTCTTCCTGATCAACACCCGTAAGATTGCCGAAGGTTCGGTGTCCGAGGCGTTCACGGCTGAAACTCTGCAATCCGCATATGGCGGGCGTCTGGCCACCGCGCAGATCGATCAGATTTCGCGCGCAGTCGGGTAACACATGCTTTGGGATGCGCTTAGCCTGCAGCTTGGCTATAACGCCACGCTGGTTGCCATAGGTGCGACGTTGCTGGGGGTGTCGGCGGGTGTCACTGGCACCTTTCTTTTTCTGCGCAAACGCGCGCTGGTCAGCGATGCGATCAGCCATGCAACCCTGCCCGGTGTGTGCCTTGCCTTCATGGTGCTGGTCGCGTTCGGCGGGGATGGGCGCAATCTGTTGGGCCTACTGGCCGGATCGGCGGTTTCGGCCTGGATTGGGCTTCTGTGCATGAACTGGCTAACACTCCACACGCGGCTGGCTGAAGATGCCGCGATTGGTGCAGTCCTGTCAGTATTTTTTGGCTTTGGCATCGTCCTGCTGACTGTCATTCAGACCATGGGTGTTGGTCGTCAGGCGGGGCTCGAAGGTTTCCTGCTGGGCTCCACCGCCGGTATGCTCTGGGCGGATGCGATGATCATCGCGATTGGTGGCGCGGCCACCCTGGTGCTGGTCATGATCCTGCGTCGTCCGATGACGATGGTGGCCTTTGATCCGGATTATGCGACGGCCCAGGGGCTGCCGGTGCATCGGACTGATCTGGCGATGATGGGGCTAGTGATGGCCGTCACCGTGGTCGGGCTGAAGATCGTTGGCCTGATCCTTATTGTCGCCTTGCTGATCATCCCGCCTGTTACGGCGCGTTTCTGGTCCGACCGCTCTGATCGTGTGGTTATCCTTGCCGGTCTGGCCGGTGGTCTGGCAGGTTACATCGGGGCCGCGTTGTCTGCCACCGCGCCGAACCTGCCCACCGGGCCAATCATCGTTCTGGTCAGCTTTGGTTTCTTTGTCCTGTCGCTGTTCTTTGCGCCGATCCGAGGTGTTCTGGCCGCTGTTCTGCGCCATCTGCGGTTTCAGCGCCGTGTGCATATCCGGCAAGGGCTGCTGGCCTTGGCGCAAGATCAAAAGATATATGAGCCGCTGACCCTGCGCCTGCTGCGCCGCGCCGATCTGGTCCGCGCCGATGGGGTGGCAACCGAGGCCGGAAAGGCGCGCGCCGCCAAGGCGCTGCGCGATGAGAAGCGATGGGAAGTTTTGCGCGCGGATCAGGCGCATGAAGCGACGGCGGCCTTGTATGACGGGCTGCGGGACATCGAAACCGTGCTGACCCGCGACCAGATTGCCGAGATCGACCGCCAGATCGGTGGCCCTCAGGAGGTTCCGGCATGAGTGGTGAAGAATTCGTTCCCTTGTCCCTGACGCCCTTGCTGATTGGCACCTTTGCCGCCATTGCCTGCGCGCTGCCCGGCAACTTTTTGGTGTTGCGCAAACAGGCGCTGATCGGTGATGCGATCAGCCATGTCGTGTTGCCGGGTATCGTAGTGGCCTTTTTGGTCACCGGCGCAATCTCAACCTGGCCCATGATGCTGGGCGCGGCGGGCGCAGCAGTTGTGGCCGTGGTTCTGATCGAGGCGATCCGGCGGTTGGGTCAGATCGAACCCGGTGCAGCGATGGGCGTTGTCTTCACCACCATGTTCGCAGGCGGTGTACTGCTTCTGGAACAGACCGATACTTCGACCGTGCATTTGGACGTGGAACACGCGCTCTATGGCAATCTGGAAAGCCTGATCTGGCTGGATGCCACAGGTTGGTCCTCGCTTTGGGATGTCGAAGCGCTGGCCGGTTTGCCGCCTGAACTGCCTCGGATCGCGATCACATTGCTGTGGGTTCTGCTGTTCACCTGGCTGTTCTGGCGCCCGCTGAAAATCTCAACCTTCGACGAAGGCTTTGCGCGCACCTTGGGAATTCGCACCAATGCATTGGGTCTGGCGCTGGTGATTGTGGCTGCAATTGCTGCTGTGGCGGCGTTTGATGCGGTCGGCTCGATCATAGTGATCGCCATGTTCATTTGCCCGCCCGCTGCGGCGCGGATGATGACCAACCGGCTTGAGGCTCAGGTCGCCTGGAGCGTTGTGTTCGCCGTGATCTCTGCTGTGTCGGGATATGTGCTGGCCGGTTACGGACCGCTTTGGCTGGGCGCGGCGGATGCGGTCAGCGCGGCCGGTATGATTGCCACAATGTCGGGTGTGATTCTGGCGCTGAGCGCGATGTTCGGCCCTTGCCGAGTCAGGGTTGGGGCGCACACGTCTGCGTGAATTGGCGCTTTCCTGCCAGTGCTTTCTGCAGGTCATCGGCTGGACTCTGCCCAGATTGTTAGAATGTGACTCTTAATGAGCCTTCTGAAAATGCGCATGGTACCCGTGACGGTAAGATCTCGTTACCTACCACTCACTTCAGAACGTCCGGGTGGTTGGGGACAAGCGGCCCCTTATTTGGAACCCGCCCGCAACTGCCCGGACGCCCCCTCTCCCAAGTATAAAATCAAATCGAAACCGATGCCAAAATCGGTGGCGGAATCGTAGTGCCCTGTGCTAGGTGTGGTGGTATGGCGCATGCAAGCCCCAATATCAGCGACATTCGCCCGGTTATTCGGCAACTCGACGATGCGGCGATCAATCGGATCGCAGCAGGCGAGGTGGTGGAACGCCCGGCGTCGGCTGTGAAGGAACTGGTCGAGAATGCCATTGATGCTGGCGCCAGCCGGGTGGCCATAGATATCTCGGACGGTGGCAAGACCCTGATCCGGGTCACGGATGATGGCTGCGGTATCTCCGCCCAGGATTTGCCGCTGGCCTTGTCGCGGCATGCGACCTCGAAAATTGACGGGTCGGACCTGCTGAACATCCATACATTCGGGTTCCGAGGCGAGGCTCTGCCCTCGCTCGGCGCTGTAGGGCGTTTGACGATCACCAGCCGAGCGCCCGGTGCCGAGGCCGCTCAAATCCACGTGGCTGGCGGCAAGATGGAGGCGGTGAAACCTGCAGCCCTGCGCGTGGGCACGGTGGTTGAGCTGCGCGATCTGTTCTACGCCACGCCCGCCCGGTTGAAGTTCATGCGCACCGATCGGGCCGAGGGGCAGGCGATCACCGATACGGTGAAACGGCTGGCAATGGCGGAACCTTCGGTGACGTTTACCCTTCGCGATGTTTCAGGCGGCGGCGAGGGGCGTGTGACGTTCCGTGCTGACCGCGAGAATGGCGATCTGTTTGATGCGCTGCACGCCCGTCTGGCCCGCGTCATTGGCCGTGAGTTTGCCGAAAACGCCCTGCGCATCGATGCCACGCGTGAAGGTATCCGGCTTTATGGCTACGCTGCCCTGCCGACCTATTCCCGTGGCGCGGCGGTGGCGCAGTATCTGTTCGTCAATGGCCGCCCGGTTCGGGACAAGATGCTGTCAGGTGCCTTGCGCGCGGCCTATTTCGATTTCCTCAGCCGGGATCGCCATCCGGCGGCGGCGTTGTTCATTGATTGCGATCCAACACTGGTGGATGTGAATGTCCATCCGGCCAAGTCCGAAGTGAGGTTCCGGGATCCGGGCCTTGCGCGCGGGCTGATCGTGTCCAGCCTGCGCCATGCGCTGGCTGAGGCGGGTCATCGTGCGTCCTCGACCGTGGCCAATGCAACGCTTGGGGCGATGCGTCCGGAACCGGCACAGGCGACCCCGGCGCGGGTCTATCAGATGGATCGGCCTTCCCCTGCGGCGCGCCAGGCCGCGTACCGGGCGCAGTCACCGGGCTTTGCCGAGCTGGCCAATGATTACACTGGCAGTATTGTCGAGACGACCCGTGCCGAACCTGTCGCCGAAGAACCACCGGCGCAGGACCTGCCTCTGGGTGCGGCTCGCGGACAGGTTCATGAGAATTACATCATTGCTCAGACCGCCGATGGCATGGTGATTGTCGACCAGCACGCTGCGCATGAACGGCTGGTCTACGAGAAACTCAAGGCTCAGATGGCCGAGAACGGTGTCGTTGCGCAGGCGCTGTTGATCCCCGAGATCGTGGAACTGTCCGAGGGCGACTGCGCCCGCCTAATGGCCGTTGCCGATGACCTGTCGCGCTTTGGGTTGACGCTTGAACCGTTCGGTGGCGGGGCCATCGCCGTGCGCGAGACCCCGGCCATTTTGGGTGAGGTCAATGCCCGCGAGATGATACTGGATATCCTCGACGAACTGGCCGATCAGGGTGAAAGCCAGATGGTGCAGGCCAAGATCGAGGCGATCCTGAGCCGGGTGGCCTGCCACGGCTCGATCCGCTCGGGTCGCCGGATGCGCGCAGAAGAGATGAACGCCCTGCTGCGCGAGATGGAGGCGACACCCCATTCCGGCCAATGCAACCACGGTCGGCCCACTTACGTGGAATTGAAACTGAGCGATATCGAGCGGCTGTTCGGGCGTAGTTGATCCGATGCTCCAGACCCGTTAAAAAGATCGAAACAAAACGAGAACATATTGAATCACATGATCCAGATCGCAGGCGTACAGATCCCAATAAATGACCCGGTTCTTCTGACCGTTGGTGGGGTTATCCTGCTGATCGTGCTGATGTTGTTCCTGTCGCTGCGCGCGGCCAATCGCTCGGCCCGGATGACAGAACCGCTGGCGCGGCAGATGGCGCATCTGGGTCAGCATGTGCAGCAGTTGGGGCAGGGGCAGGAACAGTTGCGCGGTGGATTGCAGCATGTTTCGGACACGCAGGCCAATGCGCAGGTGCAGGTGATTCAGACGGTCGAGGCGCGCCTGTCCTCGGTCCAGCAGCAAATGAACGATCGGCTGGCCGATAACGCGATGAAATCGGCGCGTGCGCTGGCCGAGATGCAGGAACGGATGAAGGAATCGCTGCATGGCTCGTCGAAACAGACGGCAACCTCGCTGACCCAATTGCAGGAACGTCTGTCGGCCATCGACAAGGCGCAGGACAATATCACCAAACTGTCTGGTGATGTACTTTCGCTGCAGGATATCCTGTCGAACAAACAGACGCGCGGCGCGTTTGGTGAAATTCAGTTGAATGACATCGTCTCTAAGGCGCTGCCGTCAGACAGCTTTCAGTTGCAGGCAACGCTGTCGAACGGGCGGCGCGCCGACTGCCTGATCCATCTGCCGAACCCGCCGGGCCCCATCGTGATCGATAGCAAATTCCCGTTGGAGGCCTACGAAGCGCTTATTGGCTCGACCAATGATATGGAGCTGAAAGCGGCGCTGCAGATGTTCCGCAGCACCGTACGCAAGCACATAAACGACATTGCCGAGAAATACATTCTGGATGGCGAAACCGCCGATGGCGCGCTGATGTTCCTGCCGTCCGAGGCCGTCTATGCCGAGCTACACGCCAAGTTCCCCGAACTGGTGCAGGAAAGCTTTAACAAGCGTGTCTGGATCGTTTCACCCACCACCTGCATGGCGACGCTGAACACGATGCGCGCGATCCTGAAGGATGCCCGCATGCGCGAACAGGCCGGGGCAATCCGCAAGGAACTGGGTGCGCTACACAAGGATGTCGAACGTCTGGGCGATCGGGTGACCAATCTGGATCGTCATTTCGGACAGGCAGCCAAGGATATCTCGGAGATCAAGATCAGTGCTGACAAGGCCGGGCGCAGGGCACGCCGACTGGACAATTTCGACTTTGAGGAGTTAGCTCCGGACGACTCGCATGACGTTGTTCCACTGGCGCGCCAAGAAGGCTAAGCCTGCGCCTGAATCGGCGTCGCAAGATCAAGGGGCGCACTGGCAGAGATATGGCACAAGACACTCCGCCGTCAGAGATTGCCGAGTTGCTGGGCAAAGCTGAGCAGGATGCCGAACAGATCGTTGGTCTGTTGCGTATGCTGGTGGCCTTTGGCCTAGGCGTGTTCTTTCTGGTCACCGTGCAACCGGTTCAGAATACGGGTCATGCCGTGTTGGAACGGCAATGGGTATCCGCCCTTGGCACGATGTTTGCCTATTTTGCGCTGGGCCTGGTCACATGGACTGTTGCACGACAACAGCGCTTTGCCGGTTGGATGGCTTGGCCGGTTTCCGCAGCAGATGCGCTTTTTCTGGTTTTCAATGTCTGGGTGGGCATGCGCAATGTCGGCCTGTCAGGGGACGTGATTTTTGTGCTGCCAGCGGTGTGGCTGGTGCCTGTCGTGCTGGCCTTTGGCGTTTTGCGCGGCAACCCCAAGGTCATGGCGCTGCAAGTTGCGCTGCTTGTTCTGGGGCTATTATATTTGATCGGTCAGGATGCGGGGCTCTCGCGGGGGCAAGATACAAATCCCATCTGGCTGTTCCTGTCGCCGCCACCCAACCTGATCCGTCTGTTCATGATCACGCTTGCGGGTGTGGTTCTGATCGTTGCCGCCTATCGCGTAAATGCCCTGCTGTTTCAGTCGGTGACCGAAGCGCAACGCCGCGCGAACCTGACTCGATATCTGCCTGCGCAAGTGGTCGGAGATCTGGGCGAAAGCGGTTTGTCAGCGCTGAAACAGGGGCGGCGGCAGCTGGCCGGCGTGATTTTCATAGACCTGCGCGGCTTTACGACCTTATCGCAAAACTTGCAGCCCGAGCAGGTGTCCGAGCTAATTACTTCTTATCGCAGCCGTGTCTCAAAGGTGGTTCGGCAAGAGAATGGCATCATCGACAAATTCATCGGGGATGCGGTCATGATCGTTTTTGAGGGCCATCGCGCGGCTGAACGGTGTTTGCGATGCGGGCTGGGGCTATCACACGAGATGCGCGATTGGAGTATCGAGCGCAGGCACGCGGACCTGCCCACGCTGGAAACGGGCATCGGCCTGCATTGGGGTGAGGTTTTTGTCGGTGTGATCGGTGATCAGGAGCGGCTGGAGTATTCGGTGTTTGGTGACACGGTCAACATTGCGGCCCGGCTGGAAAGCCTGACGCGTTCGGCGGACATGGCCCTGATTATGTCCTCCGCTTTGATCGACGCCGCGGGTGCCTCGGTGTCTGATACCGAACTGATATCGCTACCCCCGGTAGAGGTACGCGGGCGCAGCGGTGCGTTGGATGTATACGGAATACCCCGGCGGGATTGCAGCGCCTGACTGCGTGTCAGATACGCAGGAAAGGCTGGAACAGCCGGGGCATCAGCTTATTGAACTTCAATGGCGCGTCTGTGACGGCCAAGCAGATGCAATCCTCTGACATGTCGGCCACAGGCGTATGCTCCAGATCCTCATCCGCAATCTCAACATCGCCACGGGCAAAGCGATCGACCTCATCCGAGAAGGCGCCTTGCAAAACCATGGTCAACTCGGTCCCGTGATGTCCGTGATCTGGCACGGCAACGCCTGCGGGAATGAAAAGCAGCCGCGCAGTGGCATCCTTGGACGTGGGCAGGATTGCTTGCTTCACGCCCATACCAATGGATTTCCACTGGATGTCATCCACGGTTCCGCCAACATAATCTTGCAGTGGTGTCGGCAGGACGGCGCAGCCCGGTTTTGCGGGCTTGGGGGTCGGTGCGCCTTGGGCGATCAAAGCCATGGTGGCCGCAAGTGACGTATCGCTCATGCCAATGCTGTCTGACTGATCCTCAAGCACATGACCGCCCACGGCGTCAAAGCTTTCAGCGCGCGCGCGACAGTGGTCGCATAGCGACAGATGGGTGGCGACCATCAGGTCGAACGCTTCAGGCAGAGTGCCAGCTGCGTAGGCCATCAGCAGATCATCCGTCAGGTGATGTTTGATCGGGTTGCTCATATTACTCATCTCAATTCATCGCATGGCGCAAGCGGTCCAGCGCCAGCCGTATCCGTGATTTGATCGTGCCCAGCGGTAATCCGGTCTGAGATGCAATCTCTCGATGGCTCAGATCTCCGAAGTACGCCTTCTCGATCAGCTGTCTCTGCGCGTCTGGCAACGCCGATAGGGCGGTGCGCAGCTGCGCGGTTTCTTGTTGTAACGCAAGGACATCGTCCTGATCAGGCTCGGCCTCGGGGCCCCATCCCAGTTCCTCGGGTTCGGGGCGGCGCTGCTTGCGCAGGACGTCAATGCGTTTGTTCCGAGCAATCGTAAACACCCAGGTGGCCACTGTGGCCCGCGATGGATCGAACAGATGGGCCTTGTGCCACAAGGTTGCCATCACCTCTTGTGCGCATTCTTCGGCCATCGTGGCGTCGGACCCTGATTTCATCAGGAACGCCTTGATACGTGGCGCGAAATGCTGGAACAGCTCGGCAAAAGCCGCCTGGTCCTGCGCATCCCGGATACGCCTGACTTGGTCCACCCACTCGGTCCTGGTGTCGCAACTGCCGTTCGTTCCGTTCACCTGTCTACCCTTGATGCGTTTCTTCGCGCGCCAAGGCTGAGGGGCGGCCTGTTCAGCCGCAGGTTCGTCCAAGGTCACGGTATTGATCTCGGTAAACATAACCACATTACGCGGGGCGGCCCAAGGCGGATCACTTTCCTGAGACAAAATAATCCAATCCGCGCTAGGATTCGTATTGGGTATGTCAGCTCTTTGAGGAAAAGAGCGCTATTTTAACGGTTTACGGGTCAGACAGGATACGCGACGACATGAAGAGAATCGACCATATCGCAGGCCATACATATCATGGTCGCAAAGGTGCGATTGAAAATGCGTTCCGATACTCTGTTGACTACATCCTGTTCGATCCCGAGGCGCAGTTGATAACACCCCTGCTGTTTTCGATGGATCGTGCGAATATCTTCAACTGGCGGCGTACCGATCACGGAGGCGTGCCAAAGCAAGGTGCCGGTGCAAGCTGGTTGCGTGCCCGCTTTGATGAATTGGAGGTGCCGCAGCCTGCGCAGATCATGTTGCTGACGCAGCCTCGCGTGTTGGGCCATGTGTTCAACCCTGTCAGCTTTTGGCTTTGCTTTGACACTGACGCGCAGCTGTACGTGGTGGTTGCCGAGGTCACCAATACCTTTGGAACCCGTCACAGCTATGTCTGCCATAAGCAGGATTTTTCGCCTATTGGCCCGTCTGACCGTGTGGTGGCGGACAAGCTGATGCATGTGTCTCCGTTCCAGCAGATCGAAGGAAGCTATACGTTCCGGTTTGACTATCGCCCTGATCGCGTGGGCGTCTGGATTGACTACGAACGTAAGGGTGGGGGGCTGATTGCCACTTTGACCGGGCCACGCCAGCCACTGACCAATCGTACGATCCTGTGGTCACTGCTGCGCCGGCCTTTTGGGGCGCGGCGGACATTTGCCCTGATCGTTTGGCAAGCGCTGAAGCTTCGGCTCAAGAAAGCCCGGTTTCGCCCGTTCCGCACCACCCCGGTGCCGGATCACCCGGTATCGCGCAGTCGGCACTAGGCGGGCTTTTGTTTGCGTAAGATCAAAGACTCGGGCCTTTAGAACGGGTCTGATGCTCTGAGACCGCGAACAGAAGGAGCTGGAAACATGCTGGAAATCTCGGCAAGAAAAGTCGCCCAGGTCGCCATGATGGGCCGTGAATTGGACCGTGCCGAAGGAGAGCTGCGCGCCTTTGTCGACCGGATGAGCGAGGATGAGCAGGCCGAGCTGGTCGCCATCATGTGGATCGGGCGCGAAAGCTTTTTTGCCGAGGATTTGGCTGAGGCTGTCGCAACCGCAAGATCCGAGGCCTCAACCCCCTGTGCTGACTACCTGATCGGAACGCCGCATCTGTCGGATCATCTAGAGAACGGACTGGATGCGTTGGGGATTTCGGCCGAGGATGTGGAAAACGATCTGATGTAGCACTTTGTTTGTGTTGGGAGCGAGGGGCCAGCCCCTCGAGCTCCCCGAGGTATTTTTGAACAGAAGAAGGATTGGTCGGCCTGCTCTGGCAGGTGGTGTCAGGCCAAGTGATCCACAATCTGCAGGTGCTGGGCCAGGGTGTCGATTTCGCCCATCCAGTCTTGGACAAGTTTCGGATCGCTTGGGGCTGCGTGAACGCCAGCCGGTATCGCGCGGTTCAGGACGGCCTCGATGGCCAATGACACCGGGATCGACACCAAGCGGGCCATGGCGGTGCCGCGTTCGTCGCCCCAGGCGTCCATCACATAGGTTTTGTGCCAGACTTCAATGCCGTCTTTCTCAGCTTTCAGGCCGACGCACAGCACTACGCGGTCGGGCTCGCCTTCGTCATAGGCGTTTTCGGCCCAGAACTGGTCCGACATCTCTTTCAGACGCGCGTCACCTTCGGGGCCTGAGAGGGTTTCGATCTCCGTGAATACGTCGGCCCAGGCGTCGGTCCAGCCGTTCAGGCGCAGGGTGCCGCGGACGAACTCTTTAACCGGCCAGTGATCCTCAAACTGGTATTCGGCCATGAAGGGCAGCGAGTCGCGATTTGGGTAGACCTCAAAGCTCTCGGGGGTTGGCAGCGGCGCGATATAGCTGCTGATTGCGTCCCAGGGGCGGGCGACGACCAGCGGGGCATAGTCGCGGATGGATTTCGACGGAGACCGCAGAGCTTTGAGAACACCCAAGGGCGACCAGCTGAACTTATAGCGGAACGGGTTCGGGTTCTTGGGGATGCCGCCGCAATAAGAGGTAAAGCTGAGGTGGTTCTGCGCATCAAAAGCGTCCGAGGCGCGGTAGTCGGCCACCAAAGCGTGCGCCATCAGGTGGTCGATGCCCGGGTCCAGCCCGACCTCGTTGACCAAAGCCACACCAGCCTCGCGTGCCTTGTCGTTCAATGCGCGCATCTCGGGGGCGATGTAGGACGACGAGACAAAATTGGCCTGTTTCGAAATGGCCAGTTCCGCCAGTGGCACGTGCCAGTCGCCCGGTAGCATCGAGACGATCACGTCGCCCTCTTCCAGCACCGCGCCCAGAGCGTCGATGTCGAAGGCGCGGATGTCGTCGGTCAGGTCGCCGACCTCGGCTTTGGCCTTTTCGATGGTTCGGTTCCAGACAGTGACCTTGTGACCGCCTTCGATCAGGCGGCGCAGGCCGGGGATGGCCGACAGGCCGGTGCCACACCAGTGAATCGTCATCGTTCAGATCCCTTCGATATGCGTTTTGTAAGTTGCTTCTGCCCGACCCCAGACGCCGCTGTCCAGATCGGTGAGCGTCAGCAGAGAGGGCAGCAATTGCGCGGCGTAGTCTTGCGAGCTTTCGACGGGCAGCATCGAGGGCAAGTTGTCGATGGCCATCACGTCCATCACCGGGTCTGCGGCCACACGCAGGGCGGGGGCCTCCCATGTGGTGGCGCGGTCATAGACCGGCACCGGGTTATAGTCGCTGTCCGGGTCGCAGGCCACGTCGCCAATGGCGGTCAGGTTGCGGGGTGCGGTCAATGCCTCGCGCGGGACAAAGACCGGTGTGCCGGGGCGCGCGAAGATGCAGTTCAGGAACAGGTCGTGATCCAAGATTTCTGGGAATGGTCCTCCGCTGGCGGTTTCCGCCATGTCCCATTTGGTGACGCTGACGCCCATCGCTTCGCACAGATCGGCTGCCCCGGTGCCCACGCGGCCAAGGGCGCCGATGACGATGGCGCGGGGGCGGTCGGTACCGATGGCGTCCAACTCGGCCAATAGTTCTGTGTTGAGGGCGTCTTTGTCAGAGTACACGCCCACAGGCGGACATTCTTCGCCGCGTTGCTGCGCGGCCCATGTTTTCAGGGTGACAGCCGCCCCGGCATAGCCCGCCCAGTATCCAAAGGCGGCAACACGGCGGCCATCTTCATCGACCAGATATTCCAGGTCGTATAGCGTACCGCCGCCCGCCTTGAACCGCTGCAACAGCGCGCGGCCCGAATGCTGACCCTTATAGGCATGGCCAAACATAATGTGGCGGTGAGGCAGGGGCGAGCCATCTTCGGGCAATTCCTTGAGGCCAAAGATGATTGCATCCAATGGGGCTTTGGGCCAGGAATTTTCGGTCGCGATCTCGCAGCCTACGTCTTTGTACCCATCAATCGGAATAGCGCGGACCGAGCTTTCTTCGACTGTCACGCGGATACCCGCTGCGATCAGCGTGGCCGCGCCTTTGGGGGTCAGACCGACCCGTTCCTCGTTCGGGCGCTGTTCTGCCCGGACCCACAGATGTGTCATGCAGTGTCCTTTGCTCAGAGCATTCCGGCGGCGCGCACGGCCTGAACCGACGCCCGCGCCTCCATCGCTTCACGGAAAGCGACAATTTTGGTAAAGGCCGAAACATCTACCCCGTCGCCCTCAAGCCAGCTGCACACCACGTAAAGGTAAGCATCCGCCAGCGAGACCACTTCGCCCAGCACAAAAGGCCCGCGCAGCCCGTTGGCTGAGATGTAGTCACAAGATGCAGTCATTGTCTCCGCGACCTTGGCCGTCATATCCTTCCAGCTGGATTCCTTATCCGCCCAACGGTGGCCACGCTGCTTGTGCGCATGGTTCACATGCATGGTCGAGGCGAGGTAGAACATCACCTCGCGCATTCGGGCGGCCATCACCGGATCGGCAGGCACCAACCCGGCCTCAGGCGCTTTGGCCGCGATGAACTCCAACAGCGCGCCGGTCTCGGTCAGGATGCCTCCGTCGACCGCCAGCGCAGGAACCCGACCCTTAGGATTGATCTGTTTGTAGGCCGGTTTGGTCTGCTCGCCCCCGGCGAAATCCAGCTTGATGGCCTCATAGTCCAGCCCCGCCTCTTCCAGAGCGATGGCAATGGCAACCGAGATGGTGCGAGGGGCGTAATAGAGCTGCATCGGGGTCTCCTGAATTGGCCTGAAGGTTTCTAACTGTTCAAAGCAATTGGCACTGAATTTGCCACGTGAGGCTTCAGCTTCGGATTCGGCATGTGCCGCTTCCAATCGGCCTATTTCGAAACTTGTGACTGATAATTTTTCCTCGCATTCGAATCGTATTGTCCGTCGGAGTGATATGCGCGGTGTAGTGAACTTCAAACTTTTGGCCTGAAGATTTAGATCCAAGTTTGGCTTTCCAGAACAATCGGTACCGTCCCTTTCGATCAACCTTAAATCGTGTCTTTGTGAAATCGTAGTGATTGCTGGCGTTTGTCGCGCTCGAAGTTTCTGTATCGACTACGAAGATGTAGTTGGGCGCGATCCAGCCGTAGCCTTCCTCGTCTTCCAGCTGGCACTCGTACGTTACAGGTTCAGCACAGGCTCCGTTTGCAAAGAATGCGGTGAGTAAGGCCGCCACAAAATACTTCATTGAACTCCTGCTCCCTACAGGTGCGTCTGTGCGAATTGCCGATCAGGCGTTTCCAGATGCGGAACGGCGTTGAACAGAACCGGGCTGAGATGCGCGCCAATCGGATGCAGACGATGCATCGACGTGTTCATGATGGCAAGTGCGACGCGGGCCATGGATGGGATATCCAGCCCCATCGCCTGCCGCACCACCATCGAGATCAACCCGCCTGAGGTGACAACGATGGCGGGCCCACCTTCGGTTCCGATGTCCCGCAGCGCATCGCTGACGCGGGTTTCGAATTGTTCAAAGGTCTCGGGTGCGTTTTCGATCTCGCCGTTGGCCCAGGCGGCAAAGGTTTTGGGCAGGTGTTCTACGAAGCCTTCGCGATCTGTGGGGATGGCAACACCATGCTGATCCTCGAACAATTGCGCGAGGGTGAAGTATTCGATCTCATTCAACCGCGGGTCACGGATCGGGTCGGTTAGCTCCATGCTCGCCGCTGTTTCGGCGTGCCGGGTCAGCGTTCCGCTGTAGACGCGGGGATAATGGCTGCGCGTGTCGCGCAGATGCGCGCCCAACCAACGGGCCTGCTGATGCCCCAGATCGCTCAGCTTGTCATAGTTCGCCTCGTCCCGCGCCGCCGTGTTGGCCTGCCCGTGCCGCACCAATGTAATATGTGACATGTCGGTCCCTCTTATGCGGATGTCTTAGGGCAGGTTCCGGGCCGGGGCCAGAGGGGTTTCCTTCTGGTGGCAAAAAATCCTTACAGCTTCATGCGTTCTGGCTATGGTTGCCGCAACTGCGCTTTTGGAGGACCTATGAGCATCGATCCAAATCGTTTTCTGGCCGATCTGCACAAGCTGCGCGAATTCGGGGCGTCGGGTATTGGCAAGGGTGTCGTGCGTCCTGCCTATTCCCCAGCGGATATTGCCGCACGAAAATGGCTGGCGGGTCGTATGGGCGAAGCAGGGCTTGAGCCGCATTTTGATCCAGTTGGGAACCTGTTTGGACTTGCCCCGGGCACGTCGTTGCTGATGGGATCACATTCCGATAGCCAGCCCGAGGGCGGCTGGTTGGACGGGGCGCTGGGCGTGATCGCCGCGCTTGAAATTGCGCGGTCCAGCGATCAGCCGATCTCGGTTGTCAGTTTTCAAGATGAAGAGGGTCGCTTTGGCGTGACCACCGGATCAGCTGTCTGGTCAGGTGGGCTGCCGCTGGAACAGGCCGATCAGCTGACCGACGGCTCTGGCATCACCTTTGGCGCGGCTCGATCTGCGATGGCAGAGCTATCAAAGGGTTTTGTCGAACCATCCCGGTTCCGCGGTTTCATCGAGATGCATATCGAACAAGGCCCCGCGCTGGACGCGGCGGGTCAACAAATCGGTGTTGTCTCCGATATTGTCGGAATCCGGGATATGTCGATCACCTTTGAAGGGCAACAGAACCATGCGGGTACCACGCCGATGCATCTCCGGCGTGATGCGTTTCAGGCTTTGTCTCTGTTTAACGCACGGCTCAATGACCGGTTCCGCAACGTGGTAACCCCTCAGACCGTCTGGACCATCGGGCGGGTCGATTTGCACCCCAATGCCTCCTCCATCGTTCCAGGGCGCGTCCGGTTTTCGATGCAATGGCGTGATGGCGATGGGGACCGGCTGATCCGCATGGAGGAGATCATTCGAGCCACCGCGCAGCAGGTGGCGGACGAGCTTAGCATGACCCTCAGCTACGGCCCGATGCTGGGGCTAGAGCCGGTAGCCATGGACCCGATCCTGCGCGCGGCGTTGGAGCTTGGTGCGGAACAGGTCTCACCCGAGAACTGGCGCGGAATGCCATCGGGTGCGCTGCATGACGCCACCAATGTCGCCCGCCTGATGCCAGTTGCGATGCTGTTTGTGCCTTCGATCGATGGAATCAGCCATGATTTCGCCGAGGATACGACCGAGGATGACCTGATCGCTGGTCTTTGCGTGTTGGAACATGCAGTAAGAGCTTTGGCTGGGCGATCCGAATAAGAGACATGGAATATCTAGACTTCCCAGCGTATTGACCCTGGGGTAAGTATCCTTGGCGGGGTCGCGCCTTTGACTAATTTCGGTGAAGCGCAGGGCCAATTGCAACGAGTGTTGCCTAACGGAAAAAAGTTTCCTATAGGAACATTATTAATGCATACGCCCGTATACCGGTTTGCCGCAACAAAGCCCCACTGTCAGAATCCGGGGCTGAATCGTTGCAAATTTTGCAGCTTGGGTCAGACTGATGCGCATGCGTTGCGACCATTAGAGACGAAAGGCAGTACCCGCCATGACTTCACCGAAGCGCACCCCTTTGTACTCTTTGCATGTTGAGTTGGGAGGTAAGCTGGTTGATTTTGCGGGTTGGGAGATGCCTGTTCAGTATCCGTTGGGGATCATGGGGGAGCATAAGCAGTGTCGTGAGAAGGCGGCTGTGTTTGATGTGTCTCATATGGGTCAGGTGATTTTGCGCGGTGAGAATGTGGGCGAGAAGCTGGAAGCTTTGTGCCCGCAGGCTTATGCGACGCTGAAGGAAGGCAAGGCGCGGTACGGGTTCTTTACGAATGAGGACGGCGGGATCATGGATGACCTGATCGTGTCGAATGCGGGCGATCATTACTTTGTGGTGGTAAACGCGGCGCTGCGCCATCAGGATATTCCGCATATGAAAGCGAACCTGGACGGCGTTGAAGTGACCGAGATCTTCGACCGGGCGCTGGTTGCGGTGCAGGGTCCCAAAGCCGAAGACGTGGTGGGCGCGCTCTGCCCCGCGGCGCGGGATCTGAAGTTCATGGAAACCACCGTGGCGGATATCAACGGCGTAGACTGCCGTATCTCGCGCCTGGGCTATACCGGCGAGGACGGGTATGAGATTTCGATCCCCGAAGATAAGGCGATCGAGATCACCCGCGCCTTCCTGGCGCATGAGGAGTGCGAACCTGCGGGTCTGGGCGCACGCGACAGCCTGCGGCTGGAGGCCGGGCTGTGCCTCTATGGCAATGACATCGACCAGAGCACCTCGCCGATTGAAGCCAGCCTTGGCTGGGCCATTCAGAAACGCCGCAAGGAAGAGGGCGGCTTCCCGGGCGCGGATCGCGTGCAACGCGAACTGGCCGAGGGTGCCGCGCGCAAGCTGGTGGGCATCAAGCCCGATGGCCGCGCCCCGGCGCGTCAGGGTGTTGAGATCCAGTGCAGCAACGGCAACACCATCGGTCAGATCACCTCGGGCAGCTTTGGCCCCACGGTGGGTGGCCCGGTGGCGATGGGCTACGTGTCCGCAGGCCATGGTGAGCCGGGTGAAAAGGTCAATCTGATCATCCGGGGCAAGGCGCAACCGGCGCAGATCGTGGCGCTGCCCTTTGTCACACAGAATTACAAGCGTTGAAGCCAGGAGAGAGAGACATGGCAACCTATTATTCCGAAGAGCATGAATGGCTGATGGTCGAGGGCGACACCGCCACGCTGGGCATCACCAAACACGCGGCTGAACAGCTGGGCGAAGTGGTCTTTGTCGAGCAGCAGGAGGTGGGCGATGAGTTCGAGAAGGATGGCGAGATTGGCGTGATCGAATCCGTCAAAGCGGCGTCCGAGCTTTATGCGCCAGTTGATGGTGAGATCACCGAGGTCAACGAGGCGCTGGCCGACAATCCCGGCGCGCTGAACGACGACCCCGAGGGCGAGGCCTGGATTTACAAGATCAAGATCACAGACGCGTCGCAGCTTGAAGATCTGATGGACGAAGCGGGCTACAAAGCCTTCATCGGATAAACCCAAACGGCGGGTCCTTGCACGGATTCGCCCCTTCTTTCACCTGGAGCCGCTGATTTGGGGCTCCGCCCGTTCGGGCCTGAATCTGTCCACTGGACAGATTCCAAGACGGCCCTCACCCCACGCCGGAGGCATCCGCCACAGCGGCCGGGCGAGACATTCCTTGAGGAGCGCACACATGGCCTTCAAACTGACCGACTACGAAGCCTATGACTTCGCCAACCGCCGCCATATCGGGCCCAGCCCGACCGAGATGCGCGACATGCTCAAGGTGATCGGCTTCAAGACGCTGGACCAAC
This sequence comes from Ruegeria sp. SCP10, assembly GCF_040329495.1. Lineage (NCBI taxonomy): Bacteria > Pseudomonadati > Pseudomonadota > Alphaproteobacteria > Rhodobacterales > Roseobacteraceae > Ruegeria > Ruegeria sp. SCP10. Next base: position 348,154 of record NZ_JBDZYF010000002.1, read on the forward strand.
TGATCGACGCCACGGTTCCGCCTGCGATCCGGCAGAAAGAGCCGCTGGACTGGGGACCGGCGATGACCGAGCGCGATGCGCTGTTCTACATGAAAGAGGTGGCGAGCAAGAACAAAGTTCTGACCTCGCTGATCGGTCAGGGCTATTACGGCACCACCACGCCTGCACCGATCCTGCGCAACATTCTGGAAAACCCGGCCTGGTACACCGCCTATACACCTTATCAGCCCGAGATCAGCCAGGGCCGTCTTGAGGCGCTGTTGAACTTCCAGACCATGGTCAGCGACCTGACCGGGCTGGACGTGGCCAACGCCTCGCTGCTGGACGAAGCCACCGCCGCTGCCGAAGCCATGGCCATGGCCAAGCGCGGCGGCCGGTCCAAGGCCAACAACGCGGCTTTCTTTGTCGACAAAAACTGCCACCCGCAGACCATCGCGGTCATTAAAACGCGCGCTGAGCCTCTGGGCATCGACGTGCAGGTGGCCGACCCGGACACGCTGGACGCAGGCGCGGTCTTTGGCGCGATCTTCCAATATCCCGGCACCCATGGTCACGTGCGCGACTTCACCAAGGAAATCGCGGCGCTGCACGAACATAAAGCCATCGCCATTGTCGCTGCCGACATCCTGTCGCTGGCGCTGCTGAAATCCCCCGGTGAGATGGGTGCGGATATCGCCATCGGCTCGACCCAGCGCTTTGGTGTGCCGATGGGCTATGGCGGCCCGCACGCCGCCTATATGGCAACCACCGACAAGCTGAAGCGCTCGATGCCCGGCCGGATCATCGGCGTCAGCATCGACAGCCGGGGCAACAAGGCGTACCGCCTGTCGCTGCAAACCCGCGAACAGCATATCCGGCGTGAGAAAGCCAACTCGAACGTCTGTACCGCGCAGGCGTTGCTGGCTGTCATTGCCTCAATGTATGCAGTCTATCATGGCCCCGACGGCATCAAGGCCATCGCGCAATCGGTGCACCGCAAGACCTCGCGCCTGGCCGCCGGTCTGGAAGAGGCAGGCTTTGCCGTTGAACCGGAAGTGTTCTTCGATACCATCACGGTTGAGGTCGGTCCCCTGCAGACAACAGTGATGGAGGCCGCCGTGGCGCGCGGTGTGAACCTGCGCAAGGTCGGCGAGACCAAGGTTGGCATCAGTCTGGACGAACAGACCCGGCCCGAGACCATCGAGGCCGTCTGGGGCGCCTTTGGCATCGACCGTCAGGATGACAGCTCGAATGTCGCTTATCGCCTGCCCGATTACGCGCTGCGCGAAAGCGCCTACCTGACCCATCCGATCTTCCACCAGAACCGGGCCGAGGCCGAGATCACCCGCTATATGCGCCGTCTGGCCGACCGCGACCTGGCGCTGGACCGGGCAATGATCCCGCTGGGGTCCTGCACCATGAAGCTGAACGCCACGATCGAGATGATCCCGGTTACCTGGCCCGAGTTCGGCAACCTGCACCCGTTCTGCCCCGAAGATCAGGCGCAGGGTTATCACGAGATGATTGCCGATCTGAACGACAAGCTGTGCCAGATCACCGGCTATGACGCGATCAGCCAACAGCCCAACTCGGGCGCGCAGGGGGAATATGCGGGTCTCTTGACCATCCGCAACTACCACTTCGCCCGCGGCGAAGGGCAGCGCAATGTCTGCCTGATCCCAACCTCGGCGCATGGCACCAACCCGGCCTCGGCCCAGATGGTGGGCTGGCAGGTGGTGCCGGTTCTGGCGGATGAGAATGGCAATATCGATCTGAACGACTTCCGCGCCAAGGCCGAGAAGCACTCCGATTATCTGGCCGCCTGCATGATCACCTATCCGTCCACCCATGGCGTGTTCGAGACCACCGTGCAGGAGGTCTGCCAGATCACCCATGACCATGGCGGTCAGGTCTATATCGACGGTGCCAACATGAACGCCATGGTGGGCCTGTCGCGTCCGGGTGACATTGGCGGTGACGTCAGCCACCTGAACCTGCACAAGACCTTCTGCATCCCCCATGGCGGCGGTGGCCCCGGCATGGGTCCGATCGGCGTCAAGGCGCATCTGACCGAGCATCTGCCCGGCCATCCGGAATATGGCACCGCCGTCGGTCCGGTCTCGGCCGCGCCCTTTGGGTCTCCGTCCATTCTGCCGGTCTCATGGGCCTATGTGCTGCTGATGGGTGGTGCGGGTCTGACGCAGGCGACCAAAGTGGCGATCCTGAACGCCAACTACATCGCCGCGCGTCTCAAGGATGCTTATCCCATCCTTTATACCTCCGAGACCGGTCGTGTGGCGCATGAATGCATCCTCGACACCCGCCCCTTGGACGCCGAGGCGCATGTCACCGTCGACGATGTGGCCAAGCGTCTGGTCGATTCAGGCTTCCATGCGCCGACCATGTCCTGGCCGGTGGCAGGCACCCTGATGGTCGAGCCCACGGAATCGGAACCCAAGGCCGAGCTGGACCGCTTCTGCGACGCCATGCTCTCGATCCGGGCTGAGGCACAGGACATCATCGACGGCACCATCGACGCGGACAACAACCCGCTGAAAAACGCCCCCCACACGGTGCGCGATCTGGTCGGTGACTGGGACCGGCCTTATAGCCGCGAACAGGCCTGCTTCCCCCCAGGCTCCATGGGCGTCGACAAATACTGGTCCCCCGTCAACCGCGTCGACAACGCATATGGCGACCGAAACCTCGTCTGCACATGCCCTCCAATGACCGAATACCAAGACGCCGCCGAATAAAAAACTACAACACCCCCCCGACAAGGGGGGGCCACTTTACGGCTTGAAATCTTTGGGCACACCAAAAGGCGGTGTGTCCAAGCTCGTGCCTGTCAGGGCGTTCAGGAACGCGATGAGGGTGTTGATTTCCGTGTCGGTAAGAACCACCGGGGAAATGTCGATTGTGTTGCGCACACGCTGCGTTTCGAACCGGTCTTGCCAGACGACAAAATCCGCTTTTTGCAGCCACGGGACCGCGGGCAGGGCCGCCGAGTCCGGTGTCCAGTTCGAAAGGCTGGCCTGCGGGTTCAAATGGTGGCGGATCATCGTGTCCAGATCGGGGAAGGCGCCATTATGGCCATAGGGTGCGGTCAGGGCGACGTTGCGGAGCATAGAGGTGCGGAAGCGATAAGCATCCTCGATCCGGTTGCTTTCGCCCATGCGGCCCACATCGCGGGCGTATGGGTCCCATTGGCGGGTTCGTCCAGGGCCAAAGGGAGGCAGGCCCAAGGCATGAAATTTCTGGTCTGTCATCAGCGGGCCGGCATGGCAGGTCGCGCAATTGGCCTTGCCATAGAAAAGGCTCATACCGGCTTTCTGAGTGTCCGTGAGCGCCGTGGTATCACCCGCCAGATACTGATCAAACGGGCTGTCGGTGCTGCGCCATTCGATGGCCATGAATGCGGCCAGGGCATTGGCGATCTGTGTGATCGTGATGTCTTCGGTGTTTTCGACTTCGTCGAATGCCTTTATCATCGCCGGTCCGTAACGCGGATTGGTGCGGACGCGTTTGGCCAGAATGGGCCAGCCCAGATCGATTCGGTCGGCGACCGCTCCGGTTACCTGATTTTCGCCGACATTCCCGGCCATCTCGAATTGCGACGTCAAGGGAAACAGCGCCTGCGCGGCGAGCAATGAGTTCAACCCTTCGGGCAACCATTCCTGCGCTGGTGAATTGAAGCCGTTGCCGTAGACATCCGATATGCTCAGGCGACCATCGTGAAACACTGTGTGGATGTCCTTAGCGCCGAGGTTCCACAGCCCAGGTGAATTGCGGGGAATGCGCTTGCGGATTCTATCGATCCCGGTACCGGGTGTGCGATCCGGGCCCAGACCCTCTCCACCTTCGCCGATGCCCAAAGACAGCCCATCCGAGGTGCCGAATTCCGGGTGATGGCAATGGGCGCAGCTGATGTTCTGGTTGCCCGACAGAATCGGATCGTAAAACAGTTGATGACCAATAGCGGCCTGTTCCATATCAAAGGGGATGAAATCAGCATCCGTCAGCGAGCGCGGCAAATCCTGCGCCGCTGCAGCCCCGGCCAGAAGGAAAGCAGCCCCGTGCGTCAGTTTGTATATGCCCTTTGCCTGTTCGCATCCCCGGCGCTGGCCGAGTTGGAACAGGCGCGCGACATGATGGAAGCTGGGGAATTTGAGGCCGCGCGTGAGGAGCTGTTGCCAGCGGCACGGTCCGGCAATGCCGAGGCCGAGGAGCTGATCGGGGTGATGTACGGGCTGGGCCTTGGGGTCGAGCAGGATTACGAGCGGGCGTTTGAATGGTATTTGCGCGCCTCGATGAAGGGGCATCCGGGGGCGCAATCGGGTGTTGGCTGGTATTATGAGCTTGGTCTGGGCATACCCGCGCCCGATCTGGTGCGGGCCTATATGTGGTACACGCTCAGCGCCATTGGCGGCGATCCCGATGCCGCGATCAGCCTTGAGGAAGTGGTCAAGAAGATGTCGCCGGAGCAGATCCAAAGGGCGCATGTGCTGGTGAACGACTACAAAGGGTGGATGTACCCGTTTCGGTAAGGGCCGGGCCTTAGGGGCCCGACCCGTTAGCTTAGTTCAGGTCCGCATCGCGCGATGCGTTGACATCGGCCTCAGCCGCTGCAACTGCATCGGTCAGCGCAACAAAGATCTCATCACCGCGGGCAACGTTGGACTGGAACCAGTCATAAACCGGAGTAGCGGCTTCTTTGAACGCGGCCTTCTGATCGGGTGTCAGAACATAGAGGTCACCGCCACCGGCGACGAAGTCTTCATAGGCCTGAATCGACTTGCGCTTGGGCGAGGCAAAAGTGGCCTGTTGTAGCGCATAGAAACCGTCGACGACTACGCGGCGCATGTCCTCGGGCATCTCCTGGAACTTGGCGTTGTTCATCCACCATAGCGCGCCCATATAGGCGTGGCCGTCCAGCGTGACATATTGCAGGCCCGCATCCGGGAATTTCATGCCCATGATGTCTGTGATGCCATTTTTGGAACCCTCAACAACGCCAGTCTGGAAACTGGTGAACAGTTCAGGCCACGGGATCGGGGTGGGCGATGCACCCAGCGCCTTGACCAGTTCCTGCGGCAGGTCGGCAACCACGGTGCGGATCTTCAAACCGTCCATATCGGCAGGCTCGGCAATGCGACGCTGCGTGTTGGCAAAGTTGCGCCAGCCGCCGGTGTTGCCGATGGTCATCAGACGGATCGCGCCGCCGGAATCTTCAAGTGCCATGTCACGCATGGTGCGAGTGAAGTCGCCGGACAGGACATGTTCCGCAATGCGGTCATCGGCCATCAAATAGGGCAGGTCCAGAACCTGCACGTAAGGAAAGATGCCGGACGCGCCGCCCGAAGTTGAGATATAGATATCAATGGTGCCGTCAGCCACACCTTGCAGGCATTCCGCACCGTTCGAACACAGCTGCGTGCCGATGAACAGTTCCACCTCGATGGCGCCGTTTGACGCGGCCTCGACATAGTTTTTGAAGACGACCAGACCGTCATAGTCCTCATCGTTTTCATTCGAGTTCGCGGTGGCGCGCAGCGTGTAATCGGCTGCGGTCGCCGCAATGGCGGATGCCGCCACTAGTGACGTGGCAACCGCTGCGGTTTTGATGAAGTTTCTGAGCATGCGTTTCCTCCCTATGGGTCTCAGTTAGTTTGCAAATCCCGTTATCCTCGGGATCGTCATGGATATTGCGGGGATATAGGTGATCAGAAAGATCACGATGATTTCAACAGCCAGGAACGGCAGAATGGCCTTGGCGATGGTCTCGACCTTCTCGCGCGATACGGCAGCGGCCACGAACAACACCAGCCCCATGGGCGGCGTGGCCAGACCAACGGTCAGATTGACGCTCATGATGATCGCGAAATGGATCGGATCAACGCCGAGACTGGTGAAGATGGGGCCAAGGATCGGACCAAGGATGATGATCGCCGGGCCCGCATCCAAGAACATGCCGACGACAAACAGAAGCAGGTTGATCAGGAACAGCAGGATCAAGGGGTTTTCTGACAGGCTGAGGATCAGCGAGGCCAATTGTTCCGGCGCGTGGCTGAGGCTGACAACGGTTTTGAACGCCATCGCGGCCCCGACCAGCAGTAGAACCACGGCCGAGGTCAGGCCTGCATTGCTGAGGATCTCGGGCACCTCTTTCAACGTCAGCGTGCGCAGGACAAAAAAGCCGATGATGAAGGCATATCCTACAGCCACGGCGGCGGCCTCGGTCGGGGTGAAGATACCGCCCAGAATTCCGCCCAGAATGATCACCGGAGTCAGCAGCGGGAAAAACGCTTTGAGGCTGGCCTGACGCCGTTCACCCCAGGTGTATTTGCGGCTGGCGACGGGGAAGTCATACTTGTCGGCCATGAATTTGATCATCAGCATCAGGCCGACGCCGACCATCACGCCCGGCACAATACCGGCCAGGAACAGTGCCGCGACGCTTTCACCCATGACATAGGCATAGATGATCATGATGCCCGAGGGCGGGATGATCGGGCCGATCACAGAACTCGCCGCTGTGATTGCTGCGGCGAATTTGCGGGTGTAGCCCTGTTTTTCCATTGCCGGGATCAGCATTGACCCAAGGGCCGAGGTATCAGCCACCGCCGATCCCGAGAGGCCCGCGAACAGGATCGAACTGAGGACATTCACATGCGCCAGACCACCGCGCAGGTGGCCCATCAGGGCTTGGCTGAACTCGACCAAGCGGATGGTAATACCGCCGCGGTTCATCAACTCTCCGGCCAGCATGAAGAACGGGATCGCCATCAGCGGAAAGCTGTCCATGCCATTGTAGACATTGCGATACAGCAGCGTGATGTCGTTCGTCTGGCCGTTTAGCCAAAGCAGGATGCCAGGTGCGGCCAGCAAGGCGAAGAAGACCGGCAGGCCGATGATGAGGAAAACCAGGAAGGTGGGCAGGAACCAGATCAGCATCTATTCGGCCCCCGCAGGTGCATCAGGAATTTCAGGCAACAGATGTCCGCCACCCATTAGGGTCACGACAGAACGCAGGACCAGCTCGATATTCACAGAAATCAGCAGGATGACCCCCACCAGCAGTGAGGCCATCATCCAGCTGCGTGGGATGCGATACCATTCGTCGAACCCGAAGGAGGTGGGCAGGTACAAAGCAGCAGTGGCGAATTTACCGCCAAATCCGGTGACCTCGGACCATCCAATGTTAACAGCGACCAGCAACACCGCCAGTGAGACCACCAGCAGGAACAGGGTCAGTACCTGCCCGACAATGCGCGGCAGCATCAATGGCACCATGTCGATGGCCACAAAGCCACCGCGCCGAAAGGCGGTGGGGGCCATCAGGCCGGTCATCCACAACATACAGAATCGCGCGGCCTCATCCGGCCAGGGCAGAGCATTGCCAAGAACGTATCGAAAGAACACCTGGATCAGGATTGCAATCACCATCAATGCAATCGCAACGACGCCAACCGCGCGGCCCAGTCGCAGCACGGTTTCGTTCACGAATGCAATCGGCGCTAACGCCGATGCCAGTCCGCCCATGCGGATCCTCCCATTTCGGCCGCAGGTTTTCCCCGCAGCGGTTCAACCACGCTTATTGATGCGCGAATTGGCCGAGTTTCCCGGCGTAAAAGGTCAGCGCGTCTCCATCCGCCATGCTGGCCCTTAGGACTTTACCCACCACGATCACGTGATCGCCCGCATCGTGATAGGCATGTTGTTCACATTCGAACCGCGCCAGACAATCCGACAGCAAAGGCGTGCCGTTCTCGCAGCGCTCATGTTCAATCTCGCGCAGCGCATGGGCATCTTTGGAACACCCAAAGCACAGCTCGGCTTGTTCGGACGATAACACATGCACGGTGAAATGGCGGGCTTTGTGAAAATAAGGAAAACGGCGCGAGTTGCGGTCTCCGGCCCACATGATCAGGGGCGGGTCCAGCGAGAGCGACGAAAAGCTATTGGCGGTGATGCAAACCGGGCCATCAGTGCTGTCGCAGGTCACGATGGTGACGCCTGTGGCAAACCGCCCAAACGCATCGCGCAGGGTGCGGGTGTCGTCCTTGTGCGGAACGAAGGTGTGGGTCATGTCCTTTGAGATTGCATTCATCATGGTACCTCATGCCCAAGTGCCGCCTCATAGAGACGATACCAGCTTTCGCGATCCAACTTGACCTTCAGAGCGTCCGAGATGGTTTTGATGCGGTTCAGGTTATTTGTGCCCATAACCGGCAGGATGTTTGCGGGGTGGGCCAACAGGAACGCCACCGCGACGGCGGCACGATCCACTCCAAACTCGGCTGCGATCTCATCGGCAACGACGCCCACGGGCGGGTTCCCGGCCATCAGAAGGCCGCCGCCCAGAGGCGACCATGCCATGATCGGTTGCCCATGCTGTTGGTGAAATGCCAGATCGCCATTGGTGAATGGGCTGATCTCGCCCAGAGAGATTTCAATCTGGTTGGTGACCAGTTGCGTTTTCATCGCCGATTGCAGCAGCGACCAGTCCCATGGGCGGAAGTTCGACACGCCGACCGCGCCGACCTTGCCGCTGGCGACAACTTCATCCAGTGCGGCACCGGTCTCATGGTGGTCCATGAACGGGTCGGGGCGGTGGATCAGCAGCAGGTCGATATGGTCAATCGCCATCTCCGACAGAGACGTATCGACGGACTTCAGGATATGGTCGCGCGAGGTGTCGTAGTATTTGACCTTGGCGTCCGAATACCGGCCCATCGGCGCGACGATGTCACATTTGGTGACGATCTCCATCTTCTGGCGCAGGCTGGGATTGGCACGCAAGGCATTGCCCAGAACAGCCTCAGCGGCGTAGCCGCCATAGATATCGGCCTGATCGAAACTCGTAATGCCCTGATCCAGACAAGCCTGTATCTTGGCCTCGACATGGCCCACGGACGTGTCGCTGTCATCGCCCAGCCGCCACATGCCATAGACAAGACGGCTCATTTCCAGCGTGTCGGATAGTTTCACACGTTGCATCAGCGACGAACTCCATTGCCCAGCGCCGTCGCCGGGGTGTTTGCAGGGACCCGCCCGTAGGCTTCGGGCAGAGAGCAGGTTTTCAGGTTGGGCATCACGCGGGCACCAAAATGCTTGGCCTCGTCCATGTGCGGATAGCCCGAGAAGATGAAGGCGCGGATACCCATCTTCTGGTATTCTTCGATCTTGGTCATGACCTGATCGGTCGAGCCCACCAAAGCCGCGCCACAGCCGGAACGTGCCCGGCCCACGCCCGTCCAGAGACCCGGTTCGACATAGCCGTATTCATCCGCCAGATCGCGGTTCTTGGCCTGATGCGCTACACCCAGCGAGGTGGAATCCAGCGCCCGTTCGCGGATCGCGCGGCCATATTCATCATCAAGTTTCGAAACGATGTAATCCGCATATTCCTGCGCCTCGGCCTCGGTATCGCGGACGATCATGTGGACGCGCAGGCCGTAATCCAGCGTGCGGTTGTAGTTCTCGGCAACTGCGTGAACGGCCTTCATACGCTCGGCCAGCTGGTCCTTGGTTTCGGGCCACATCAGGTAGACATCGCAATGCTCACCGCACAGATCCAACGCAGAGGGAGAATAACCACCGAAATACAGCAACGGCCCGCCGGTCTGGTACGGTTTTGCCGGGTCAGTGGTCAGGCCTGAGAAGTTATAGACCTCACCCGCATGATTGATCTCATCCTGCGTCCAGGCCTGTTTCAAAATCTCAACCACCTCGCGCGAGCGCTGGTAGCGGAACGCGCTGTCTGCTTTCTCGCCCGGGAAGTCAGAAGAGATGATGTTGACAGTCAGCCGCCCTTGCAACATGTGGTCCAGCGTCGCAATGGTGCGTGCCAGCATGATCGGCTGCATCTCGCCACAGCGCACAGCGGCCAGCAGGTTGATCCGCTCGGTGATCGGGGCGCATCCCGCGACGAAACTCAGCGTGTCCTGGCCTACCTGATAAGACGACGGGCACAGGATATTGCGGAATCCCTGCGCTTCGGCCTCTTTGACGATGCCGGAACAATGATCCCAGCTGGACCGTAGATTGCCGTCAGGTACGCCAAGAAACTGGTAGTCATCCGAGCAAAGTGCTGCAAACCACGAAACCTCGGCCGCATCCAGATCGGGGGATGTGATGGGGACGATGGTCATATGATTCAAACTCCGTGCATCTTTGACTTTCCTCTTGCGTAGCAAGCACATTGATGTAGATCAATAGTGTATCAATTTTTCCTGCGACCCAGTGAAGCGCGCGCAAGTGACCACGAACAACCGAAACCCCAATGCCTTGCCGATCTATGTTCAGATCGCAGAGCTGCTGATCCGCGAAATCGCGGCAGGTCGCATGATTGATGGCGAGCGTCTGCCGCCGGAACGGGACATGGCGGCCGAGCTCAAGGTTTCGGTCGGGACGTTGCGAAAATCGCTCGCCGAGCTTGAGAAAAAAGGGATGCTGGAGCGGATACAGGGCTCGGGCAACTATGTGCGCGAGACCGGAACGCAAAACAGCGTCTACGCGATGTTCCGGCTGGAGCTGCCCGAAGGTGGTGGCCTGCCGCGCGCGGATATCCTGTCTGTGGATCAGGTCGACAAGCCCGCCGATCTGCCTGAATTCGGGGCATCAGGCCGAGGCTCACGCGTGCGGCGGATGCGCTATCTGAATGACACAATCATCGCGGTTGAGGAGATCTGGCTGGACGAATCAGCCGGTCGGATCGATCGCAACCTGCTTTCCGACTCGCTCTATCGCTATTATCAGCACCAGCTTGGGTTCTGGATCACGCGGGCGGAAGACAGGGTCTCGGTCGGGAAACTGCCCGGCTGGACGCCTGAGACTTTTACCAAACCTGCCGGGGAAACGGTGGGGTATATCGAGCGGTTCAGCTGGTCGGAAAAGGCCGAACCCGTCGAGTTTTCAAAAACATGGTTCGATCCGGATCGGGCCACCTATGTCCAACGTCTGAAGTAAAAGGAAAACGCATGACCCGGACCATCCACTACGGGCTGATCGGATGCGGCATGATGGGGCAGGAGCACCTGCACAATATCGCTTTGCTGGAGGGAACGTGCGTTGCGGCGATCTATGAACCCGATCCGGACATGGCAGCGACCGCGCAGGCCATTGCGCCAGAGGCCGCGATCGTCGGGTCGGTGCAGGAATTTCTGTCGGTCGAGAATCTGGATTGCATCGTCATCGCCAGCCCGAACCATCTACATGTGGATCAAATCTGTGAGATTGCAAATACGCGCCCATTGCCGTTGCTGGTGGAAAAGCCCCTGTTCACCGATCCGGCGGATGCCGCGCGGCTTGAGCAGGTGCAGCGGGACTATCCCTATCCGATCTGGGTGGCGATGGAGTATCGTTATATGCCGCCGATCGCCGCCTTGATTGATCAGGCGGGTGTGACGGGCGGCGTACAGATGCTGTCGATCCGTGAACATCGCTTTCCGTTTCTGAGCAAGGTTGGCGACTGGAACCGGTTCAACCGTAACTCCGGCGGGACCTTTGTTGAGAAATGCTGCCACTTCTTCGACCTGATGCGTTTGATCCTGCATTCCGACCCGGTGCGGATCACCGCCAGTGGCGGGCAGGCAATAAACCACTTGGATGAAAACTATGGTGGCGAGACGCCGGACATTCTGGATCACGGCTATGTGCTGGTCGATTTCGCCAACGGGGCGCGGGCGATGTTGGAACTTTGCATGTTCGCCGAAGGATCGCGATATCAGGAAGAGGTCTCTGCCGTCGGCTCTAGGGCCAAGATCGAGGCGTTGGTGCCCGGTCCAGGTCGGTTCTGGCCCGATCATTTGGGCAAGCCGCCGGTGCCACAGCTGATTGTCAGCCCGCGTGATCCTAAAGGACCTGTGTCAAAAGACATCCCGGTTGACCCCAAGTTGCTGGCGGCTGGGGACCACAATGGCTCGACCTTCTATCAGCATCAGGGATTTTTGGAACTTGTACGGGGTCAACGTGCTGCCCCGGATGTCTCGCTTCAAGATGGGCTCTGGGCAGTTCGGATGGGGTTGGCGGCGCAGCAGGCGCTGACCACTGGAGAGACAGTTCGTTTTGACCCGTGATGCCGATAGGAAACCTGTGTTCCCGATAAACGCGATTTCCAGTGTCGTTTTTGACATCGGAAAGGTCTTTTCTGCTTGCTGAGAGGTTTTTGAGGCAATAGCTCTGCCCGTGGGACACCCCTCCCCAACGAGGGGCGTGTATCTGGAAGGGTAATACAGATGAGCATTGAACAACCGGCGACGCGGCCGGCGAATCCGCGTTTTTCCTCGGGCCCTTGTGCCAAACCCCCTACATTTGAGCTGTCCAAACTGGCCGACGCTGCCTTGGGTCGTTCGCATCGCGCGGCTGTTGGCAAGGACAAGCTGAAGGCGGCCATTGAAGGCACGCGCGAGGTGCTGGGCATTCCGGCGGACTACAAGATCGGCATCGTTCCCGCCTCGGACACCGGCGCGGTTGAGATGGCGCTTTGGTCATTGCTGGGTGAGCGCAAGGTCGAGATGCTGGCTTGGGAGAGCTTTGGGTCTGGTTGGGTCACCGACGTGGTCAAGCAACTGAAGATCGACGCTGAGGTGAAGACCGCAGATTACGGGCAGATCGTTGATCTTGCTTCGGTCGATTTCTCCAATGACGTGGTGTTTACGTGGAACGGTACGACTTCGGGCGTGCGGGTGCCGAATGGCGATTGGATCGCCGATGACCGTCAGGGCTTGACGATCTGCGATGCGACCTCGGCGGCCTTTGCGATGGACTTGCCCTGGGACAAACTGGATGTGACCACCTTCAGCTGGCAGAAAGTGCTGGGCGGCGAAGCGGCTCATGGAATGCTGATCCTGAGCCCGCGCGCAGTGCAGCGGCTGGAGAGCTACACGCCCGCATGGCCGCTGCCGAAGATTTTCCGCCTGACCAAGGGTGGCAAGTTGATCGATGGTATCTTTACCGGGGCGACGATCAACACGCCGTCGATGCTCGCGGTTGAAGATTACCTGTTTGCGCTGGATTGGGCACGCTCGGTCGGCGGGTTGCAGGGGTTGATCGCCCGTGCCGATGCCAATGCCGGTGCGGTTCACGCCTTCTGCGACAAGAACGATTGGATCGCCAATCTGGCCGAAGATGCGGCAACGCAGTCGAACACCTCGGTCTGCCTGAAATTCACAGATGGGCGCATTCAGGACGGTGCAGCCTTCGCGAAAGCCGTGGCCAAACGGCTTGAGGTCGAGAATATCGCCTTGGACATCGGTGCCTATCGCGACGCGCCTGCGGGCCTGCGCATCTGGTGCGGCGGTACGGTCGAGACCTCGGATATCGAGGCGATGCTGCCATGGCTGGCATGGGCCTTTGAAGCCGAGATCGCATCGCAGTCTGAGGCTGCCTGACTTTTCACCGGGCCGTCCAAGGCCCGGACCTTCCATACAATTCAAGGACCAGAGAAAATGGCCCCCAAAGTACTCGTATCTGACAAGCTCAGCGAAACCGCCGTGCAAATTTTCCGCGATCGTGGAATCGACGTGGATTTCATGCCCGATCTGGGCAAGGACAAAGACAAACTGGCCGAGGTGATCGGCCAGTATGACGGTCTTGCCATTCGTTCGGCCACCAAGGTTACACCGACCATTTTAGAGAAGGCCGACAAGCTGAAAGTCATCGGCCGCGCCGGGATCGGCACCGATAATATCGACAAGGATGCGGCCTCGAAAAAGGGCGTAATCGTGATGAACACGCCCTTCGGCAACATGATCACAACCGCCGAGCATGCAATTGCGATGATGTTTGCCGTCGCGCGGCAAATCCCCGAGGCCAGCACCTCGACCCATGCGGGTAAATGGGAAAAGTCCAAGTTCATGGGGATCGAGCTGACCAACAAGACCCTCGGCGTGATCGGGGCGGGCAATATCGGCGGTATCGTTTGCGAACGCGCGCTTGGCCTGAAGATGAAGGTTGTCGCCTATGACCCCTATCTGGGCGAAGAGAAAGCCGCCCAGATGGGTGTTGAAAAGGTCGAGCTGGATGAGCTGCTGGCCCGCGCTGACTTTATCACTCTGCATGTTCCGCTGACCGATCAGACCCGCAATATCCTGAGCCGGGAAAACCTCGCCAAAACCAAGAAGGGTGTACGGATCATCAACTGTGCCCGTGGTGGTCTGGTCGACGAAGAAGCCTTGGCTGAGGCGCTGCAATCCGGTCATGTTGCAGGGGCGGCCTTTGACGTGTTCAGCGAGGAACCGGCCAAGGAAAACGCCCTTTTCAACCTGCCCAACGTGGTCTGCACGCCTCACCTTGGCGCGGCAACGACCGAGGCGCAAGAAAACGTGGCACTGCAAGTGGCCGAGCAGATCTCGAATTACTTGCTGACCGGTGCTGTGGAAAACGCACTGAACATGCCCAGTGTGACGGCGGAAGAGGCCAAGGTCATGGGCCCATGGATCAAACTGGCCGGTCACTTGGGGAGCTTCATTGGCCAGATGACGGATGAGCCGATCAAGGCGATTAACATCCTTTACGACGGTGTCGCCGCCGAGATGAACCTGGCCGCGCTGAACTGCTCGGTCGTGGCGGGGATCATGAAGAAGTTCAACCCCGAGGTGAACATGGTCTCGGCCCCAGTCGTGGCCCGCGAGCGGGGTATCCAGATTTCGACCACCAATCAGGACAAATCCGGTGCGTTTGAGGGTTACATCAAAGTGACCGTGGTGACGGAAAAGCGCGAACGCTCGATTGGTGGGACCGTATTCAGCGACGGCAAGCCACGGTTCATTCAGATCAAGGGTATCAATATCGATGCCGAGGTGGGCGCGCATATGCTTTACACCACCAACGAAGACGTGCCGGGCATCATCGGTGCGCTGGGCCAGACCATGGGCGAGAACGACGTGAATATCGCGAACTTTACCCTCGGCCGGTCCGAGGCGGGTGGGGAGGCCATCGCGCTTCTCTATGTGGACGAGCCGGTCCCGGCCGAAGCACGCGCCAAGCTGGCCGAGACGGGTCTGTTCACCCAGATAAAGCCGCTGGAGTTCGATGTCGCCTGACCGGTGTTGAATTTCTGAGACAATCCATACCCGCGCCCCACGAGGCGCGGGTATTTTCTTTTCCTGCCCAAAGATTTGCGCGACAAGCCAGACATTCAGTTTGATGGAGGGCGTTCGATGCCATCCCCTGTTTACGCAATTGGCGATATTCACGGCCAGCTTGAGATGCTGCAACAGGCGCTTGACCGGATCGAGCGCGACGGCGGACCGGACGCCCGTGTGGTGTTCCTGGGCGATTATGTGGATCGCGGTCCGGACAGTCGCGCGGTTCTGGATCTTCTGGCCGCGGAACACCGCGCCGCGCGAGATTGGGTCTTTCTGCTGGGCAATCATGACCGGATGTTTGCCCGTTTCCTGAATGATGGCTCCACGGCCGAGGCCAAGCTGCGGGTCGGAGAACACTGGCTGCATCACCGTCTCGGCGGGGCTGAGACCTTGGCGTCTTACGGTGTGGAATTCTCGGGCGATGATCGTATCTATCGGCTTCTTGAGCGGGTGCGAGATGCTGTTCCGCAGGCTCATATCGACTTTCTGAACAGCCTTGTGACACATCATCAGGAAGGCGAGGTGTTCTTTGCCCATGCAGGCATTCGTCCGGGTGTCCCCTTGACGGACCAAACCGAAGAGGATCTGGTTTGGATACGGGGCGAGTTTCTGGACGATCCGCGCCCGCATCCCTGTCTGATCGTGCACGGGCACACGCCTGCCCAACGGGCCGAGCATCATGGAAACCGGATCAATCTGGATGGTGGAGCCGGGATGGGCCGACCGTTGGTTCCTGCGGTGTTTGAAGGTCGCGACTGCTGGTTGCTGACCGAAAATGGTCGTGTGCCGCTGACCCCTAGCCTTTGACGAACCGATCCCTGAATTGCTCGCGCAGCGCGTTTTTCTGCACCTTGCCCATCGTATTGCGCGGCAGGGCGTCCATCAGGATCAACTCGCGCGGGTGTTTGAACCGGGCGAGGTCGTTTTGAACCGAGGCCATGATCGTATCAAGATCCGGGGTCTGACCCGGCAAGGGCACGATGATCCCCAGAACCGTCTCGCCGAAATCCGGGTGCGGTACGCCGATCACGGCGCTTTCCAACACGCCGGGCTGGTCGTCCAGCAACAGCTCGATTTCCTTGGGGTAGATGTTGAACCCGCCCGAGATGATCAGGTCCTTGCCGCGTCCGACAATGTGAACATAGCCATCCTTATCCACCCGACCCAGATCGCCGGTGATGAAGAACCCGTCCTCGCGCAGTTCGGCGGCGGTTTTTTCAGGCATCTGCCAGTAGCCGCTGAACACGTTCGGGCCGCGCACCTCGATCATGCCGATCTCGCCCTGCGGAAGGGTCTCGCCGCTGTCCTGATCGGTCACTTTCAACTCGACATCCGGCAGGGGAAACCCGACCGTCCCCGCGCGGCGTTCGCCGTCATAGGGGTTCGAGGTATTCATGTTCGTCTCGGTCATGCCATAGCGTTCCAGAATGCGATGGCCTGTGAGGGCCTCGAACTGCTCATGGGTTTCCGCCAGCAACGGTGCCGAGCCCGAGATGAACAGCCGCATATGTCGGGTCAGATCACCGATAAAGTGCGCGTCGCCCAGCAGGCGAGTATAGAAGGTGGGTACCCCCATCATCGATGTTGCCTGCGGCATCAGGCGCAGCATGTCGTCCAGATCAAAATTAGGCAGAAAGATCATCGACCCGCCCGAGGCGAGGATCACATTCGTCGCCACGAACAGCCCGTGCGTGTGGAAGATCGGCAGCGCGTGCAGCAGCACGTCTTGGCGTGTGAAACGCCATTCCCGCACCAGCGTTTCTGCATTGGACAGTAGGTTCGCCTGTGTCAGCATGGCCCCTTTGGACCGCCCCGTGGTGCCCGAGGTGTAAAGGAACGCGGCCAGATCATCATCAACCCGGTTCACTGTCTCGAAATGGGTTGGCATGGTCTGTGCGTTTCGCATCAGACTGCCGCTGCCATCACCGTTCAGTGTTTCCACCTTGGCATTCTGAGCGTGTGCGACAAGGGTCAGTTCGGTCTCATTGGCTGTATCGCAGATCACTAGAGAGGCGCCGCTGTTTTCGATGAAATAGGTCAGCTCCGCCGTTTTATAGGCTGTATTCAGCGGCAGGAAGATCAGCCCGGCCTGCGCGCAGGCGGCATAGAGCGCCAGCATCTGAGGTGACTTTTCAACCTGGACCGCAACCCTGTCACCTGGATTCAGCCCAAGCGCCGTCAGCGCATTGGCGATTTGCGCGGCCATGTTCAGGAACGCGGCGTGTGTGATGGTGTGGCCATCGGGCAGGTATAAAAAAGGCGTCTCTTTCCCCGCATGGATGCCGAACAAACGATCATAAAGCGGGTTGCCCATTGTCTACTCCCTTTGGTGCGCTGCGCCCTGAACCTGACTTGGAAATTTGAGGCGGACAAGACCCGATTCCCAGATATTTCCAGGGCGAAGGCCCATCCAACGCTGGCGAAAATGCTGCACCTGCGATATGCGCAAGACAGTTTGCCGGAGACCTGAGATGTTTGTTGCCACTTTGCTGACCAACCCCACCGCGCCCGCGCTGGATACTGCGCTGGTCGAGTCGTTGCGAAACGCGTGGGCCGGCGAAGAGATCATCTGGCTCAGCCCTGATGAAGCGGCAGAATTCAACCTTTCAACCCCTCCTGGCAATCAATGGGAGGTCTGGGCTGACTTGCAGGCCATGGGCGTGGATCTTGTCGTGCAGCCTGTGGATGGGCGGCGCAAAAAGATGTTGCTGGCTGACATGGACAGCACGATGATCCAACAAGAATGCATTGATGAACTGGCCGATGAGGCGGGTGTCGGCGAGCGCGTCAAAGACATCACTGCGCGGGCCATGAATGGTGAACTGGATTTCGAAGGGGCCCTGATCGAACGAGTTGGCCTGTTGAAAGGTCTGGACGAGGCGGTGATTGATCAGGTGTTGAACACAAGGATCACCTTGATGCCCGGTGGGCGCGCCCTGGTGGCAACCATGCGTGAAAATGGTGGATATGCCGCGCTGGTCTCGGGCGGGTTCACGGCCTTTACCGCGCGTGTGGCCGAGTTGATCGGGTTTGATGAGAATCGGGCCAACACGCTTCTGGCCGCGGATGGCAAACTGACAGGAGAGGTTCAGCGCCCGATCCTGGGGCGCGAGGCCAAGGTTGAATCGCTGGAGCGGATCACTGCGCAATTGGGGATCGCGGAATCGGATGTTCTTGCCGTGGGTGACGGGGCGAATGATCTGGGCATGTTGCATCGCGCCGGAACGGGTGTGGCGCTACACGCCAAACCCTCGGTCGCGGCAGAGTGCGAGGTGCGGATCAATCACGGGGATCTGACGGCGCTGCTGTATTTGCAGGGCTATTCACGCGCAGAGTTTGCTGTTTCCTAGAACTAAGCTTTCTTTTATTTAACAGCTATGTTAAATAGCGGTCATGAACACGCTTCTGACCGCCTTTTCCGCTTTATCCGACGCCACGCGGTTCTCGATTGTCGAGCAGTTGATGGCCGATGGGGAATTGCCTGCCGGTGATCTGATCGACGGCAAAGGCATGTCGGGGGCCGCAATCTCACGCCATTTGAAAGTTCTGCGCGAGGCCGGGCTGATCCAACAACGCGTACAGGGTACGCAGCGCCTGTATTCGGTGCGGTCCGAAGGTCTGCGGGCGATTGCGGATTGGACGATCTCGAAGCGGCAATTCTGGGAAAACAGCCTGGATCGTTTGGGCGACATTTTGGAAAGGGAAACCTCATGGCCGACCTGAAACTCGAACGGGAGTTTCCCGTTGACTCTGAAACTTTGTTCGCGTGGGTCTCGGACGGGGCGAAGCTGTTGCAGTGGTGGGGTCCCGAGGGCATGCATGTGCCCGAGCATAATCTGGATTTCTCACGCACCGGGCCCTGGTATTCGGTGATGCAGAATGCCGAGGGTCAGCAATACAAGGTCTCGGGCCATGTCACCCATGTCGATCCGCCAAACTCGGTCGGGTTCACCTGGGGCTGGCATGACGATCAGGATCAGCGCGGGGCCGAAAGCCATGTGACCCTTACCGTCACCGCCTCTGGTGCCGGATCACGGCTGGTTCTGGATCACCGCGAACTGGCCGATGCCGAGGCCGTCGCAAACCATAACAAAGGCTGGACATCGTCGCTGCGTAAACTCGAAGCGCAGTGCAAATAGGGTTTCATCAGGGAGGAGCGATATGCCCCAATATTTGTTTGTCTATCACGGGGGCCATACCCCCACCGACCCCGCCGAGATTGAGGCGACCATGGCCGCCTGGGGCGCATGGTTTCAGGACATGGGTAAGGCTTTGGATATCCCCGGCAACCCGGTCGGACAATCCTATACCGTCAGCAGTAGCGGTGTCGTCGATAATGGCGGTGCCAATCCTGCTTCGGGCTTCACGGTCATCAAAGCCGATAGCATGGATGCCGCGACCGAGATGGCCAGGGGCTGCCCGATGGTTGTCAACGGTTCAGGCTCGGTCGAAGTGGCCGAGGTGCACGAGATCGAAATGTAACTGGCTTAACCGGGAAACCCTGGCGCGGGCCGGATCACGCCACATTCCAGCCCTCGGCGGCTGTATTGCGTGGCGTTCATGAACTTGCGGGTGGCCGGGTGATCGGCCTCCAGTACGCCAAGACTGACAAGGATGGCCGCAATCGCGCATTCACTGGCGCGGGTTGTGCCATCGGTGATTTTCAGGGCAACGCCCATGCGTTTTTCGGGGATGATGGCCACAAACACGGCCTCGGCCCCGGTTTTGATCGCGGCGCGACCATCCATGGCGCGCATCAGCTCGGTGCAGGCACGCGTCTCGCCTGCGACTAGATCCGGATGCCGGATCATGGCCGCCGTCAGCTGCTGCGCGGCATCGCTGGACCGGTCCGAGCGGTCGGCGGCTGACGCAAACCAGGCCATGGAACGAGCAAGGCCAGCCAAAGACGTGGCGAAATTCGGCGCCGAGCAGCCATCAATCCCAGAACCGGGGCTGGTTTCGCTCGTGGTTTCTTCGACTGCAGCCAGACAGGCCTGCTGAACCGGATGGTCGATTTCCAGATACTCAGGCCCTGCCCCCATATGCTGCGCCAGGGTCAGAAACCCGCAATGTTTGCCTGAACAATTGTTATGAATCTGACAGGGCGTGTCGTCGGCCAATATCAGCCGGTCGCGTGCCGCTGTATCCGCCGGTTCCTGCGGGCCACAGCGCAGATCGGGCTCTGACAGTCCCAGATGATCCAGCCAGGCGGTCACGCGATCCGTGTGAATGGCAGCCCCGTTGTGTGACGCGCAGGCCAGCGCCAGATGCTCGGAATTCAGCCCGTATTTTGCCGCCGCCCCGGAGGTGACCAAGGGAAGTGCTTGAATCATCTTGGCGGAAGAGCGCGGATAGATCACTGCGTTCGGGTCCCCCCAGCTTTGCACAATCTGGCCGGTATCGTCGCAGATGACAGCGTGGCCCAGATGCAAGCTTTCCAGCAAAGGACCGCGCCACAGTTCTGTCATCGGGATAGGCTGCGTCATCGGGACCTCCGGTTTTTTGCGCAAAATTCTGCCAATCGCCCTTTCGCCTGTGGCGAAACCTGCGTTAGTGTGTGTATGTCGGCAATCATCGGAATGCGCAACTTTCGTAAAGACGAACCGGCAGGGTTCGCGGGGCATTCCGGTGGGTATGAGGTAAAAGGTCGAGCTAGGAGGCTGGACAAATGGGATCAATGCTCGTCCGCGTGATCGCGGGCCTGTGTGTGGCGGGGATGGCCACAACTACAATCGCTCAACAAGCGACAAGCACCAATCGCGTAGCGGCAAAAACCGATTGGAGCGTTTTTGTCGAAGACGATCCCACCGAATGCTGGAGCGTTTCTGCCCCTAAGGAAACCGTGAACACGCGCGGCGGCCGCGTTGTTTCGGTTCGGCGCAGCGATATCCTGTTGTTCGTGTTCTATCGCCCCAATGCTGAGGTCAAAGGTCAGGTCACCTTTACCGGTGGCTATCCTTTCGCATCAGGCTCGACCGTGAACCTGAATGTGGATGGTAGTGAATTTGAGCTGTTCACCGAAGGCGAATGGGCCTGGCCGGCAACAGCCGCAGATGACGCTAAGATCGTCACCGCGATGAAACGCGGGACCGAGGCAGTGCTGACCGCGCGCTCCGAACGCGGAACGCAGACCAAAGACACGTTTTCGTTGCTGGGCTTTACAGCGGCCATCGAAGACGCCGAGACTCGCTGCACCAACTAAGGCTGCGCCCAAGCGTGAAAGGCCCTGTCATCTGGCAGGGCTTTGTCGTTATGGCGACCCGTCATTGTCTTTACGCGGTGTCAGCTTTGAATTTGATCCGTATCAATGTCGCGGCCTTCAGAATCTGAACTAATCGGTTCAAGAAAAACGAAGGAGTGATAGATATGATGAACAAATCTTTGGTCGTGTTGATGATGGTGTGTGGGGCTCTGTTGACGGCCTGTGAAAACAACGGAGAAAACTATCCGGTTACCGGTGAACAATGTGGTCCGGAAGATCCTGTGAAAAAGCTGGATGCAGCAGACTGTGTTGTTCCGCCTGCAGGTGTCTGATACCACGCAGACCCGACTGACTGGCCGCAGCGATGATCCCTGCGGCCAGTTGCGTTTCCGGGCATTACAGTCTCTTGGGTACGATTTCTTTTGATCTTTGCACGCGTTCCTATATAGAGGCGCATCCCAAGCCAGAATCTGCATAGATACGCCCCAAAAGGTACCAGCATGTCGCCCAAAGCGCCGATCACGCAAGACGTTATGACCATTCCCCGCAAACTGCCCGAGGGGAAAGTGAATCTGGTGGGTTTGTCGCGTGATCGCCTGCGTGAGGTGTTGATCGAACATGGCACGCCTGAAAAGCAGGCCAAAATGCGCACCGGGCAGATCTGGCAGTGGATTTACCAATGGGGCGTGCGGGACTTTGCCGAGATGACAAATCTGGCCAAAGCCTATCGCGTACAGCTGGCTGAGAATTTCGTCATCGAGATCCCCGAGGTCGTGACCCGTCAGGTCTCGGAAGATGGCACCCGCAAGTATCTGTGCCGCATCGCTGGGGGCCATGAGGTCGAGGTTGTTTATATCCCGGAAGAGGATCGTGGCACGCTATGTATCTCATCTCAGGTGGGCTGCACGCTGACCTGTTCCTTCTGCCACACCGGCACGCAGAAACTGGTACGCAACCTGACAGCGGCGGAAATCGTTGGTCAGGTGATGATGGCTCGCGATGATCTTGAGGAATGGCCAACCCCCGGTGCTCCCAAGGACGAAACGCGCCTGCTGTCGAACATTGTTCTGATGGGCATGGGCGAGCCGCTTTATAACTTCGAAAACGTCCGTGATGCGATGAAGATCGCCATGGATTCTGAAGGCATTTCGCTGTCGCGCCGCCGGATCACCCTGTCCACGTCTGGCGTGGTGCCCGAGATCGCGCGCACGGCCAATGAAATCGGCTGCCTGCTGGCGATCTCATTCCATGCAACCACGGATGAGACCCGTGATGTACTGGTTCCCATCAACAAGCGCTGGAACATCGAGGAGTTGCTGCAAGCACTGGCGAGCTATCCCAACGCTTCGAATTCCGAGCGGATCACCTTTGAATATGTGATGCTGGATGGCGTCAATGACAGTGATGAGGATGCGCATCGCCTGATCGAGCACATCAAGCGCCACAATATCCCGGCCAAGATCAACCTGATCCCGTTCAACGAATGGCCCGGCGCGCCGTACAAGCGCAGCTCGAACAATCGTATCCGGGCCTTTGCGAACATCATCTATCAGGCAGGCTATGCTTCACCGATCCGCAAAACACGCGGAGAAGACATCATGGCCGCCTGTGGCCAGCTGAAATCGGCCACCGAACGCGCCCGCAAGTCGCGCAAACAGATTGAGGCCGAGGCTGGGCTGAGCGGCTGAGCTAGACTGCCCGTGCCTGTTTTCTGAACTCAAAATTTGTTATGTTTGGCCTGTTCGGTTCAGGTCAGGCTCACCTTTGTGCACAAGACTGTGAGAGGAATGGGTCGTTGTGAACCACAAGCTAAGTCTTTGACAACGCCCTGCGCGCGGACCGTACGCAGGCAAACTGTTTTCAGATGGGCCAATACCATGAGCACGATTTTTCAAATTAGTTTCAAAACAATACTCGTCGCTTCATTCTCGCTTCTTTTCCATATCGGAGCCGCAAAGGCCGATGACCGCGAGGCACACATCACAATCGAGAACCCCGCCGAGCTCAGCAAAGACGAGGCCGAAGAGATTTATCAATCGCTTAGCCGACGTCTGGCACGCGGCTATGCCGGCGCCCAGCTTGACTTGATCCGGAATTATCAAAGCTGGGCGCTGTTCAATGACGCGCCTTATGTTTCGGCGACCCACGGTCAAAGATATGTGAACAGCTACGCCAATCGCATGGCCCATAACTATGGAACCATGCAGGACGGAGACGTATTGCCAGCGGGGTCGGTTCTGGCAAAGGACAGCATGACGGTTACCGATGAAGGCAAGATCTTTCCCGGCGCGATGTTCGTGATGGAGAAGCTGCCGCAGGGCGCCAACCCTGCAACAGCTGATTGGCGTTACATCATGGTGCTGCCTGACGGTTCGCTTTATGGCGACACCACGGGATCACGCCCCAATCAGGTTGTTTATTGCCATGAATGTCACGAACAGGTGGCTGAGCGCGATTATACCTTCTTCGTGCCCGAGGAGTATCGGATCAAAGCCGAATAGCAGTCAGACTATCCGCGCTGGAAACGCGCCGTGCCGATCACTTCGATCACCTGTTGGCGGATGGGTTCGGGTTGGGCTTCGACAGCATTCAGAACCTCGCGCAGTTCGGCGCGCAACCCGTGCATTTGGTCGATCAGAGAGATCATCATCGACAGGGCATCCGCCTCCATATCGTATTGCTCATGCAGCTCGCAGGCTAGTTCCAACCGGGCGACGTCGATGCTGTGGTAAACCACGCCTTGTGCCGATTGCTCGGGGATCACGATTTCGGCGGCCAGATATTCGGTTAGGCGATCCGAGGTCAGGCGGGTGATGGTGGCAATCAGTTCCTCTTCGGTCAGGGTCATGACGGCATTCCTTTCCGAGGATCATAGCGATGGGCATTGCGCCATGTCTCCATGAATTGCTTGAGGTCGTCGTCGATCTGGTCGGGCAGTGCGACGGTGAGTTCGATCAGTTGATCCCCGCGTTCAGATGAGCCGCGTTTCTTAACCCCCTTACCCCGCAGGCGCAGGGTTTTGCCGCTGCTGGTGCCCGCAGGGACGGTGACATTGACACCACCGTCAATCGTGGGCGCGCGGACTTTGCCGCCCAGAATGGCCTCATCAATGCTGATGGGCAGGGTGATGTGGATGTCATCACCCTGCCGGTCGAACACCGGATGGTCTGCCACCGAGATCGTAACCAGAGCGTCGCCCGCCGGTCCCTCGCCATAGCCCGGAGCGCCCTTGCCTCGCAGTCGGATGGTCTGGCCTGTGGTGATACTCGCCGGGATTTTAACCTCGATCCGGTTGCCATCGGGCAAGGTCAGCTTTTGGCTGGCCCCAAACACTGCATCCAGAAAGCTGATCTGCAGCGAGTAGTTCAAGTTGTGACCCGGCGCGTGGAACTCCTGCGTGCGCTGACCGCCAAATCCACCGCGGCCACGCATGAATTCGGCGAAGATATCCGACATATCCTCCGGGTCCGCCTGTCGTCCGCGATAGGGGTTTCCGGCAGCCTCGGCATAGTCACGATAATATTGCTGTTGCGGGCGTTCCTGACCCGAGGCGTCAATCTCGCCATTGTCATAGCGCGCGCGGGTTTCGGGGTCTTTCAACAGGTCATAGGCTGCTGCTGCGGCTTTGAACTTTGCCTCAGCCTCGGCATCACCGGGTTTCAGATCCGGATGGCATTCTTTTGCGATGCGCCGATAGGCTTTCTTGATATCGGCAGCACTGGCGTCTTTGGCGACGCCGAGGACGGAATAGGGATCGTCGCTCATCTCACCTCTCGCGGATGTGGGTCGGTCTGATCTTTATGAGTCTATTTCAGCATGCGATTTCAAGGGGCCGAAAGGAAGAGGCATTTGAATTGCTACATAAAATCCGGCAGGTCTGGTAGTATCTACATGATCTCAGGTTCTTTGACGGAGGCCCCGCATGTCACGCAGATTCAAATCCGCTTTGGCCTTGCTGGCCGGGAACGCAATCGGGTTGATATTGGCCGTGTTGCTGCTGACCGGTTTTGCGATCAAGCCTTTGTCCTTTGTGGTCGTGGTCCTCGTCTTCACCGTTGTTCAAGTGATCGCAGAGCCATTGATCCTGAAGATCGGAGAAAAGAAAGCGCCTGCACTCAAAGGCGGGATCGCCCTGATCGTGACTTTTGTGGGTCTGCTGGTGACCGAATGGATCACAGCCGGACTTGTTATCGGAGGGGTGGCAAATCTGTTGGCAGCAACGCTGCTGGTATGGTTGGGCGCCTTGATCGGCAGCATTGTTCTGCCGATCTACGTGTTCCCCGAACTGCGCGGGCCCAAGAACTAGCTAGAGCGCGTTCAGGCTGGCCTCGATGGCTTGCCACAGCTCTTCAACCGGTTCACATCCAACGGACAGGCGAATGAAACCGGGGTCAACATCATCGCCCCAGCGGGCGCGGCGCTCGGCGGAGCTGTGGACGCCGCCAAAGGATGTCGCAGGGCGCAACAAAGGGCAGCCGTTGATAAACGCCTCTGCCATGTCCTCATTGTCCAGCGTCAGGGACAACAGAAATCCGAACCGTTTCGTCTGAGCCTGAGCAAGTGCATGCGCCGGATCGCCAGGCAGTCCCGGATAGCGCACCAGCCTGACTGCGGAATGGGTAGCCAGCCGTTCGGCCAGCACCTGGGCCGAGGCGCACATGCGGTCATAGCGTACGTCCAGTGTTTCCAGCCCGCGATGCAGCAACCATGCCTCATGAGGACCGGGGATTGCGCCTGAGACGCGTCGCCATTCCTCGACCTGTTCCATAATCTGGGTGTTGCGGCTGGCCACATGGCCCATCAGCAGATCCGAATGCCCGCCCATTGCCTTGGTGTCGGAGGACACCACGACATCGATCCCCAGATCCAGCGGGCGCTGGCCCAGCGGGGTCAGGGTTGTGTTATCTGCAATTGTTACCCCTCCGGTAGCGCGCACTTGTTCAGCAACGGCGGCCAGATCGATCATATCCAGGCCGGGGTTCGAAGGGCTTTCGACAAACACCACGTCAAACCCCTCGAAACCACCCTCGGCAAAGGACGTTGTTGCGCGTTCCTCGACCTCGACCCCGAGGCGCGAGAGGAACCGATCCGACAGCAGGCGCGTGACATAGTACCCGTCCGACGGGATCAGCAGGCGTGATCCGGCCTGAACCGTGGCAAACAACGCTGCTGAGATCGCCGCCATACCCGATGGAAAGCTGAGGCACGGCGCGTCTTCAAGATGTGACAGCATATGTTCCAGCTGCACCCATGTCGGATTGTCGACGCGGCCATAAGTGGCCAGACCATCCGTTGCGCCCGGCAGGTGGTACATGCTGCTTTGGGTCAGCGGCAGGGCGACCGGATCACCCGCGTTCAGGGCATTGCCACGCAGGTGCAGCATTTCTCCGGGTTTGGGAGCCATGGTTCAGCGCCCCGGAATGGCGTCGCGGGGCGGGGCGGGTTCCCAATTCTCGATGATATCGACCGCTTCTTGCGCGGTGTCGACAAAACGGAATAGGTCAAGATCTTCATCCGAGATCGTGCCCGCATCGGCCAGTGCCGCCCAGTTGATGACTTTCTCCCAGAACTCACGACCAAACAGCAGGAAGGGCACACGCTCCATCCGGCCTGTCTGGATCAGGGTCAGGGATTCGAACAGTTCATCCATTGTCCCGAAACCACCGGGGAAGATGGTGATGGCGCGGGCACGCATCAGGAAATGCATCTTGCGGATCGCGAAGTAGTGGAAGTTGAAGCTAAGCTCGGGCGTCACATACAGGTTCGGAGCCTGTTCGTGTGGCAGCACGATGTTCAACCCGATGGAGCAGCCGTTTGCGTCTTGCGCGCCGCGGTTCCCAGCTTCCATTACGCCAGGGCCACCACCTGTGACGATGACGTTCTCGCGGCAGCCGGTTTCGTTAGATTTCTCGGTCATCAACCGCGCGAATTCGCGGGCTTCGTCGTAGTATTGCGACAGACCCGCCAGAGTTTCGGTCCGTGCAGTGTGCTTTTGCGACGGTTCAGGAATACGCGCGCCACCGAACATGACGATGGTCGAGGTGATCTGGCGTTCGCTCATGATCATCTCGGGCTTGAGCAACTCCAACTGCAGACGCACCGGGCGCAGCTCATCCCGGCATAGGAACTCTTCGTCGGCAAACGCAAGGCGATAGGCGGGCGAGCGGGTCTGCGGCGTATCCGGCACCTCGCGCGCGGTCGAGCGATCTGTTTGTGCGTCGCGGAACGGGCTGTGACGGTCTTCTCTCATGGGTGATCGATCCCTGCTTGCGTGTTTTTCAAACAGCTATAGGGTTCGCGGACAGAGCGCCAGTCACGGAAAGACAAGAATGAATTGGAAGAGCGAAATATTAGCCGCCCAGCATCGCATTTCGGGCTATGCGCAGGTCACACCCGTGATGACCAGCAAGATACCGGGCTATCCCATCGAACTGAAGCTGGAGCAGATGCAGCATACCGGTAGCTTCAAGGCGCGGGGGGCATTCAACACCCTGATCAGTTCTGACGTTCCCGAGGCCGGAGTGGTGGCGGCTTCTGGTGGCAACCACGGCGCAGCCGCCGCCTATGCGGCGCAGGCGCTGGGCTACCCGGCCAAGATTTTTGTGCCCGAGCTTGCGGGGCCGTCCAAAATCGCATTGATCAAGCAAACCGGTGCGGACCTGAGCGTTGTCTCGGGTGAGTATGCCAACGCGCTAACCGCCGCGCAGGCGCATGAACAGGCTACCGGCGCGATGCAAATCCATGCCTATGACGCACCCGCAACGGTGGCCGGGCAGGGGACGTGTTTTGCCGAGTGGGACGCCCAGGGGCTGGAAGCCGATACCGTTCTGGTCGCTGTTGGCGGTGGTGGTCTGATCGCAGGCGCTCTGGCGTGGTTTGACGGCGCGCGTAAGGTTGTGGCGGTCGAACCCGAGACCTCTTGCGCCTTGAATGCGGCGCTGAAGGCGGGTGAGCCTGTGGATGTGTCCGTGTCCGGCATTGCAGCGAATGCGTTGGGTGCCCGGCGGATTGGCCAGATTTGCTTTGATCTGGCGCAGGGTATGAGCTCGGTTCTGGTGATTGATGAAGCCATTGCAGAAGCGCAACAGATGCTATGGAAGGCACATCGCATTCTGGTGGAACCGGCGGGGGCCGCGGCGTTGGCGGCGCTAACTTCGGGGGCCTATCAGCCCGAACCGGGCGAGCGTGTCGCGGTCCTGATCTGCGGTGGGAATATCGCCCCCGACCCGCTTGCCGGGTGAATGATCGTTGCCCAGACGTAAACGGAACCGCGTTCGTCGCATTGCGCCATGAGTGTCACTTGCGTATAGGCCAAACCAACACGAACAGATTCTGTAGGGAGACGCCCAATGTCCAACGCGCAATTGGAAGCCGCCATCGAGGCCGCCTGGGAGGCGCGCGATACGATCACACCCGCAACCACGGGTGAGCAGCGCGAAGCCATAGAGGATACCCTGAACGCGCTGGACAGCGGGTCATTGCGGGTTGCCGAGAAGCAACCGAGCGGTGACTGGCATGTGAATCAATGGGCCAAGAAAGCGGTCCTGCTGGGCTTTCGCATCAAGGACATGGAAATGCAGACCGGCGGTCCGCAAGGTGGCGGCTGGTGGGACAAGGTCGACAGCAAGTTCGCAGGTTGGGGTGACAACCAGTGGAAAGCCGCTGGCTTCCGCGCGGTTCCGAACTGCGTTGTCCGCAAATCTGCCTTCATCGCACCGGGTGTCGTTCTGATGCCGTCCTTCGTGAACCTGGGTGCCTATGTGGACGAAGGTACCATGGTTGACACATGGGCCACCGTCGGCTCCTGCGCGCAGATCGGCAAGAATGTGCACCTGTCCGGCGGCGTTGGTATTGGCGGTGTGTTGGAACCGATGCAGGCGGGCCCAACAATCATCGAGGACAACTGCTTTATCGGCGCGCGTTCCGAAGTTGTCGAGGGATGCATCGTGCGCGAAGGCTCGGTTCTGGGGATGGGCGTGTTCATCGGCAAGTCGACCAAGATCGTGGATCGTGAGACCGGCGAGGTCATGTATGGCGAGGTACCGCCCTATTCAGTGGTTGTCGCCGGATCGATGCCGTCCAAGAACAACGTGAACCTCTACTGCGCGGTGATCGTGAAACGTGTGGACGAGAAAACCCGTTCGAAAACTGGGATCAATGAGCTGCTGCGTGACTGATCCAAACGTAGCGTGAATGACAAAAGGCCGTGGATAGGCTCCGCGGCCTTTTTTGTAAGAACATCATGCTGCTATACCGGGCGCTGCTGCACAGGAAGAGGAAGACCCATGATCCCAATCGACATAGCCATCTTGTTCATGGGGGCGGCGATTGCGCTGGCCGCTGTTCCCGGGCCAGACAATATCTTTGTGATGACGCAATCGGCACTCTATGGCCGGATGTCAGGGTTGGTTGTGACGCTGGGACTGGCCTCTGGGCTTATCGTGCACACTACCGCAGCGGCTTTGGGCGTGGCCGTCATCTTCCAAACTTCACAAACCGCCTTTGCGGCGTTGAAATACGCCGGTGCGGCTTATCTGGTCTATTTGGCGTGGAAGGCGTTTTCTGCAGCAGGGACTGCGCTTGACGGCGTTGATGCGCCGGAGATCCCGACGCGTAAACTCTATTTGCGTGGGTTGATCATGAACATCGCCAATCCGAAGGTGACGATTTTCATGTTGGCCTTCCTGCCCCAATTTGTCGATCCGCTGAACGGATCGCTGATCGGGCAGTTCTATCAACTGGGCGCGCTGATGTTCCTGGCGACGGTTGTGGTGTTTGGGGCCGTGGCCCTTGCTGCCGGCACGTTGGGTAGCTGGCTTAGGGGTTCGCCTTCGGTTCAGCTGTGGATGAACCGCGTTTCGGGCGTGATCTTTGTTGCGCTGGCCTTCAAACTGGCCACAGCCGAGCGCTGAGCTTGACCAATTCAGGCCGCAGGGCTAAGGCCCGTGCCATGGAAAAGCAGAAAAAACCCTCGCGCCAGCAAGTCTATACCCTTCTTGTTCAGATCGGACGGAAGGATGGGGATGGTTTGCCTGACGGGGCAACAGGTGCGGCGTTGATCTGTTATGCCAGTGGCGTGGATGAGGCCGAGGCCGTGCGCGAGACCGTGGCGATCCTGAAACAGGCAGATACGGCACCACTGGATGTCACCGGTTACGGCACGTTGGCTGAGCGTGAGGCACAGGGCCATGACATCGATGCGGATGAACGTACTCTGATGCAGCGCGCGCTGGACGAAAACGCGGTAATCGTGGCGCAGATGACCCCGTTTTTTGAAGACGAGACCTCAGCCTCTTAATTCTGCGATCCGAACCATTTGCGGTGTAATTCGTCATAGGTCCCGTTCTCACGCAGGGACAGCAGCGCCTGATTGACCTCTTCTACCAGTGGCGAGCCGGTCGGGAAGGCAATGCCATAGTTTTCTCGCAGGAAGATGCTACCCGTCATCGTTGCAATCCTGCGCCCCTCATGCGCCGCGAAGTAGGACAGGATAGGCGCGTCGAACACGACAGCGTCCAGATCTTCGGCCTTAAATGCCTCAAGCATCTGATCGAGCCCTGGATAGCCTGCGTATTCGATTTCGCGCCGGTCCAGAAAGCTGGCCGCAGTTGAACCTGTAATGGTGCCGACATTCTTGCCATAGAGATCATTCACCGAATTCACATTTCCGGTGATCGCGTCCACGGTCATCACACTGGTGATGCGAGCGGTGAAGACAGATACGATAAATAGCGAGGATACCACCAGCACCACGCCCAGAATGCGGCCAAATGGTGTGCGGGGCATTCGTTCTTCAAAACCGCCATTTACGACCAGGTTCAGCGCCCACCAGAAGGATGGGAACCATGCCTCGTTCAGCTTGCGGTCGAAATAGGGCTGCGCACGTCGTTCGAACCCCCACATCAACATGCCGCCACCGAGCAGGATGGCGAAGGCCAAGCCAATGGCGATGAACAATTCGGTGGACAGCAGCGCCTGCAACAGAGACGGTCGGCGCACCGCATCCGATGGCACCATGATCTGCAAGCCCGCCTCGAAAATCGGCTGGCTAAAATCCATCTGCGTTTCGCGTGATGCCGTGATCGAGATATTGGCGATGGCCAGATCGGCCGATCCGTCCTCGACCGCGCCCAGCATCTCGGCAAATGACTCCACGCGCTGGACAGAGTAATCCCATCCCAAAGCCTCAGAAAGAGCCCCCAGCAGGTCCATCGAGAATCCGGTTTCAGCACCGTCCTCAACATAGGAAAACGGCGGGCGTGTCACTGTCGTAACATTTAGCGTCTGTGCCAGGCTCTGCTGTGCGAGAACGGCGAAAGTCAGGCTGATCAATGCGTAGAATGCGCGCTTCATGGTCAAGTCACCCGTTTCGCGGCCCTGTAACGCGAATGTATATGCGTGGGCAAGGTGGCCGCCGGGTAAATCGACATGTTTTGTTGCGCTCTCAGACTGATACATCGCCTGCTCAGTGCGATAATTTTTTTGGATTGGCCTTGGCAATCCGGTCAATTCGTTGAATCTGTGCACGAACCTGAGCGCAAGACCAACAGCGAGGCCCACATATGACCGATGCAGTTCAACTGACGGCAGACCTGATCCGTTGCCCATCGGTCACACCTGATGAGGGCGGTGCGCTTGTCCTGCTGCAGGACATCCTAACGGAGGCAGGGTTCGAATGTACCCGGGTGGATCGCGGTGGCATCAGTAACCTGTTCGCCCGTTGGGGGGCCAAACGGCACGCGCGGACATTTGGGTTCAACGGCCATACGGATGTGGTGCCTGTAGGGGATCAGGCGGCCTGGACCAAACCGCCCTTCGGGGCCGAGGTTCATGACGGGGTGATGTATGGGCGCGGCGCGACGGATATGAAGTCCGGCGTTGCCGCCTTTGCAGCTGCGGCGATTGATTTCGTGCGCGACACTCCGCCCAACGGGGCGATCATTCTGACCATAACCGGCGATGAAGAAGCTGACGCGCTGGATGGCACAACCGCGCTGCTTGATCATATGGATCAGGTGGGCGAGCGGATGAGTGTTTGTCTGGTCGGCGAACCAACCTGCCCGAACCGGATGGGCGAGATGATGAAGATCGGCCGGCGCGGGTCGATGACCGCTTGGTTCACGGTGACTGGCGTTCAGGGCCATTCGGCCTACCCACATCGGGCCAAGAACCCTCTGCCAGCCATAGCGCGGCTTATGGATCGGTTGGCCAGTCATGAACTGGACCGGGGCACCGATCATTTCGATGCCTCCACGCTGGCCGTGGTCACCATCGACACGGGCAATCCCGCGACAAATGTCATCCCGGCGCAATGCAGTGGCACCGTCAATATCCGCTTCAACGACACGCATTCCGGTGCGAGCCTGAGTGATTGGCTCAAGACTGAGGCCGCGCGTGTGGCCGAAGAGTTTGGCGTTGAGGTGGAGAGCAAAATCAAAATCTCGGGCGAGAGCTTTCTGACTCCACCGGGCGCGCTGTCCGATCTGGTGGCGCAGGCGGTTGAGGCCGAGACGGGCGTGCAACCCGAGCTGTCAACAACCGGTGGCACCTCCGACGCGCGTTTCGTTAAAAACCACTGCCCGGTGGTCGAGTTCGGGCTTGTCGGTCGCACCATGCATCAGGTCGATGAATGCGTCGAGGTGGCCCAGATCGAGCAGTTGAAGGCGATTTATACGCGTATTCTGACGGACTATTTCGCCTGACCGATGCAGCGCACTCTGGTCATCATGGTCAAAGAGCCTCGTCCGGGTCGCGTCAAAACCCGGTTGGGGCGCGGTATCGGCATGGTAGGCGCGGCCTGGTGGTTCCGGCACCAGACGCGGTCTCTGATCCGTCGGTTGCGCGATCCGCGTTGGCAGATTGTGTTGGCGGTTTCCCCCGACACAGAAGGGCTGACCAGTCGTATCTGGCCTGCCGATCTGCCACGCGCGGCGCAGGGGCGGGGTGATCTGGGCGATCGAATGGGGCGGATGCTGCGCAGGATGCCCAAAGGGCCTGTCTGCCTGATTGGGGCGGATATTCCTGGCATCACGCGCCATCATATCGCGGACGCGTTCAAGGCATTGGGTCGTTCGCAAATGGTGTTCGGCCCGGCCCCGGATGGCGGCTATTGGCTGGTCGGTGCGCAACGCTATGGCGCGTTGCCCTTGGGCTTGTTTCGGGATGTGCGCTGGTCGACAGAACATGCGCTGGCCGATACGTTGGCGTCGGTTCCCGGCTGTGGTGTCGCCCTGTTGAACGAACTGCGTGATGTGGATACCGTCGCTGATTTGCACGGCTGAGCCGAAGGGACACTTTTTGGTCATGACGCGGTTGCATGCGCGTGCTAGGCCAAAGACATGAGTCGCATTCCCACCAAGCAGGAGGTCCTCGACTGGATCTCAGCGAACCCCACCCTGACCTCGAAACGTGATATCGCCAAGGCCTTCGGCATCAAGGGCGCGGATCGGATCGATCTGAAACGCATCCTCAAGGAGCTTGAGGCCGAGGGGCATCTGGAAAAGCGCAAGCGCAGCTATCGTGACCCGGATCGTCTGCCGCCGGTTAGTGTGTTGCAGGTGAAGGCCCCGAATGAAGATGGCGATCTGTTCGCGCGGCCCTTGGAATGGCATGGCGACGGGGTCGAGCCCATCGTCCTGCTGATCACCCGCGCCAGCGATCCGGCGCTGGGCGAGGGCGACCGCATTCTGGCGCGCCTGACCGTGGTGCAGGAAGAAGACCACAATTACGAAGCCCGCCTGATCCGCCGTATCGGAACCAACCCGCGCAAGATCGTGGGTATCTATCGCAAAGGGGCCGAGGGCGGGCGGATCGTGCCCATCGACAAAGCCGGTTCGACGGAATGGTTGGTGCCCGAAGGCGCGGTGCATGGGGCCAAGGATGGTGAATTGGTCGAGGCCGAACAGGCCGGGCCCAAGAACCGTATGGGGCTGCCCCGCGCGCGCGTCGTTGAACGCCTGGGCGATCCGACCGCACCCAAGGCCGTCTCGCTGATTGCCATTCATCAGCACGGCATCCCCGATGATTTCCCCGATAAGGTTATTGATGAGGCGGATAAGGCCAAACCCGTTGGTCTGAAGGGTCGCGAAGACTTGCGGGACATGCCGCTTCTGACCATCGACCCCTCGGATGCGCGCGACCATGATGACGCCTGCTATGCCCATGCCGATGACGACCCCAAGAACCCCGGCGGTCATGTGATCTGGGTCGCCATAGCTGACGTGGCCGCCTATGTGCAGCCTGGCACCGCGCTGGACCGCGAGGCGCGCAAGCGGGGCAATTCCAGCTATTTCCCGGACCGTGTGGTGCCGATGCTGCCGGATCGTCTGTCCGGTGATCTGTGTTCACTACATGAGGGTGTCCCGCGCGCCTGTATCGCCGTGCGGATGCAGATCGACGCCGAAGGCAACAAGATCGGGCATCGCTTCGTGCGCGGCTTGATGCGCTCGGCCGCGTCTCTGCACTACGCCGAAGTGCAAGAGGCCATTGACGGCACCCCTGACGACCGCACCGAGCCGCTGTTGGAGCCGGTGTTGAAACCGCTCTACGCCGCTTATGCCGCGCTGAAAAAGGCGCGGGCGGCGCGGCAACCGCTGGAACTCGACCTGCCGGAACGCAAGATCGTTCTGTCCGACACGGGTGAGGTAACCAGCGTCGCCTTCCGCGACCGTTTGGATGCGCACAAGCTGATCGAAGAGTTCATGATACTCGCCAATGTCGCCGCTGCCGAAACGCTGATCGCGAAACGTCGGCCCCTGCTGTTTCGCGTCCACGAGGAACCCGCACCTGAAAAGCTGGAGAGCCTGCGTGAAACGGCGCAAGCCGCTGGCCTGAACCTCGCCAAGGGTCAGGTTTTGCAAACTCGTCACCTGAACGCCCTGCTGAACGCGGCGGCGGGCACCGAGGATGCGGAACTGATCAACCTAACGACCCTACGGTCGATGGCGCAGGCCTATTACAACCAAGAAAACTTCGGCCATTTCGGGCTGGCCCTGCGCAATTATGCGCATTTCACCTCGCCCATCCGGCGCTATGCCGATCTGATTGTGCATCGCGCGCTGATCTCGGCCCATGGCTGGGGCGAGGACGGGCTGACCGAGGAGGAAATCGCCCGGTTGGATGAAACGGCAACGCATATTTCGGACACCGAACGTCGATCCATGATGGCAGAACGGGACACCACAGACCGCTATCTGGCGGCCTATCTCAGCGAACGCGTGGGCAATGAGTTCACAGGCCGGATCAGTGGTATCGCGCGGTTCGGGGCGTTCGTGAAGATGGACGAAACCGGGGCCGACGGGCTGGTGCCCGTGCGGTCCCTGGGTCGCGAGTTCTTTCATTTCGACCGCGAGGCCGGAACCCTGATGGGGTCGGATACCGGGTTGATCATCGCCATCGGCCAGCGTGTTACCGTGCGCTTGACCGAGGCAACCCCGGTGACAGGTGGGCTGGAACTGGAACTGCTGTCCATCGACGATCAGGCCTTACCGCGCGGGCGCGGCCCTGCCAAGCGGGGCGCGCGTCGCAAGGCGGTCAGCACCAAGCGCAAGAAGGACAAAATCAAGCGTAAGGTCGAACGTAAGCGCCGTCAGAGGTGATAGGTTAAGGCCCGCGCGATCAGCCAGCCATGGCGGGTCGGATCGATCTGATCCACATCGTCGAACAGCACCGCCCTGTTGCCTTCAATCCGATCCTCATCGGGAAAGGCGGTCGTGAAGTCCCCCATCAACCGGCTTTGGCAATGCACGAACAGGGCAAATGGCGCGGACTTATGTCCACCCAACCGAATGGTTGAGCCCTTGGGGGCCAGATAGGCGGGCTGACCCCAGCGCAGCGCCTCTTGCAGCGGTTGGGCACTGGGCAGTGCGCTGGCGGTCTCAAGGATCAGATCGCGCAAGGCAAGTGCTCCGGCACGCGTGTCCGGGGGCAATGCC
Organism: Ruegeria sp. SCP10; assembly: GCF_040329495.1. Classification (NCBI taxonomy): domain Bacteria; kingdom Pseudomonadati; phylum Pseudomonadota; class Alphaproteobacteria; order Rhodobacterales; family Roseobacteraceae; genus Ruegeria; species Ruegeria sp. SCP10. The sequence continues at coordinate 384,360 of NZ_JBDZYF010000002.1, forward strand.
GCAAAGGCGGCCGCTACGGCGGGATCTTCAATCTGAGTCATGACAGGGGTACTGCCTGTTCCATCCGGTCTACGTAAGTGTTGAGCAGGTTATCCTGTTTGATGCGGCGGGTCAGCGGTGTTTCAACAGGTGTCGCACGCATTGCCGCCAGCATGGGACCAACGCTCATATCCGCAGCGGTCGGTCGTTCGCCCAGCAGAAACGGTGACTGCCACAGATAGGCCGAGATCGCCTCAAGGTCACGCTCGACCCGGTCCAGACGTTCATTCAGGGAAAAGCGACCGATGCCCTGAGCGTTGATGCCTTTCAGGACGGATTTGCGGATTGCATTAGAGGCCGGTTTGCGGATTAGGGCTGGAATGCTGTTAAAGAACATCTCGCGCAGGATGGGCCAGACCTCATCATTGTCCCAGCGGTCCAGAACGATGTGGAAATAGAGATGCTCCTCGGCCATACGGATCAAGGCGCGGGATTGTGCCTTTTCAACATCCGACAAGCCCGCGTCGAAGTCGGCCCCTTGCTGTTCCAGCCAATCGCGGATTAGATCGCTGTCCGGGACCAAACGCTCGGGCGTACGTAGCACAGGCAGCTTCTGGTGCGGCATCTTGCGAGGGTCCAGAATGTCGGATCGCTGCCAGGTCTGGCCTGATTTTTGCAGCATCAGCGCGGTTTTCACGCAGAATGGGCTGGCGCTGAACAAGCCAAAGGCCGAAGGGTAAGTGAGAAGGGTCAGCATCAGGGGGCTCCATCATTGGGGATGGCCGGACCTTAGGCACGGCTGATGACAGTTTCTGACATTAGAGGTAAGCTAATATCCGATATGTCCCGCACCGCCCGCCTGTTCCAATTGATGCAAGCCTTACGCTCTGGCTCGTCGCCGAAAACTTCGGTTCAATTGGCGGAGGATCTTGGCGTGTCTCCTCGTACGATCCACCGCGATATCGATGCGCTGCGCGGCCTTGGCGCGGTTATCGATGGTGAGGCTGGATTCGGGTTCACCCTAATCGAAGACGCAACGCTGCCGCCGCTGGGTTTTACCGATGATGAGCTTGAGGCGCTGGTTCTGGGACTGCGCGAAGTGCAGGTGATCGGCGATCCGGCACTGGCTGACGCGGCCAGCGCCGCGTTACGCAAACTTCAAGGACGCCTGCCGCCACGACAATCCCACCGGCTGAGCCATGCAGTTCTTGCTGCAACGCGGTTCAACCGCCCCCCTGCGCCGACCATCGAAGTTGCCGATCTGCGGCAGGCCACATGGGATGAACGCACAGTCGAATTCGCATATACCGATGCCAAGGGGGATGAGACCCGCAGACGGGTGGATCCCTTGAGCATTGTGTACATGGACCGCTCGAATGTCTTGCTCAGCTGGTGCCATCTCAGGCAGGATTTTCGCGTCTTTCGCTTGGATCGCATGCGGGAAATGTCGGTGACAGATCAAAGCTTTCGCCCAAATCGCATACCAATGCTGCGCGATGTTATTGCCCAGATTCGTGCAAAGCGTGCCGCACATGAGCGGGACGAAAACAGCTAAGACCTTTGAGAATTGCTGATTTTGCGCTATCCTTGGAGTTGAGCAGTACTCAGGAAAAAAATCGGAATGCATAAATGCATAGGTGGCGTCATGACCGCCGCATTATGGGCATCCATCGTGCAGGCGTCAGCGGCAGAACACGCCCCCAGGCCCGAGATTCGGCCTGTGGGTGGCGAAATTCAATTGGCTTCGGCGGATGTTACAACATCCCTGCGACCGGTGCCCCGGCCCACGGTTGAGGTCGTGCGAGCGTCCTCGGCAGGAAACGCCCGGTTTCAGGCCTGGCTTGGGGCGTTTGAAGACCGGGCGCGGGATCAGGGTATCTCGCAATCTACGCTGGGCCACGCCTTGGCGGACCTGTCCTATGATCTGGACGTTATCAAGCGGGATCGCAATCAGGCTGAATTCTCAAAGCCGATTTGGGAGTATCTGGATGGCGCCGTCTCGGACACGCGCATCGCAAATGGGCGCGCGGCGCTGGATCGGCACCAAAAGGTCCTAAGGCGGATCGAGGCGCAATACGGCGTCGAGAAAGAGGTCGTAACCGCGATCTGGGGGTTAGAGACATCGTTTGGCACCTATCGTGGCAGTAACCCGACGATCCGGTCGCTGGCGACATTGGCGTTCGATGCGCGCCGTGCGTCCTTCTTTGAGACCCAGCTGATCGCGGCTTTACAGATCATTCAGGCGGGCGATGTCAGCGCGGGCCGGATGATCGGCAGTTGGGCCGGGGCGATGGGGCATACGCAGTTCATGCCGACCTCTTACCTAGATCATGCGGTCGATTTCGACGGCGATGGGCGGCGCGATATCTGGTCGGATGATCCGACCGACGCGCTGGCCTCGGCGGCGGCCTATCTGGCTCGGCACGGCTGGACCAAGGGGCAGCCATGGGGTGTCGAAGTGCGCTTGCCCGAGGGGTTCGACTATGCCACGGCCAAACGGGATTTCACCTTGATGCCGTCGGAGTGGGCGAAACTAGGTGTGGTTGGACGCGATGGGGAACCTGTTGCTGATCACGGGCAGGCCGCGATCCTTCTGCCCGCTGGCGGGCAGGGCGTCGCGCTGATGATCTTCGATAATTTCGGTGTGATTGAGAGCTATAACGGCGCAGATGCCTATGTCATCGGCATTGGTCACCTGTCCGACCGCCTGGCAGGCCGCGCACCGTTTCAGACCCCTTGGCCACGCGGCGACCGGGTGCTGAGCTTTACCGAGAAGAAAGAGCTACAAACCCGACTGACCAAAGCTGGATTTGATACGCAAGGCGTCGACGGGCGTACCGGACCGAACACGATCGACGCTGTACGGGCTTATCAATTGGCGCAGGGATTGGTGCCGGACGGGTACCCAACGTTGAAGCTGTTGGAGCGGTTGCGGTGATTGGGTGGTAGATTGCTGAGAGCATTTGGGTCCGTTAGGCGGACAAAGCCGTTGTTTTGCCCAAAGAAAACTAGGCCGTTTTAGCTTAACTTGTACTCACAGCTCCCATCCGTCAGGACAAACGGTTCTATCAGCACCAGGGCGTACAGAAGATTTCCTGCAAGATGTTATCATCTATCACCATGACCGGATTATTCAGCTCGGAAAATTCGGATCCCTCCAGAATGTTCACTTCATAGCTGACCCAGTCACCATCGGCTTTGGGTTGTTTGATTTCGGCGATCAGAACAACCTGCTTTCCTTCACTCTCTCCGGTTATCGCGGCATTGGGGGGGTCTGCCTCAAAGCTGTCCTGCCCACTGCTCCATACCTTCAGAAAATCAGCGCGACTGATCTGTCCCGCAGCACGGTAAGGCCGATCCGCAAAAACGGGTACATCGGGACTAACTCCGTGCAAGGTCATGGTACCGTCGGATAGCGTGGCGCGATCAGCGGTTTCAATGAACAGATAACTCTCAGGCTTTGATGTGTCGTCAGACGATTGCGCCATCGCGATCGATGTCATGGCACCCAAAACAGCCACTGCTCCAAAGAGTTTCGCTGACATTTTCACTTCATTCTCCCGGCGTTTTGAAATTTTTTATATTCGATAAAGGTGCCTACACCTTAAAAACGTGTGTGTTTTTGACGGATGGTGGCATGACTTGCTCGGGTCCTTGAAACCACTATCGGCCTCATTTCTTGATTGCCGCCGTCACTTGCGCGTCCGACCACTGCACTGCCTAAGGCAGATCTAATTAGTTGCCGCAGTCCTGCCCCCAGGAAGCCCAACACTGAAGGGTATAGTATACCGAATCGACTACCAAAGAGACGTTCTCGAGGTGCGTGACATCAGTTCCATTCAGCGTCTCATAGTCAAACTGTAGATTTCCATCCTCCAGTTTGGGATTGCTAATGGTGACGATTAACCCAACCTGTGAGCCTTCGTTCTTTCCTGTCAAAGCCGCGTTGGGCGGATCAGATTCAAAACTGTTCGCGCCGGCACCCCAGTTTTTGACAATCGACTCTACCGGCATTTTCATCGCGTCGCGATATGGGCGATCCGTGAAGAGTACAATCTGATCATCAATTCCCTTGAGCACCAGCTTGCCATTTTCGAGTGAAGCGGTATCCGCAACTTCCATAAAGAGCCAACTTTTCGGTTCTTCCGCAGCTGCTACCGACGCACAAGCAACAAGGCTTGCGAGAAGTCCCTTTTTGAGTAAGTCAAACTTCACAATAATCTCCTTCAACGAGGTCTCGGTCATCGTAGAAACAACTTTGGGTTGGAAGAACTATGGTGCCGAATGTTCAATGTCTGCAAGTTAAGATGGGTTTATCTGCAGACACCTGAGCATTTTTTCGGGATCTGCGCCAATTGTCGGGCGTTTCAGCCAAGTTGCGAAAAAGAATGCTAAGGGCTTAATGACGACAATGCCATCGGACTAGGTCCCAAAGAAAAAGGCGGCCGGAATGGCCGCCTTTTCCGAACATAGTATCATCCGACTCAAGACGCCGACTTCATCAACCCTTGCGCGAGAATCTCTGCCTGCGCCTCATCCAGCGATTTGTGGATGCGTAGGAACATCTCGTCGATATCCGCCGGAGTCAGTACAAGTGGTGGAGAGATGATCATCCGGTCGCCCACATGGCGCATGATCAGGTTGTTAGCAAAGCAACGGTCGCGGCAGATATACCCCACGGTGCCGGGGGCCGAGGCGAATTTGGCGCGGCTTGCCTTGTCGGGCGTAAGTGCGATCGAGGCCATCATGCCGACGATCTTGGCCTCGCCCACGAGCGGATGATCGGCCAGAGCCTCCCATTTTTCCTTCAGATAAGGCGCGGCGACGTCGCGGACGTGCTCAACGATCTTTTCTTCTTCGAGGATGCGTAGGTTCTCCAGCGCCACCGCTGCCGCCACCGGATGACCGGAATATGTGTAGCCGTGATTGAACTCGGTTCCGCCAATCACCTCGGCGATCTCGTCATTGACGATTGACCCGCCGATGGGCGCATAACCCGAGCTGAGGCCCTTGGCGATGGTCATGATATGGGGCTTGATCCCAACGGTTTGCGACCCGAACCAGTTGCCGGTACGACCAAAGCCACAGATCACTTCATCGGCGATCAACAGGATATCGTATTTGTCACAAATACGCTGAACCTCGGGCCAGTAGGTATCCGGCGCGACAATGACCCCGCCAGCGCCTTGCACGGGTTCAGCAATAAAGGCGGCGATGCGGTTTTCACCCAGCTCTAGAATGGCCTCTTCCAACTCACGCGCACGGGCCAGGCCAAAGTCTTCGGGCGTCATGTCGCCACCTTCGGCCCACCAATTCGGCTGGTTGATATGGTGGATATTCGGGATCGGAATACCGCCCTGCGCGTGCATTCCGGCCATACCGCCCAGCGAGGCAGACCCCACGGAGGATCCGTGATAGGCGTTATGGCGGCTGATGATGATGTTCTTGTCGGGCTGGCCTTTTTCGGCCCAATAGGTGCGCACCAGACGGATGTTGGTGTCGTTTGCCTCTGAACCACCGGCCGCAAAGAAGACGTGGTTCAAATCACCCGGTGCCAGCTCGGCAATCTTGGCCGCCAAGGCAATGGCGGGCACGTGGGTCGTTTTGAAAAACGTGTTATAATAGGGAAGCTCGCGCATCTGACGCGCGGCGACGTCGGCCAGTTCGTCGCGCCCGTAGCCGATGTTCACGCACCACAGACCGGCCATCGCGTCGAGGATCTCTTCTCCCTCACTATCAGTCAGGTAGACGCCTTTGGCGCGAGTGATGACGCGCGCGCCTTCCTGCCCCAAAGCGCCATTGGCCGAGAACGGGTGAAGGTGATGGGCCGCATCCAGGGCCTGCAACTCAGCGGTGGGCATGTGGTTGGTAATGGTGGGCATCCTGAAACCTCCTCAAGCAGTTGCACGCCACAATATGATCAAATTTTTTGCTGTCAATCGAATCACGTGATTCAGGCTGAAGCCAGAGCGCCGATCATTAGCTCCATCCCTTGCTCAACATCCTGTGCAGTGGCCAGAGCGGCTTTGTTGGCATCTCCTTCGCGAAGCGCTGCGATGATGTCTTTGTGCCGGTCAGGCATGCTTTGCGTTCCGAATCGCCCGCTGACAACCCGCAGCGATGGACCGAATCTGAGCCATAGCCGCTCGGCCAGGTCACGCAGAATCGGGGCGTGGGCGTGAGCATAAAGCGCTTTGTGAAAAGCATGGTTCAAGCGAAGATAGCCGTTGATGTCGCCATCTGCGATCATACTGTCGAGACACTGGTCAATTCGCTCCAGCTCATCAATATCAGCAGGGCTTAGATTGGGAGTCGCACGTCTTGAAAGTTCTGATTCTATTGAACTTCTTGCGAACTTCATCTGGTCAATATCCGAATCAGAAATCAGTGGAACACTGACACGTCGATTCCCCTGAAACACCAATGCCCCATCAGATATCAGCCTGCGAATCGCTTCGCGCACTGGTGTCATTCCAACATCCAATGCATCGGCCAAACCCTGAATTGTGACCGGTTGCCCCGGAACCAAATCGCCAAACAGGATTTGCGATTTGAGTGTGTGGTAGACCTGTTCATGCACGGGGCTTTTGGTGTCGCTCATCTGTACTGTATTTGCCTTATTTTTGATCAAATCCAATGGGCTGGTTCCAGTTTCGCTACCTGCGGCTTGCGGGGTCAGACCCTTCGTGGAACCATAGTCGGTACCATCGAAAAACGCAAAACTTGATCAAATCTGAAAAACCGGGAAAATACCCGGACATTTGCAGGGAGAAAAAAATGACAATCAAAACGCTGACGCTGACAGCGGTCATCGCATTGGGGACTTCGGCAGCCTTTGCCGAAGAGGTGCGTGTTTACAACTGGTCCGACTATATTGACGAGGACCTGCTGGCGAAGTTCGAGGCAGAGACAGGGCTGACCCTGATCTATGACGTGTTCGACAGTAACGAGGTTCTGGAAACCAAGATGCTGGCCGGTGGTTCAGGCTATGATGTTGTGGTGCCGTCGGGCACGTTCTTGCAGCGTCAGATTCAGGCTGGAGCATTTCAGGAACTGGATGCTGCCAAACTGGCCAATTCCGGCAATCTGTGGGATGTGATTCAGAACCGCACTGCCGGATACGATCCGAACAACGCCTATTCCATCAACTACATGTGGGGGACGACTGGTATTGGGGTGAATGTCGGAAAGGTCAGGGAGGCACTGGGCGACGATGTAGCTCTGAACAGCATGGACCTTGTCCTGAAACCCGAGAACATGGAAAAACTGGCCTCGTGCGGTGTTCATTTCCTGGACGCACCAGCGGAAATGATACCGATGACGCTGCAGTATCTGGGTGAGGATCCTGACAGTCATGATCCGGATGTCATCGCCAAGACAGAAGAAGTGCTGACGGCGGTGCGCCCGTACATTCAGAAGTTCCACAGCTCGGAATACATCAATGCGCTGGCCAATGGCGATATCTGTGTGGCCGTCGGCTGGTCGGGTGACATCCTTCAGGCGCGGGATCGTGCGGCAGAGGCCGACAATGGTGTCGAGATTGAATACCACCCCTTCGCCGAAGGGTCGCTGATGTGGTTCGACCAGATGGCCATTCCTGCGGATGCGCCCAATCCTGAGGGTGCGCACAAGTTCCTGGACTTCATCCTGGACGCCAATAACATGGCTGCCGCGTCGAACTATGTGTACTACGCCAACGGCAACAAGGCTTCGCAGGAGTTTCTGGAGGAAGACGTGATCGGTGATCCGGCGATCTATCCGGATGATGCGACGATGCAGAACCTCTATATCACGACGCCCTATCCTTCGAAAACACAGCGGGTCGTGACCCGTCTTTGGACGAAGATCAAGTCAGGCACCTGATATTGCGGCGCGGGGTGAAACAACGCCCCGCGTTTTTCTTTACCGTACAGAAATGCGGGGGCCGGTTTGAACGCTGATGTCTTTGCGCCGTGGGATGATCCACAGGCGAAACCACTGATCCAGTTCCAGAATGTCACCAAACGGTTCGGGGGCTTCACCGCCATCGACAACCTGTCGCTGGACATTTTCGAACGCGAATTCTTTGCTCTGCTCGGCCCCTCGGGCTGTGGCAAGACCACGATGATGCGGATGCTGGCCGGATTTGAGACCCCGACTGAGGGGCATATCATGCTGGGCGGGCAGGACATTGACCCGATCCCACCGAACAAGCGGGCGGTGAACATGATGTTCCAGTCTTACGCACTGTTCCCTCACCTCAGCATTTGGGAAAACATCGCCTTTGGTCTGCGACGGGACAACATGCCCAAGCACGATCTTGAGGACCGGGTCGAAGAAATGTTGCGCCTGACACGGCTGGAACAATTCGCCCGCCGCAAGCCGCACCAGATTTCGGGTGGGCAAAGGCAGCGGGTCGCATTGGCACGGTCGCTGGCGAAGGCTCCGAAGCTGTTGCTGCTGGACGAGCCCCTTGGCGCGCTGGACAAGAAACTGCGACAGGACACGCAGTTCGAACTGATGGATATTCAGGAGAAGACCGGCACCACCTTTGTGATCGTCACCCACGATCAGGAAGAGGCGATGACCGTTGCCAGCCGTGTCGCTGTGATGGATCAGGGCAAACTGATGCAAGTTGCCACGCCGGATCGTATCTATGAAAATCCAAACTCGGTCTACGTGGCCGACTTCATCGGAGATGTGAACATCATCGAAGGTCGTGCAACATCGACAGGTGATGAGACCTATCAGATCGAATGGGCCGAAGGGCAGGCACCCCTGACCGCGACATCGGGCACTGAACTTTCGAATGGTCAATCCTGCCATCTGGCCATCCGGCCTGAAAAAGTGACAATCTCGACCGATCGCCCGGATGAGGCGATCAACGCTGTGCAGGGCAAGGTGCTGGACATTGCCTATCTGGGTAACCTCTCGACCTATCACGTGGAACTGTCAAACGGTACGATCATCAAGGCGCAATCTGCCAACACGCGCCGCATCTCGCGTCGATCTTTTACTTGGGAAGACCCGGTCTGGCTGTCTTGGACAGCAACGGCTGCGGTTTTGCTGGCGAACTGATGCGCCGTGCCTTGCTGATTGCTGTACCCTATGTCTGGCTGCTGGCGCTGTTCATGGTGCCGTTCTTCATCGTGTTGAAGATTTCGCTGTCCGACACCGAACTTGCGATCCCGCCCTATACGCCGACGTTGGATCTGTCACAGGGCTGGGCTGGCATCCGAGATTTCTTCAGCCAGCTGGATTTTGAGAATTTCGTCTGGCTGACCGAGGATGACTTGTATTGGAAAGCGTACCTGTCCAGCGTCAAAATCGCGCTGATTTCGACGGTTCTGACGTTGCTGGTGGGCTATCCCATCGCCTATGGCATGGCCCGCGCGCCCGAAGAATGGCGGCCAACACTGATGATGCTGGTGATCCTGCCGTTCTGGACCTCGTTCCTGATCCGCGTCTATGCATGGATGGGCATCCTGTCGAATGAGGGCTATCTGAACCAGCTTCTACTCTGGACGGGTATTATTTCAACGCCGCTGACCATTCTGAACACCAATACGGCGGTCTATATTGGCATCGTCTACACCTATCTGCCTTTCATGATCCTGCCGATTTACTCGGCGCTGGAGCGAATGGACGAATCCTTGATTGAGGCTGCCGAAGATCTTGGATGTTCCCGCCTACAAGCCTTCTGGCTGGTCACGATCCCCCTATCGCGCCCCGGTATCATCGCCGGTTGTTTCCTTGTGATGATTCCGGTGATTGGCGAATTCGTGATCCCGTCACTCCTTGGTGGATCGGGTACGCTGATGATCGGAAAGGTGCTGTGGGAGGAGTTCTTCTCGAACCGTGACTGGCCTGTTGCCAGCGCTGTCGCCGTTGTCCTGCTGTTGATCCTTGTGATCCCGATTGTGCTGTTCCAGCGCAACCAGCAAAAACAGACGGAGGCCGAGCAATGAGAAGGCTAAGCTGGTTCAATGCCGTCTCGCTGACGCTGGGCCTTGCGTTCCTGTACATTCCGATGATCATCCTGATCATCTTCAGTTTCAACGAAAGCAAACTGGTCACGGTCTGGGCGGGTTTCTCGACCAAATGGTACGGCGAACTGGTCCAAAACGAGGCGTTTCTGGACGCTGCTTGGGTTACCGTCCGGGTTGCGGTGTTTTCGTCGACATTGGCGACGATACTTGGCACCGCTGCGGCCTATGTGCTGGTGCGTGGGGGCCGTTTCTTTGGGCGAACCCTGTTTTCGGGCATGATCTATGCACCGCTGGTGATGCCCGAGGTGATTACCGGCCTCTCGCTGCTGTTGCTGTTCATCGGGATCGGTTTGGACCGGGGTATTCTGACCATCATCCTAGCGCACACGACATTCTCAATGTGCTTTGTATCCGTTGTTGTCTCGTCGCGCCTTGTGACATTTGATCAATCTTTGGAAGAGGCCGCGCTGGATTTGGGCTGTTCCCCCGCGCAGGCGTTTCGCCTTGTGACCTTGCCGATCATCGCGCCCGCCGTGATCTCGGGCTGGTTGCTAGCCTTTACCCTGTCATTGGATGACTTGGTGATTGCTTCATTCACGTCGGGTCCATCGGCGACGACCTTGCCGATCAAGATTTTCTCAGCGGTCCGGCTTGGGGTCAGCCCCGAAATTAACGCGCTTTCAACTATCATGATTGCGGTGGTCACGGTGGGGGTCATCACCGCGTCGCTGGTCACCAAACGTGCGATGATGCGGCAGCGGCAGGATGAAATGGCCGCTGCCCGCGCCGAATGAAACGCATCTATCCCGCCTACACCTACGGCCCCGGCCCACGGGATGGGTGTTGGTGGGATGAGACCTGCCCCAGCCCTGAGTGGCCGGAACTGAACGGTGATCAGAGAGTAGACGTCGCCATCATCGGCGGTGGTTTCACTGGAACATCTGCCGCGTTGCACCTTGCCAAAGCGGGGGCTTCGGTCGCCGTGCTTGAAGCGGAAACCCCAGGTTGGGGCGCATCGGGGCGCAATGGCGGTTTCTGTTGTCTGGGCGGATCGAAACTGGGCCATAGCGCCTTAGCGCGCCGCTTTGGGCAGGACGGTGCCGCCGCTTATGAACAAGCAGAACATGATGCCGTCGCGTTAGTGGTCGCCTTGCTTGAGGAGAATCAGATCGCGGCTGATACGCATTCAGTTGGTGAGACCCAGCTGGCGCATTCGTCGCGCGCGATGGCGAAACTGCGTCGTTCCGCAGACCAAAACGGCACCTTGCACGAGCAAGAGGATTTGCCGGGGTTGGGCCTGAATGGCCCGTTTTTTGGCGGGTACACGACCCCGGTCGGGTTTGGATTGAACCCTCGGAAATACCTATTTGGGCTTGCTCAATCCGCAGCCGAATTGGGGGCGGTGTTTTATCAGAACAGCCCTGTGCGAAAGGTCGAAAAAACCTCATCAGGTTCTGAGCTTGAGATGCCCGAGGGACGGGTGCGGGCCGATCAGGTGCTGATCTGCACAAACGGGTATTCCAGCGAGGATGTTCCCGATTGGATGTCAGGCCGATACATGCCTGCGCAATCGACGGTTCTGGTTACACGGCCCCTGACCGAGCCCGAGAAGGCAGCGCAGGGCTGGACCTCGGACCAGATGTGTTACGATACGCGGCATCTTCTGCACTACTTTCGTCTGATGCCGGATGGGCGGTTTCTGTTCGGAATGCGAGGGGGGCTGCGATCTTCCGAGGCGTCCGAGAAGGCGATCCGGGACTTGGTGCAGCGGGATTTCAGAGGGATGTTCCCGGCATGGTCCGAGGTTGAGATCACCCATATCTGGTCAGGCATGGTGTGCCTTTCACGTTCGCTGTTGCCTTATGCGGGGCCCGTTCCGGGGCATCCTGGTCTGTTCGCAGGATTTGCGTTTCATGGGAACGGCGTTGCGATGGGCAGTTATTGCGGTCGTGCGCTGGCACGATTGGCTTTGGGGCAGGCGACGGGTCTGCCAAAGCTGATGACGCAAACGCCCGCTCGGTTCCCGTTGGGGCGCATGCGGCGCGCGCTGTTGCCGCCCGCCTATGCGGCAATGGCGGTTGCTGATTGGTGATGTGCAGCTAACACAACGCCTCAACTTCAAGCTGAAACCCGCGCTCATAGTCCGGGGCACCATTTTCCATCCGCCACAGGCAATAGGCGGCCATGCGCCAGGCGAACCACGGTCGAAGCTGTTCGTATCGAGACAGGACGTCGGGCTCTCCGTAGGCGCTTAGAAAGCGGTTTTCCTGATCTCCCTCCAAAGGCCCACCCCGATAGAGCAGTTGCATCGCCGGGGACAGGAACATTGCCAGGTCTTCGCACGGGTCGCCCAATGCAGGGCATTGCCAGTCAATAAGCGTCAGCCCGGATGCAGCGACCAGAATATTGCCGGGCACCGGGTCGCCGTGGATCAGGCATAGTTTTGCTGTTGGTGCGACTGCGTGATTTGGTCTAAGGCTCAGCAGTTTGTCGCGGGTTTCGGGGGCACAAAGGTCCAGGATGTCTTGCCCATGTCCGGCAAGATCGGCACTTCCGTTACAGCCCGCTGGCGCTGCTACTCTGACCGATGATTGATGCAGTTGCCAGAGCAACCAAGCAACGGGCGCGGGATCATCGTCCCAAGGGGTGCCGGGCGCATGATCGTACAGAACCCAATGATCTGCATGATAACCACCGGCAGCGCATAGGCGTGGTACGAATCCCGTAGGTTCCAATGCGGTAAGGCATCGTGCCTCTAGCGCGGCGTCGTTGCGAAACAGCGGGTTTTGCAACGACGAACCATACAGTTTCAGAACGCGGTCGCCGTCTCCGCCCAGAACCTTCCAGACCTGATTGGTCCGCCCGCCGTAAAGCGTTTCGAAACGCGCATCGTTTTGCACCAGCTTTTGGTCGGAAAGCTGGTGCACAAGATCGGTCGGAGGGGCGGAAAAGTTTGGCAGGGTCAAAACCAGTTCTAGGGGCGAATCGCGATCCGCCTAGGTTTGGCCTGCGCTTCTGATCAGATCAAGCGCCTGATCGAACCCCGCTCACCTGATGTGTGGGAACAATCTGCCCGCCTTCGAGGGTCAGCAAGATCGAATCCGTGCCAATCTGCGCTTCAACAACCCGGCCGTATGAGGCGACAGGTGTTTCAGACAAGCGCTCTCCATCCTGATAGCTGCTGAGGGTTGCGGTGTAGTTCCCCGGCGGCAGCGGGTCGCCATCAGAATCGGTTCCGGCCCAGGTAAATTCGGTCTGATCAAGCGGGACATCCGAGGTGGAAACCACTTCTCCATCAGCGTCCCGCACGGTCAGCGTAGCTTGATCCGCAGCTTCATGTGGAGCCGCAAACAGCGTCACCGGCTGACTATCGAAGCTGAACCCGGATGTTGACCGGACATCCATGCCGACCCAATTCGCCAGTTCGCCCAGGTTCAGGCTGCCCATGCTGGAGGTGAGTGACGCCAGCAGATCGTTGGTCTGAACTTGCTGTTCCACCATCGAAAACTGCGCAAGTTGCGAGGCGTATTCGGCTGAATCCATCGGGTCCAGCGGATCCTGATTCTGGGCTTGCGTCGTCATCATCAACAGAAAGGTTTCGAAATCCGAGGCGATTGCACTGGTCTTTGACCCCGAGGTTGCTTGTGATTGAACCGATGTCTGAGCAGCCTGTGTTGGATTGATCATGTTCAAAGCCTCATATCTACGCCCCGCCCCGGGGCGGTATTCTTTGGAAACGGTGCAGCCTGCGCACCAAGGTCCTGGGGTGTCAGGTCGAAGCTGTTAGCCTGTTGGTGATCGAGAGGATTTTGCTGCGAATCCGAGGAATTCCCGAGATCAAATGACAGGTCGCCATAGCCCAGTTTCTGAAACTCTTCGGACAGCACCGCGATATGGCGGCGCATCAGGTCCAGTGTCTCGGGCCGTTCAGCCGCAATTGTCAGGTGAAACCCGTCCTCGCGACCATTCAGAATAATGGAAACGCGCCCCAACTCCTCGGGGTTCAGAGCAATCTCGATTGCGCCGGAGCCAGCCCGCGCCTGTATGGCTGCGGCCATCTGGCCCGCGATTGCCCGCGCAACCTCAGCCCGCGCCGCCTGTGCAGGCGCGCTGAGCGGTGCCGCCGAATCGCGGGCTGATTGCAACACAGGCTCCTCACCCAAGGCAGCAATAGGTTCGCCGGTATCGACTTTTACAGCCTGTTCTGCGTCTCGCTGCCGAGCAGAGGCGGTCAATTGCAATTGCGCGACGCTGATGCCGGCAGCCCCGTACGTGAGGGCTCGTTCCGACTTTTGCGGTTGAAACATTGTGGGATTTGCATCCGGTGCTGTGTCAGCAGGCACTGTATCGACCTGCACCGATCTGTCTTTTGCTTGCGCTGTAACTGCCTGCATCGCGAACACACTGGTGTCGGGACGATTGGCCACATCCTTTTGAGCCACGAGGGTTTCCCCTTGTGGCTTTGGGTGAACTTGCTGCGTTGGGTCTGCAGGCTCGATCCGTGAATTGGGCATCGCGCTATGTGTCGAATCTGGCGGAATATCCGCCCCGCCGCGTCCCTGCTGCGGCTGCCAGATAGCCTCATTCCCCGGCTGAGTTTGTGTCGGAGCGGTTGCGAGTTCCGTTTTCTCAACCTCAACTGGGCTTTGAGTTTCGAGACGCGGTGCCGGGTCAGATTCAGTTACATCCTGGTTCAAAGAATCACCTTTGATCGGGGGGATATCGGTTTCGGCCGCCACTGGAGCATCTTGATCCTCTGGCAGATCTTCGGACGAGATTTCCAGCTCAGGCGGCGCGTCCTGTTGATCAAGAACATCCTGAAACTGGGCCCCGGCCTTGTTATGGCGCGCTTTCTCTGCGTCCGCCTCGGGTTTGACGGTCGAGGTTGTGGCAGCTGTCATCAGTGTAAGCGGGTTGGGCATTTTGCTCCGGGCTCCGTCATGTCTGATCAGAAATCTGCCCGCAGGAAGTTACGTTTATTTTAACCGCTTTCACCTTTGATCGAGAAAGTTCGATGTAAATTTCGGAGAAAGCGATGAAGGTCACGGCACTGCCCCAACCGGTTCAAACCAATGCAGATAAGCTGCAGGCCGCAGCGGTCGAGCTTGAGGCGACATTTCTGGCTGAGATGCTGAAATCCGCAGGGCTGGGTGAGTCGCGCGATTCCTTCGGTGGCGGTGCAGGTGAGGATCAGTTTTCATCTTTCCTTGTCCAGCATCAGGCCCAGCAATTGGCCCAGTCGGGCGGCGTGGGTCTGTCCGAAATTCTGTTCAATTCAATGATGGAGAAATTCAATGACGGCTGAACCAAGCATGACGCTCATTAAATCTTTGGAAGAGATTCTGGATCTTGAACGCACTGCGCTGGTGGACGGCGATCTGGACCGCCTGACGCATATGGTGCCGGAAAAAGAGAAACTGATCGGCGCGATCAATGATCTGCAGGTGCGCGACAGTGCCGATCTGATTCGGGTTCAGCAGAAGGTCGAACGTAACCAGGCTTTGTTAAACAGCGCAGCAGATGGCATCCGCGCCGTTGCCGCCCGCATGGCCGAACTGCGCCGCGTACGGCAGGAGTTCAGCACCTATGGGGCCGACGGGCAACGCAGCGGCTTTGCAGTTCGCAGCCACGCAAAGCTCGAAAAACGGGCTTAGTGCCGCGTTGATTCAAATCTGAAGTTTCGGGATCGGACATCTTAGCACTCCGTTAGGGGATCAGCGCCAAAAGTATCCCTGCACCTGAAATCAGCAGGTGGCGCGAATGGCCACAGGGCGCATCGCACAGGTCAGAAAGACAGCCAAGCCTGCAGTTCTCTGCGGGGTGAACATGGGCGCAAATCGCCCGAAGTGAAAGGATGACAGCAATGTCCAGCATTCTGACAAACAATGGCGCTATGGTTGCGCTGCAGACCCTGAAGTCGGTCAACAAAAACCTGGCGATGACGCAGAACGCTATTTCAACAGGTAAGGACGTCGCAACTGCCAAGGATAACTCGGCGGTCTGGGCGATTTCGAAAGTGATGGAATCGGACGTCAAAGGCTTCAATGCGATTAAAGACAGCCTTGCATTGGGTGAGTCGACTGTGGCGGTTGCGCGGAACGCATCTGAAACTGTGACCGACCTTCTGACCCAGATGAAAGGCAAGATCGTCGCTGCACAGGAAGGCAACGTTGATCGGGCCAAGATCAATGATGACGTGACAGCGTTGCGGGATCAGATTGCATCGGTTGTTGGCGCCGCGCAGTTCAATGGTTTGAACCTTGTGGATGGTTCTGCGGGTACCGTTTCGATCCTGTCTTCGCTGGATCGTGATGGTACGGGTGCAGTCAACTCGGCGTCTATCTCGGTCGCCAGCCAGGATCTGTCCATCGGTGGGTATACCGCCAAAGGCGTGCTTGCAGGTTCGGATGGTGCGACCACCGATAATGACGTGGCTGGGTTCACCATGGACCGTACAGCCGGCACCGGCGATATCTTGATCGACAGTTCCACTGACAACTTCGAAGTTGGCGACCGGGTCTCGATTCGGGTTGGCGAACAAGAGGTGTCTTACACCATCCAGGACAGCGACCTCGATCCTTCTGGCACGTATGACGAGAACTATACCGACGCATTGGTGGCGGTTGGCCTGAAGAACGAGATTGATGCGCTTGGCATCACTGGACTGGCGGTTGACTATGACTCGTCGGGTGCTCCGAATACGCTGTCCTTCGCAACAGGTACGGCGGCTGCCGGGGCTGACGCGGATCAGGATATCTCGGTATCTGCTCAGTTCTCAAATGCTGGTTCGGGTGGTTTGGGTGCGCTTAGCTCGATTGACGTATCCACTGATGCGGGTGCCGCTGCTGCACTTGGCACGATTGAATCGCTGATCGACACGTCGATTGACGCAGCTGCTGCTTTTGGTTCGGCCCAGGGCCGGATCGAGACCCAGCAGGACTTTGTGTCGAAGCTGACCGACTCATTCAAATCCGGCATCGGCGCGATGGTTGATGCGGATATGGAGGAAACCTCGGCCCGTCTGCAGGCGTTGCAGGTCCAGCAGCAGTTGGCGACCCAGTCGCTGTCGATTGCCAACCAGGCACCGCAGTCGATCCTGTCGCTGTTCCGCTAATCCCGGAACTTGGCCGGGGCGCGGTTTTCGCGCCCCGGTTCTGACCGCCTGAAGACGGCCAATTGGAAGGATTTCAAGTGACCCCGCAAATGCTTGCTCACAACGCTTATGCGCAAACTGCCGCTCCTGTTCGTACACCACGAGACACTGAATTCGAGGCGATCTCGAAAATCACGCGCCGCCTGAAAGCGGCCGCGGCTAGCAAGACAACCGATTTCGCCGCGTTTGTGCAGGCCGTACATGAAAACCGTCGCTTGTGGACGGTTCTGGCGACGGGCGTTTCAGATTCCGACAACGCCTTGCCCAATGAATTACGCGCGCGAATTTTCTATCTGGCAGAGTTCACGGAACACCATAGCAGTCAGGTCCTTGGCAACAACGCCACCGTAGAACCATTGTTGGAGATCAATACGGCGGTCTTGCGCGGCCTGCGTCAGGGTGGGGCGGCATAATGGGGGGGCTGGTTTTGAAACTCGCCCCGAAAGAGAGGGTTCTGATAAACGGGGTTGTGATCGAAAACGGGGACCGTCGCAGCCGGTTCTCGATCATGACGCCTCAGGCCAATGTTCTGCGGCTGCGGGACGCGATACACCCCGATGAGGTTAACACCCCTGTCCGGCGCGTGTGTTATGCCGCACAACTTGTTCTGTCAGGTGATATGGACCCTGTTGAAGCGCGGCAGCAATTGCTGCGCCGGGTCGAGGAGTTGAGCCAGGTATTCACAGACTCTGACAGCCGCCGTGTGCTGGGCGAGGCCACGGATGCATTGGTAGGCGAGCAGTACTACAAATGCCTCAAATCCCTTCGTTCACTCTTGCCGCGAGAAGAGCGTTTGATGGCTTATCAGCAATGACATTCCAACCCGTCATACCCACGGGTGGATTGGTCGGATGGCGCTTCCTCCAGCGAACGTACGACTCGCAGTTTCAGGCTTTTTCGAGCTCGACCATCAACGAGCGCGACAATCGCTACTTCCTGGAAAACATCGGCAAGATTGAAACGGCAGAGCAGCTGGTTTCGGATCGGCGTCTGTTGCAGGTCGCGCTGGGGGCCTTTGGTCTGGAAGGCGATCTGGACAATCGGTTTTTCGTCCGAAAGATTCTGGAAGACGGGACCAGTGCGGATGATGCCTTGTCCAATCGTTTGGCCGACAAAAGGTACCGGGAGTTTTCGGACGCGTTTGGGTTCGGGCCCGGTCAGATTCGGCGAACCGGCTTTGCGTTTTTGATGGAACAGGTTGCTCAGGACAACATGACGGCCCGGTTCGAGATTTCGGTTGGTGAATCGGATGAGACGATGCGGATCGCCCTGTATGCTCAACATGCGCTGACCGAACTGGCGCAGGAGAACGTCAGCGTTGACACCAAATGGTTCGATCTGATGGGTCGGCCTCCGCTGCGCAGCATGATGGAAACGGCGCTGGGGTTGCCCTCGTCGTTTGGGCAGCTGGATATCGACAAGCAGTTGGTCGAATTCAAGGACAGGCTGCTTCGGTTGACCGGGTCTGATGATCTGGCGCAATTCACCGACGAAGACGCGGCAACGAGATTGACCGACACCTATCTAGCGCGCAGTCAGATCGCACAGTTGCAGAGCACTATCTCGCCAGCACAGACTGCGCTTATCTTGCTGGGGGCAGTGTAGGCAGAGGTTGGTACTCGACCACTAGAACTTTCACGTGTGCCACTCCGAGGGTTGGCCAATGCTGTGTGAGTAGGCGAACCGCTCTTGCGACGAAGAAACTGCTGTCGGGCTTACTAAGAATTCAGTATCTCATCCGCGGATGTGCGCAGGGCGTAAGAGTTAACAGGCTTTGATACATTATGCAGGGCAACTTCACCCAAGGGCTGCGCATGGGCACAGGCAGGGGCGATGTCTTCGGACACAACAATGCGATGGCCAACCGTTTTGCCAAACTCACCTAGTCGTGCTGCCACATTTGCCGCGTGGCCGATGACCGTAAAATCCAGCCTCTCGCGCGATCCGACATTGCCATAAGTCACGCGCCCATAGGCCAGCCCGATTGAACAATCGCAGTGAATATCGGTGCCCGATTGCCGCAACTCGCCCAACCGTTCCACGATGTTAATCGCCGTGCGCTGTGCACTTTCGCGCGCGAGGTCTGGGTCATCCAAGGCCGGGAAAACCGCAAGCACAGCATCGCCGATGAACTTCAGCACCTCGCCACCGTTCTCGTGCACGATTTCCGAGACAGTTTCGAAAAACTCATTCAAGAGATTGATATAGGCTTCACGACCCAGCTGTTCCTCCAGACTGGTAGAGTTGCGCAAGTCACAAAACATGATCGCGGCGTCGATCTCATCGCCGTCACCACGCCGGATTTCACCGCCCAGAACCCGCGCGCCTGACCGTTTGCCGACATATGTCTCCAACAGCACCTGCGCATTTTCGCGTTGCATGAACACTTCGTAATAGCGCGCGATGACCGATGAGCATTCGAATACCAGCCCCAGGTTTTCGGTGGTAAAGCCATTGGGGTGGTCGCAGGTGAGGGTCAGAACATTCGTGCGCCCGTCCGAGAAAGGCAGGGGCATCGCCACGTAGTCTGTCGCACCTTTCTCACGCAAATCCTCCATGATGGGAAAGCTGTTATGCGGGTTTTCATCATTCAACCGCTGACGTACACCGCCCAGCCCATTGGAAACGTGCCGCAAGGGGCTGTTGATAAAGGCCGGATGGTCATAGATTTCATAAGTCGGCGCGCGGGTCAGGATTTCATCCTGATCCTTTTCCCATATAAAATGCTTCCCCGCGATCAGCGGGTGCAGGGACCAGGCGAGGATGCTTAGGCGTTGGATGGCGATCCCGTGTTCCAGCATTTTCTTGGCCAGGGCTTTGGTAAAAGCCTCGGGCGTCGTCGCGGTTGAAGCACCTCGCATCAACCAATCGATCAATGGGCCGCTGATGTTACCATCATCTGGATCGCGCAGCTGGTTCTGACCCAGATCGATATCGGTGTAAGCGCCCGGCATAAATCCGATATGGCCCTGAATGGCGATGCTCTCTGGCAAAGCTTGCTCATAGGCCCAGACGGAATTGGCCAGATGCTCGCCGTGTACTGTTATGTCGTGATACGTCGCGGTGCCCTTGAAGGGGCAGAAGGTCTGCAACTCGGTTTCGTCGCTCAGGTCGACGCACAGATCATCGCGGGGGATGTAGATGGTCGGCGGCAAGCGAGTTTCATACATCACCTTGGCGCTATGACTTTCGGCCAACAGAGTATCGTTCCGATAAATGGCGATCTTGCCCTTTAGCGGTTCAACCGAGATTCCATAGCCCGTGGTTCTTGGTGTGGCGTGGACGTTCATGATCGACCTCCCTTGCCATGGGTCCACAAAGAATGGGGCTTTCCGCCGTCCATTCCAAGAGGGATCATGCAGATTTTATCGGGTGCGGGTCTGATCCCCCAGTGATGTCAGACCATCTGAATGACATCTTTCTCGATCGATAGCATATAGCCTTTCTTTGCGATGTTTTTCACCAACAGCTCGCTGACCATCTGATTGCCCAAGGCATCGCGCAAACGTTTGATCCGTGTCGCACCTGCCGCTTCGTCGCAATCTGAGGCGTCGCGGCCCGAGATCATTCCTTCGATCTGCGCGCCGGACAGCACCTCATCATCCAGACGGGATTCCGCCAGAACCGACAGGGTTTCCATTGCCGCAGGGGTCAGTTTGAAATCCATGTTGTTGAGGTAAACGGTGTTTTCCTCGCGGCTGATCAGCAGGGAAGTAACCTGTATCCCGGTGCGTTCGATCTGCGCCATGCGACGGTTCAGCAGCACCAGCATGACCAGAAACACAAACGCGGAAATCAGCATCGCGCAGGAAAAGACCAACAAGACGTAGATCACCATCCGATAGCTTGCCAGCGTGTCCGCAAAGGCGGTGCCGGATTGTGCCAGAATCTCCAGCAGCCGGATTTCTGCCTGCGAAGTCAGATCACTTTCGACGAACAGCCGCTCAACCCGCGCGTTGAAGGCATTGGCATCCGGCAATGTCCACAACAAAAAAGCGGCGGCGGTGACAAGGATGATCAGGATCGCAGCGATTCCCAGCCCCACCAGCCGGGTACCAGACCGTCTTGCATCAGAAACGGAGATAGAATTTTCCGGCATTGGCCTTCCTTTGATCCAACCCTTCCGGCCCGAACACCGTCATTACATTCAGCAAGGTCCAGCCAGAGCCTTGCAGGCGCTGGGCGACCTCTTGCTTCGCCTGACCTTTGTCGCACGAGGTCACCTGCATCACACCGTAGTGCAGGCGCAACGGGTTGTCCTGTTTCGCCTTGTAGTCCGCATAGCAGTCTGCTGCGGACGCGACTGAGCCCACCGATATCAGGGACGCCAGGGCCAAAGAAGAGATGATCTGTTTCATAGGCCGCATCCTGCGCATGAGTTGGTCCGATATTCAATAACGCAAGGGGTTTGCGCAGGCTGATATTGGATAGCAGAGGCCTGTTATTGCCTGTCTGAAAGGTGAGGGCCCAGTCTGGATGCATCGAATGCGCGACCCGTCATGCGGTCGCATCCACATCCGAAAGGACAAGCAAGATGCATAAGAAATTCATCGCTCTGATCGTTGGGACCGCCATGGCTATTACCGGTATTTCTGCTTCGCAGGCGCGCGCGGCGGACACGCGAGACATTCTAGGCGGGCTGGCTGCGATTGCGATCATTGGCGCGGCGGTCAATCACTATAACAAGGAAAAACGCAAAGATCGCGAGCGGGCCTCGCGGCAGCATACTCATGTGGACCCAAAACCGAGCCATGTGAAACCACTGCCCAAACGGGTAGCGCGTTATGATCTGCCACAACGCTGTTTGCGAACTTTCAATGCCTATGGGGACCGGCCGCTTTTGGGGACCGGATGTCTCAACAAGCACTACAAACACGCCAATAGCCTGCCACAAGAGTGCAAGGTCGGTTTCTGGAATGGCAAAAAGGTCAAACGGGCCTACGAGCCCGCGTGCTTGCGCCAACAAGGTTACCGCGTGGTTTATCAGTAATCAGTCACGAGCAGGAGCGGTGCCGCAGAAGCACCGCGCAAGAGAGGGGGCGGCGCAGGCGGCCCTCTCTTTTTTCTTGCGGTCGGTGATGAAACACGGTTTTTCAAAGAGATGATGGTTCCGAATTTTGAGCTTGAGCAGGCCCTTTTGGACAGCGGGCGTCTTCGCATCTCGGGTGTGGATGAGGTGGGGCGCGGCCCATTGGCTGGGCCGGTGGTTGCGGCCGCCGTGATCCTGAACCCGCAAGACATTCCCGAAGGGTTGAATGATTCCAAGAAGCTGACCGCGAAACGCCGCTCGGCTTTGGATGCGGCTTTGCGGGACCGATCAGAATTTGCAGTGGCCGAAGCATCCGTGGCCGAGATTGATGAGATCAACATCCTGCGCGCCTCGCATTTGGCAATGGAGCGGGCGGTGGCGGCCCTGGACCCGGCGCCGGATTACGTGCTGATCGATGGCAATATGGTCCCGCGCGACCTGAAGATCCCCGCCCAAGCCGTGGTCAAAGGAGACGCCCGATCAGTGTCGATTGCGGCGGCCTCGATCCTGGCAAAAAATTGGCGTGATCAACTGATGGTGGATTTGGCGCAACAGCATCCGGGATATGGATGGGAGACAAACGCCGGTTATCCGTCAAAACAACACCGCGATGCGCTGCAAAATCTTGGTGTGACCCCACACCATAGACGTTCATTCAAACCGGTCCACAATATCTTGTATCAAGAGTAAATTGTAAGTCACTGATTCAAAAAAGAATTTGACGGCGAATCATCTTTGACTCATCCTTGTCTCAACCAAATGAGCGCAAAAGCGCCGTGGAACTGAGGCAGTGATATGACCACCATTAAGACAAAGGGCGCAGCCGCGCTCCCTTTAAACACGATTCTATCCGGAGACTGCATCGATGTGATGAACAGTCTGCCTGAGGCGTCGGTTGATCTGATCTTTGCAGACCCGCCTTATAATCTGCAGCTGAAAGGCCAGTTGCATCGCCCGGATAACTCTCAAGTCGATGCGGTTGACGATCACTGGGATCAGTTCAGCAGTTTTGGTGCCTATGATCAGTTCACGCGGGAATGGTTAAAGGCGGCACATCGCTTGCTGAAACCCAATGGTGCGATCTGGGTGATCGGGTCTTATCACAACATCTTCCGCGTGGGCTCGGCGCTGCAGGATGCGGGCTACTGGATTCTGAATGACGTCGTGTGGCGCAAATCGAACCCGATGCCGAATTTCCGTGGCAAGCGCTTTACCAACGCGCATGAGACGATGATCTGGGCTTCGAAACAGGAAGGCGCGAAATACACGTTCAACTATGAGGCGCTGAAGGCCCTGAACGAAGGCGTGCAAATGCGCAGCGACTGGGTACTGCCGATCTGTACCGGGCACGAACGCCTGAAAGACGAGAACGGCGACAAGGCACATCCGACGCAAAAGCCGGAATCGCTGCTGCATCGCGTGCTGATCGGCTCGACCAATCCCGGTGACGTTGTGCTGGACCCGTTCTTTGGAACGGGCACAACAGGGGCTGTTGCCAAGATGTTGGGGCGTGAGTTCATCGGCATCGAGCGCGAGGAAAGCTATCGTAACGTTGCGGAAAAGCGGATTGCCAAGGTGCGCAAGTTCGACCGTGAGGCGCTGGAGGTCAGCGCCAGCAAACGCGCCGAGCCGCGCGTGCCCTTCGGCCAGTTGGTCGAACGCGGCATGCTGCGTCCGGGTGAGGAGCTTTATTCCATGAACCAGCGTCACAAAGCCAAGGTTCGGGCAGATGGCACCCTCGTGGGTGACAATGTCAAAGGCTCGATCCATCAGGTTGGAGCGCATCTGGAAAACGCCCCCTCCTGCAACGGCTGGACATATTGGTGCTTCAAGCGCGATGGCAAGACAGTGCCCATCGACGTGTTGCGTCAGCAAATCCGGTCCGAGATGCACAACTGATTTCAAGAATACCGCCGGTGCCTGTGGCCTGACACAAGGCACTTAGCCTTGCCCCGCCGATCCTACGGCGGGGTCTTTTGTTTTTGACCAAGGAATGATTGCATAAGCCAACCCCGTCAGACCGTATAGGAGCGCTGACCCTTGACCGACATTGCACCCAGCCCGTCCCGCTTTAGCCGTTTCTTTATAACTCAGCCGGACGATTTTGATCTGGACCACAAATACGCCGAAGAGGCGCTGGAACGGCACAAGCGCGAGGGGCTGGAGCTGGCTGTCAGAGCCCGCTGGATTGCGATGGGTTTGACCGGGATTTTGCTGATCTACCTGAACCCAAACTGGGAGGTTCTGTACTATCACTTCATCCTTTTGCTGATTTGCGCAAACGGCTGGTTGATCCAACGTGCGGGGCGCGTCGGGCAATCCAGGGTCGAGCTGCTTCTGATCTTTGCCGATCTGCTGATCATGACGCTTGGTATGATCGTCCCGAACCCGTTCAGCGATGATGTACGGCCCCTTGCGACACAATTTCGGTTCGACAACTTCCAGTACTTTTTCATTATTCTTGCTGCGGGAACGCTGGCCTATTCATGGCGCACTGTTGTTGCGATCGGATCCTGGACGGCTATGGTTTGGACCGTTGGCTGGGTCATTGCCTGGTGGATTGCGACGCCATTCCCTGAATTGGGTGAAAGGGTCTTTGTCGCGCTGCAAGGGTATCCCGATCTGCAGGGATTGCTTGATCCCAACAACTTCCTCGTGTCTCTGCGGATTCAGGAAGTCATCGTATTTGTGATGGTTGCTGTGACCTTGGGCATTTCGATGCGACGGCTCAATCGCCTTCTGCTCAGCAATGCAGGACTGGAGAGGGAGCGCGCAAACCTGTCACGGTATTTCTCGCCGAATGTGGTTGAATCGCTCAGCCATAACGACGAGCCACTTAAACAGGTTCGCAAAGAGAATATAGCGGTTTTGTTTATCGACATTGTTGGGTTCACCCGGTTTGCGGCGGGTCGCGATCCTTATGAGGTGATCGAGGTTCTGCGCGGATTTCATGGGCGGATGGAGACCGAGGTATTTCGGCATAACGGTACGTTGGACAAGTATCTTGGCGATGGCTTGATGGCCACGTTTGGAACTCCGGTCACAACGCCGTTGGATGCGACCAACGCGCTTGGCTGTGCGCGGGCCATGGCCGAGGTTATCGAGCGCTGGAATCTTGAGCGCCGACGCGCGGGTGAGGTCGAGATTCACGTCGGAATCGGGGTCCACTATGGCTCGGTCGTTTTGGGAGATATCGGTGCCAACCGGCTGGAGTTTGCAGTGATCGGCGATGCCGTGAACGTGGCGGCCAAGCTTGAGGCGATGACCCGCGAATTCAAGGCGGATATTGTGATCAGTGATGCACTGCGGAACCAAGCGTCGAAAGAAAGCCCGACGAGCCAGCCATTGCTGGAAGGGTTCGCCCAAAAAGCCAGCCAACCAGTGCGCGGCGTTGAAGACCCTATGGATATCTGGATCAACTAAGGAGCTCCCGCTTGGAGGGGCCGCATCAAAGATGCAACCCCACCCGTTGGGCCGGGCAGCGCGCAGGGCGCGCTGCGGTCAGGCATTTGGCCGTGGGTTCAGCGCTTTGTTGTAAGGGCGCCAATCCTTGATTTCGGGGTAGTATTGCCGCCGCCAGGCCCGGACCCGAGGGTTCATGACGCGCCGCCACAGGGGCGGGATCATCGCGGCAACGGTCATCACGGGATAGCCATAGGGCAGTTGCGGCGCGTCCTCATTTGCATGGTTTTGCAACAAGGGGAAGCGCCGGTTTGGTTTATAGTGGTGGTCCGAGTGACGCTGAAGGTTGATCAGCAGCCAGTTCGATGCTTTTTGCGCGGCGTTCCAGGAATGGCGGGGCAGGACATGTTCGTATTTGCCGTCACCCATGTGTTTCCGCGTCAGCCCGTAATGTTCGACATAGTTGACCAATTCCAGTTGCCAGATGGCAACGCCCGCCTGCAGCAGGAACAATCCCAGCCCGACCCATCCTCCGATCAGCCCGGCCAGCAGAAGCATCCCGCCCTGTAGCGCCCAATAGCGCCAGAACGGGTTTGCGCGGTCTGCCCAAGGGCGATCTTTGCGGGCAAGCTTGTCCTTCTCGGCGTGAAAGGCTGAGACCAGGCATTGCAATAAAACGCGTGGATAGAAGCGATGGAACCCTTCGTTATAGCGCGCGGTAACCGGGTCTCGCGGCGTTCCGACATAGCGGTGGTGCACCAGCAGATGTTCGGATCGGAAATGAGAATACAATACCATTGCCAGCAGGATATCCCCCAGCCAACGCTCAAGCCGGGATTTCTGGTGCATCAATTCATGGCTGTAATTGATACCCACCGTGCCCGAAAGGATGCCCATACCGAAGAACAGGCCAATCTTGGACCAGGTCGTCAGATGGTCGGTATGGGTTGCATACCAGATCAGGCCAAACAGTGTGATGAACTGGGCAGGGACCCAAAGCTTGGTCAGCAGGATGTACCAATGCAAGATGTCATCGGGCGTTTCCGGGTCGGCATTTTCCAGATTGAGCCCGGTGAGCCGATCGAGAGCGGCAAAGGCCCACCAGGTGGACAACGGGATCAGCAGGACCCACCAACCTCCGGCAACTGCTGTGGCCCAGATCAAGGGGATCAGCAGGAACGACATCCAAAAGGGCATCGCCGTTTGCCAACGGGTCAGGGTTTGAGTTGCGATCATCTGTTGCTCCGCGCCTTTGAATCCAGCCTAGCCCCACCAATCGCGCTTGGACAGCGGGCTTATTGCCCCCTCCACAAATCGTGAGCCTTGCGCATCACAGTAGGTAGGTCGCTGGGTTTGAACTCATGCTTGGTCAGAAGTGTCAGCCCGTCTGGTATGGTGTTGGTTGGCAGCTCGGCTGTCCAGATTTTCAGCACCAGATGGAAATGCGTAAAAGTGTGGCGCACTTGGCGCGGCAGGGTGCGCCAATCCGCTTGGAAAGGGGGCGCTTCGGCAGGGGTCTCAGACCAGTCAGACCCGGGCCAGCCGAGCATACCGCCCAATAGACCCTTATCAGGACGGCGTTCCAACAATAGTGCGCCGTCCATGCGTTGGGCGATGTAGATATGACCAAAGCGGGTGGGTTTGGGCTTTTTAGGGGTTTTCTTTGGCAGCTCTGACTGTGTTCCGGCGATCCGGGCCTGGCAGGGATCGCGCAGCGGGCAGATGCCACAGGCGGGGGATTTCGGAGTGCAGATGGTTGCGCCCAGATCCATGACGGCCTGCGCGTAGTCTCCGGGTCGCAGGTTGGGCGTCAGCGTGGCGGCTTTTTCCTTCAGAACGGGTTTCGATCCGGGCAGCGGATCGTGTATGTCATAAAGCCGCGCCATCACCCGTTCCACATTGCCGTCCAGTACAGTCTCGGGACGGTCAAAGGCAATGGCCGAGATCGCAGCGGCGGTATAGGGGCCAATTCCGGGCAATTGCAAAAGCGCATCGTAAGTGTCCGGAAACTGCCCATTGTGATCTTCGGCCACGACCCGCGCGCATTTCAACAGGTTGCGGGCGCGAGCATAGTAGCCAAGTCCGGCCCATTCACCCATGACCTGATCATCGGGTGCGGCGGCCAGCGCCTGAACCGTGGGCCAGCGCGTGGTGAAGCGCATGAAGTAATCGCGCACGGCGGCCACGGTTGTTTGCTGCAACATCACCTCGGACAGCCAGACGCGGTATGGGTCAGGCTGTACACCAGCCGCCCGATCCGCCGGCCCCACGCGCCATGGCATTTCGCGGGCGTGGCGGTCGTACCAGTCCAAAAGCGTGGTGCTCACGCTGAATTCAGTGATGTCACGCAAGTTTTATCTAACTCCCTGTCGGGTTTCGCTGGCACCTGCCATCCTGCCCATTACAATAGCGGCGCAGGAGTTGGAAACCAGATGCAACGCAGACGTTCCTCGACCCGCGGGTTCAAACGCACCGCCAGTTTGCTGAATGATCAGATTCGGCGCGCCGGGGAAAGCCGGGGATTTGCTGTGTCGCGTCTGCTGACTCACTGGGCCGAGATTGTGGGGCAGGATACTGCCTCGATCGCGCGTCCAGTGAATGTGGGGTATGGCAAAGGCGGGATTGGTGCCACATTGACGCTGCTGACCACCGGGCCGCAGGCTCCGATGCTGGAAATGCAGAAGGAGCAGCTGCGCGGAAAGGTGAATGCCGTTTACGGTTACAACGCGATCAGCCGTATCCGCATCACCCAGACCGCTCCGACCGGATTTGCCGAGGGGCAGGCCAGTTTCGATCACAAACCGAAGCCGCCAAAACCCGAAATCGAACCTGAAATCGCAGCCGAGGCAGACAAAGTGTCGCGTGACATTCACGATGGTGATTTGCGCGCTGCCCTTGAACGTCTGGGCCGCAACATTTTATCTAAGCACAAACGCTGAGAAAGGGCTGAGAATGAGCCGTATTGCAACAGGAATCTGTGCGGCTGTCGCCATTGCCGCTGGTGGGTATTGGCTGACAACCACAAGTTCGACCCCCACCAACCCGCTGGTCGGAAGTGCCGTCGCACAAGAGGCAGAGCTGGATACATCGACCATTGTTGAAATGGTTCAGGGGGCCGAAGATGCTCCGGTCGAGATCATCGAATACGCATCCTACACCTGCCCGCATTGCGCCACCTTTCATAAAGGCGCCTATAAGCAGTTGAAGAAGGATTTCATCGACACCGGCAAGGTCAAGTTCACCTATCGTGAGGTCTATTTTGACCGCTATGGTCTGTGGGCTTCGATGATAGCGCGCTGCGCGGGTCCCGATAAGTTCTTTGGCATCACCGATCTGCTTTACGAGGGTCAGTCCGAATGGACCCGCGCCGGTGGCCCGACTGAGATCGTGGATGAGTTGCGCAAGATCGGTCGCCTCGCAGGGATCGACAACGATCAGCTTGAAGCTTGCTTGCAAGATGGCACACGCGCTCAGACATTGGTTGCCTGGTATCAGGAAAACGCCGAGCGTGACGGGATTGAGGCGACACCGTCTTTCATCGTCAACGGCAAGAAAGTGTCCAACCAGTCTTATGACGATTTCAAGCAGCTGATCGAATCCGAACTGGGCAGCTAAGCTGTTATCCGGTCGGCCCGAACAGGGCCGGCCCTAGGGTGACGGCGCGACCTTTGCCAACAACTCTTTGACGGCGTCTGCATCCGAGATCTGAAGACGAACCGGCAGGGTCACGACCTTTCGCCGAAAGGCTTCGGGCAGGCGGACAGCGTCTTTCTCGGTTGTCACCATTTGTGCGCCCATTAGGCGCGCTTCGTTCTCAAGGCGGGTCATCAGGGCTGTGGTCAAAGGCTGGTGGTCATCCAGCGCTTCGGCGCGCGCAAGCTCTGCCCCCTGTTGGCGGAGGGTTTGAAAGAACTTCTCGGGGTGGCCGATCCCGGCGAAGGCCAGCAATTTTGAGCCTGCCCAGTCCATACCGGTCTGCAAGGGCTCGACCACTCCGGTTGCAAGCGGCACGGTGATCGCGTCACCCCACTGCTCGGCAAAACTTGCCTGTGCGGCGGCATCTCCAAGCGAAAGCACCAGATCGGCGCGTTTCAGGCCAACATCGACCGGTTCGCGCAACGGACCTGCGGGCAAGCAAAGTCCGTTCCCGAACCCGCGCTGGGCGTCCACCACGATGATCGAGAAATCCTTGGCGACCGAGGGGTTTTGAAACCCATCGTCTAAAACGATGACCGTTGCCCCACCCTCCGCCGCCGCGCGTGCCCCGACGGCCCGGTCTTTTGCGACCCAGACATCGGCGAACATGGCCAGCAGCAACGGTTCATCCC
Organism: Ruegeria sp. SCP10; assembly: GCF_040329495.1. NCBI lineage: Bacteria > Pseudomonadati > Pseudomonadota > Alphaproteobacteria > Rhodobacterales > Roseobacteraceae > Ruegeria > Ruegeria sp. SCP10. The sequence continues at coordinate 414,219 of NZ_JBDZYF010000002.1, forward strand.
CGACTTGCGCTGCCGAGTGCTTGCCGGGGTCGACCCGCACCGGGCCTTCCAGCGTGCCGCCGTGTCCACGGGTCACGATATGTGGCGTGTGCCAGCTGTCGCGCAATTGCTCGACCATCCAGATTGCAGTGGGTGTCTTGCCCGTACCGCCTGCGTTCAGATTGCCGATGCAAATAACCGGCACGCCCGGTTTGACACTGGCCTCCTGTGCGACGCGGCGGGCCGTTGCCGACGCATAGATACGACCCAGGGGGGTCAATATGCGCGCCCTTAGATCCAGTTGATCCGGGGGTGTGTTCCAAAATTCAGGTGCTCGCATTGTCCGAACTCCGTTGGTCCAGCGCGTCCTGCACCATCTCGATCAACCTGTCGGCCTGAGGCGCGCCTTCGGTGATCATTTGCCACCCGGCCAGTGCCATTCCCGCCGCCTGATCCGGTGCCAGCAGTTCGGCCACCGCGTCGCCCAACTCGGTTGCGGATTTGATCATACGGGCTGCTTTGATCTGTTCCAGCTGATCGTAAAGCCCCTGGTATCGATGCACAAATGGTCCGTGCACGATGGCTGAGCCAAGGGCAATCGTTTCCAGCGGATCGCATCCGCCTGCGCCGCGCTCAAGCGAGCTGCCCATGAATGTCACCGGGCAGACCCGTTGCCACAGGCCCAGATCCTCGGGCTCTGAGGTCAGGATGACCTGTGTTGCGTCTTCGATCTGGTTACCCTCGTCCCAGTTGCTGCAGCGCAAATCCATCGATGCCAGGCGCCGCTGCAGGGGCTGTGCTTCGCCCATATCGGCGACATGCAAAACCAACACCAGCCGGGGCATCATGCGCAAGGCCTGACGGTGGGCGCTGAGGACCGAGATAAACTCTTTATCCTGAACCCATGCCGCTAGCCAGACGGGTCGGCTGGACAGGGTATGGGTGACCTCGATCAGTTCGTCTTCGGGCCATGGCTTCGGGTTTGGACTGATCTGAAGGGGTGGGGTTTCCTCGACTTTTGACGACGGAATACCCAGCCGTCTAATCTGGCGCGCGATCTCTTCTGATGGCGTCAGAATATGATCAAAGCAATTGAAGGTGTACCGGCTGATATCCGGCAGCCAGCGCGCAAGTCTGGCGCTTGAAACATCGGGTGTTGCTTCGATCAGGATCAGAGGGATTTTCTGCTCTGCGGCGCGGGTGATGATGCTTGGCATCAACCCACCACCGACCCACAGACCCATGTCCGGGTGCCAATGATCCAAAAAACTTCGGGCTGCGCCAGTATGTTCCAAAGGGAGTGTGATCAGGGGAAAGCTGGTTTCCGTCCAACGCGAAAGATCAGCATCCGGAGGGGCGGTTAGCAGCACGGACAATCCCGGCCGGACCTGTTTCAGTCGCTCGCATAGATCGACGATCACGCGCAGGCGGTTCGGATCAGCGATATGCACCCACATAACCTCGCCTGTCGGGCGTGGCAGATCGGTTCTGCCGTCTTTTTTCGGCATACGCCACGACAGAATCCGATAGGCCATAAGGCTAAGCGATTGGGGCTGGCTCATACCGGGATCCCCGGACCATCCTCATTGAGTTGCGCGGCCAGAATGGTATGCAGTCCTTCACCGGCGGCGACCACCCCGTTCAATCGGGGATGTTCGTTGTTAAAGCGCAGCGGCTGACCTTGGCGATCCGTACATATTCCGCCCGCTTCGCGCACGATCAGATCGCCTGCTGCGATATCCCATTCCCAGCTAGGGCGCAGCGTCAGCATTCCGTCGAACCGGCCCTCGGCGACCAGAGCCATGCGATAGGCCAGCGATGGGCGGTAGGCCCGTTTGAAGGGTGGCACCTGACCCGCGCGCCAATGATGCGCAGCCAAGTTCGGCTTGGCGGCCAGAAGCTCGGACTGGTCCAAAACCTCGGCCTTTGTCGCGTGGATCGGCGCGCCATTCAGCGTGGCCCCCTGGCCCTTGCTGGCGGCATAAAGCAGATCGCGCATGGGCAGGTAGATCACGGCAGCAGTCACTTCGCCGTTGTCGGTAACGGCCAGCGAATGGGCCCATGTCCGGGACCCCTCGGCAAAGCTGCGGGTGCCATCGATTGGGTCGATGATAAAGGCTCGGTCTCGATCAAGGCGCGCGGCGGTGTCTTCGGTCTCTTCGCTGAGCCAGCCATAGCCCGGGCGGGCCGCTGGTAGGCGTTGTTCGAGCATCGCATTCACGGCCAGATCGGCTTCGGTCACGGGTCCGGCACCGTCGGGTTTATCCCAGCGCTGCGCCTGCGGTCCCGAATAGCGGGACGCGATCTTGCCAGCCTCAAGGGCCGCGTCGATCAGAAGGGGCAGATCAGTTGCCGGCAAGCGTCATTCCTTCGATCAGTACCGAGGGCACGACCCGCGACAAATAGGGCCGCGCATCATTGGCCGGGATCATCCGCATAAGCATATCTCGCAGGTTGCCCGCGATCGTGCATTCGTTGACCGGATAGGTGATCTCGCCATTTTCGACCCAGAAACCCGATGCCCCGCGTGAGTAGTCACCGGTGTTGGGGTTGATCGTTGAACCAATCATCGATGTGACCAATAGTCCGGTTCCCATATCGCGCAGCAAATCGACACGGCTTTGCGTGCCTTGGGTCAGGCTCAGGTTCCAATTGCTGGGCGAGGGCGGACCTGAAACGCCACGGGCGGCATTTCCGGTCGAGGCCATGTCCAGCTTGCGCGCGCTGGACAAATCCATCGTCCAGCCGGTCAGTGCCCCGTTTTCGACAATCGCACGACTTTGGGTTGGCAGGCCTTCGGCATCAAAGGGGCGAGAGCCCGAGATGCGCGGGCGATGCGGGTCTTCGATCAGGGAGAGATGCGCGGGCAGAACCTGTTCCCCCAGATTGTCTTTCAGCCAGGATGCCCCGCGCGCAATAGCGGCGCCGTTGCTGGCTGCCAGCAAGTGACCGATCAAAGAAGTCGATATGCGCTCGTCAAACAAAACCGGAAAGCTTCCGGTCTTCGGTTTGCGCGCGCCCACCAACGACACGGCCCGTTCGCCTGCCGAGCGGCCAATATCCTGCGGCGTGCGCAGGTCCGATTGGAAGGTGCGGGCGTCGCCGTCATAGTCACGCTCCATCCCCGTGCCTTCGCCCGAGATCGCCACGCAGGAGGTTGACCGATAGCTGCGCGCGTACTCCCCGGAAAACCCGTTGGTCGCCGCCAAACTAACCCGATGGGTGCCGTAACCGGCCGCTGCATCCGACACTTGCGATACGCCGGACACGGCGATTGCCGCCGCCTCGGCGGCAATCGCATCCTGCATCAAGGCATCTGCTGCGGGTTCCGGCGCAGGATCGAACAGCTCCAACGCGTCGATATCCCAATCTGTCGCTAGTTGAGCGCTGTCAGCTAGGCCCGTAAACGGGTCCTCCGGCGCCTCCTTGGCCATGGCCACGGCGCGTTCCGCCATTTTGGTCAGCGTATCGGGTCGCGTGTCAGAACTGGAGACAATCGCTTGCTGTTTGCCCACGAACACGCGCAGCCCAAATTCCGTTTCTTCCGAGCGTTCGGCATGCTCCAACTCTCCGTGCCGCACCTCGACAGAGACCGAAGAGCCATCGATCACGATGGCATCCGCTGCCTCGGCCCCGGCTTTGCGGGCAGCATCCAACAGGTTCTGGGTCAACTCTTGTGGCGTGCGGGTCATGGCGTCTCCGGTTTCTTTGCACAGGACCTAGCCTTGCACAGCCCGTCTCGCAAGACCTGCAGCCGGATGCAATCGTGGTGTTTGCATCCAAGGTCATGAACAAGGGCGCATTGGGGCGCCCTTGTTCGATCACATTTACTTAATGCGTTGACCATTGGCCAGAATCTGGCCGTCTTCGGTGAACTCAATCTTCGATGTCAGCGTATCCGGCTCATCACCCGGTACGGCCATCATGCCCATCATCATACGCGCACCCAGCGCGTCATTCTCGGACACCAGACCCATTCCAATCAGTTTGTCGATCAGTGCATTTGCGCCCACCAACTCAAGATTAGCGACACCCGATGGGGCGGGCATGCCGAATTCCTGGGTGTTTTCGTTGTCGAAGGCAAAGTCGCCGTCACCTGACAGGCGCGCGCCAACCAGCGAGACCAGCAGCTCGTTGATCGTCAACGAATGCAACTCGGCAGGCAGTTCGTCGGAGCTTTCCAGAGCTGCCGCCTGTTCCGGGTCGAAGATGTTCATCAGCACCTTGGCCGTTCCGCTTGTATCCAGTGCAATTGTTGCCGGGTCGCGGGGCAGGGTGCCTGCGGGGTCAAACATGCTCCACAAAACGTCGGACATGGTGAAATCGGTGAGATTCATCGCAAACCCAAACGGTTTGACCTCATCCGAGGGCTGCACCGGGATATCAAGCTTCAGACCAGCCTTTTCCATCGCCAGTTCCAGTGGGAAAGGCAGGTCGGCTGTGGTCACTGCCATCTGGGTTTTGTTCTGTTCAAGATCATAAGCCAAGCTCTCGGCGTCCATACTGGCCGCGAAACGCCCACCTTCGGAGGAGCTTGCCATGGTGAACTCGCTACCCTCTGCGACCCCGCTGACATTTGTCTCGCCCGAGCCGTAAGTGAATTCACCATCAAATTCGAAACCGGAGGTATAAAACGCACTGGGATCGCTCAGGTCTAGCCCGCTTGGCAGAACGTTGTCGCCTTCGAATGTCAGATCATTCAACTGTCCAACGAACAGGCCCGAATCCCCAAGTTCAGGGTCTTCAAACGCGATGTTGTAAGACAGCTCTGCGGCCTCCAGGGTCTGAGCGATGGTGCGATCTTCACCGATGAGCATGCGCGAGCTGCCGGTCACATCGACCATGTCGAACTGGACGTCAAATGCATCAGCGGGCAGCGCTTCATCGCCTGCCTCCAGCTCTTCAATCGCGACGCTCAGCTGGGACGCCGAATAATCATAGGTCATGTCCTCAGGTGTGCCTGAGACAACCATGTCCAGATCGGTCTGAGAATAGACCAGATCGACGGAAAACACCTCATCTTCTGCGGTGCCGGACAGTGTCAACGGAAAGCTTTCTGGGAAGCCGATGCTGACCGTGCCATCTCCGTTTTCTGTCAGCGTAACTTCAGGCATCATCATGCTAAACTCGGCCTCATCCTCGGGCAGATCCATCAGCACAGTCATGTTCGCGATAGTCGTCACGTCCCCGGCACTGCTTTCATCACCGGTAATGGTATAGCCCATCGACTGAAAGTAAGATTGCCAATCCACCCAGACATCATTGGCGGTCAGGTCGGCCCAGGCGCCTTGGGTGGCGATGGTATAGGCTAAGGCAGCGCCGCAACTGCGGCGGAGGAAAACAGACATAAGGAACCTTTCTTGATCAATTTGGGGCGCATGGTCGGGGTTGTGGCGGGCATCGTCAAGGGGGCAAGGGCTGGACCCTTTCCCCGTTTCCGCGCTACGCCTGTAGCCAAATTCCAGCCCAATGCGTGAGGAGGGGCAAATGCAGGGAAAAACAGTACTAATAACCGGCGCCAGCCGGGGCATCGGGGCCGAGGCAGGGCGCGTTTTTGCCGCAGCCGGGGCCAATGTGGCGCTGGTTGCGCGCAGTCGTGATCAGATTGATGCGCTGGCGGCTGCGCTGGGCGACAATGCGATTGCGTTGGCTTGCGATGTCAGCGATTTCGCACAGGTCGAGCAGGCGGTGGCTGATTGCGTCGCCCGTTTTGGCGGATTGGATGTGCTAATAGGTAATGCCGGGGTGATCGAGCCGATCTTTCATCTGGCCAATGCAGATGTCGAATCCTGGAGCCAGGCCATCGACATCAACCTTAAAGGCGTGTTCTACGGGATGCGCGCCGCCCTGCCAGTTATGCGTGCCGCGGGCGGAGGGACGATACTGACCGTCTCATCCGGCGCAGCGTCCAACCCGGTTGAGGCGTGGAGCCACTATTGTTCCTCCAAAGCCGGGGCAAAGATGCTGACCGAATGCCTGCATCTGGAAGAGGTGCATAACGGTATCCGCGCCATGGGTCTGTCTCCGGGCACGGTGGCCACGGATATGCAGCGTGTCATTAAGGCCAGCGGCATCAACCCGGTCAGCCAGTTGGACTGGGATGTTCATATCCCGGCGGACTGGCCTGCGCGGGCGCTGTTGTGGATGTGCTCGCCTGACGCGGATGAGTTTCTAGGGGCCGAGATTTCCCTGCGCCAGGATGACATCCGCCAAAGGATCGGCCTGACGTGATTGAACTGACGCAAGACGACGGGCTTTGGACCGTCACGATCAACAACCCCGGCAAGGCAAACGCCCTGACCGGGGCGATGCTGACCGAACTGGCCGAGATTGCAGAGGCGGCGACCGTGGCCAGCGCCCTGATCCTGACAGGTGCAGGCAAAGTGTTTAGTGCCGGTGCCGATCTGGACGAGGCGCGCGCCGGGCTGGCGACATCGGATGTCTGGGAACGCCTGTCGGGTGCCATTGCCGTCTTGCCCTGCCTGACGGTTGCCGCCCTGAACGGCACGCTGGCGGGTGGGGCGAACGGGATGGTGTTGGCCTGTGATCTGCGCATTGCAGTACCTTCCGCCAAGTTCTTCTATCCGGTGATGAAACTTGGCTTCTTGCCGCAACCGTCTGATCCGAAGCGCATGGCGGCCCTGATTGGCCCGGCGCGGACTAAACTGATCCTGATGTCTGGCCAGAAAATCTCGGCCGAGGAGGCCTATGCTTTTGGCCTCGTCGATCGCATCGTCGCACACGAAGACCTGATGCCCACAGCGCGCGAACTGGTTGCGGACAGTGTCGCTGCAAAGCCCGACATCGCGGCGGGTATTGCTGGGCTGTGCCGATGAGGCTGTCCGCACTGCGATTGCGCGTCGCTGACCCGGATCGTCTGGCCGGTTTTTATCGGGATGCGCTGGGCATGTCGGTGAGGGCCGAGGGGCAGAATCGCCGTGTTGGCTATGACGGGCAGGATGCGGACTTATTGCTGATGCCGGGCGGCGGTGGATACGCCCACGACCCTGGCCAGCGCTATTGGAAGATCGGGATCACTCTGCCGGATGTGGACATGGCGGTGGAAGCCTTGCGCCAACAGGATCACGCGGTCAGCGCGCCGCGCCAGTTTCTGGACATCGGTTATATGGCCCATCTAAGCGACCCTGAAGGGTTCGTGATCGAGCTGTTGCAGCATGATTTCGAAGGCAACCGGCCTGAAAACGCAGCCGATCTGGCGCGACCCTTTGCGCAAGCGCGGGTTGGTCAAATCACCCTGCGGACCGGTGACATCGCAGCGGAAGATGCAGTCTGTCGCGCCCAAGGTATGTCCCTTCTATCGATGCAGGAGGTCGCCCCGCACGGCTTCGATCTGCATTTCTATGCGTTCACGCATGACGTACCGCCTGATCCCGATCTTTGGGCGGTGTCGAACCGCGAATGGCTTTGGAAACGCCCTTACTCAACGCTGGAATTCCAGCACATTCCGGGTGCGCAATTTGCGCCTGTACCGGACTTTAAGGGGTTGGAGGTCGAAGGTTTGGCAGAGCCAATTCAGGATGCGTTTGGCGATCCCATCTTTCCAGTTTGATCATCGCCCTCTGCGCTTGCCCGGCACTTTCGATTGAAAGCCGGGTGGGCGTTTGCGGACCCAGTTCAGGAAGTTCTCAAGCCGTGGATGGGCGCGCAGGGTCTCGACCGTGTTGAAACTGCGCGCCAGTTCGGCCTCGGACAAGGTGGCGTGGACCTCTTTGTGGCAAATGTTGTGCAGCAGCACGGTGGGTCCGCCCTTGCCTCCTTTGAGTTTTGGGATCAGATGATGCAGGCTTCCGCTGCCCTCGGGGATCGGGCGGTCGCAAAGCGGGCAGATTTGATCGCTGTTCGTCATGATATGGAATGATGCGCCTGCGGGCGATGAAGGCAAGAGGGCTGCGATGGCGCAGGCAGTGGTGATCGGGGCAGGGCCCGCCGGATTGATGGCCGCAGAACAGCTGGCCCAAGCTGGTCACAGGGTTCTGGTGGCCGAGGCCAAGCCGTCTGCCGCGCGCAAGTTTCTGATGGCCGGAAAGTCGGGCCTGAACCTGACCAAGGATGAACCGTTCGAGTCGCTGCTCCAATCGTATGACGAAGCCGCTGACTGGCTCCGCCCGATGCTGGCGGAATTCGACGCGCAGGATGTGAAAAACTGGGCCCGAGAGCTGGGGCAGGAACTATTCACCGGCTCCACGGGGCGCGTGTTTCCGACGGTCATGAAAGCCTCTCCCTTGTTGCGCGCATGGATGGCGCGCATTTCAGAGGCGGGTGTTGAGATCAGAACCCGCTGGCGTTGGACTGGCTGGCGGGGCGAAGCGCTGAGTTTCGACACACCTAACGGGGGGCAGGCGATCAAGGCAGACGTGACGATTCTTGCGATGGGTGGGGCCAGTTGGGCGCGTTTGGGATCGGATGGCGCATGGGCGGACATCCTTTCCCAGAAAGGTGTAAATAGTGCCCCGTTTGCGCCCGCCAATGCCGGTTTTCTGGTCGATTGGTCAGATCACATGGCACCGCATTTCGGCGCGCCGATCAAAGGCGTGGCACTTCAGGCCGGATCGCTGCGCACGCGGGGCGAAGCCATGATCTCCGCCCGTGGTCTGGAAGGCGGCGGCATCTACACCATCTGCAAAGCCGTGCGGGAAGGGGCGGAGTTGACCCTTGACCTGATGCCCGATCTGTCGGCGGAGGATGTGGCGCAGCGCCTAAGCAAAACACGCGGCAAAGCCAGTCTATCCAACCATATTCGCAAGTCGCTCAAGCTGGGTCCGACCCGAACCGCTTTGCTGACCGAGTTTGGTCGCCCTCTTCCCTCCGAGCCCGAGGCGTTGGCCAAGGTGATCAAGGCGTTGCCCATCCGTCACTCTGGATTGCGCCCGATAGACGAAGCAATCTCGACCGCAGGGGGTGTTTCACGCGATGCAGTGAATGATGGCCTGATGCTGACCAACCTTCCGGGTGTGTTCTGCGCGGGCGAGATGCTGGATTGGGAAGCCCCGACAGGGGGCTATCTGCTCACGGCGTGTTTCGCCACCGGGCGCTGGGCCGGTCGATCAGCCGCTGACTGGTTGCAAACTAGCTAAGTTCGGCCAGTTTCTTATAGGCAGGCCGGTTCCGCATTTCTTTGCCATAGGTTTTCAGTACATCTGAGTTCAAAGGGAAGCCGGCGCCTTTGGCCCAGCTCATGCAATGGACCAAAAGGATATCGGCAATTGTCATTTGATCACCCAGCAGGAACGGACCTTGAAACCGGCGTTCTAGCCGCTGGAAGTTATTGTCGAATTCCCATTTGGCCGACTCACTGATGCCGGGTGCGCGTTTGTCTTCGGGCAAAATGAAGCCATGTCGTGCGGCGACCCATAGAACGGCGTCCAACTCGTCAAGAATTGCATGAAAAAGCGAATCTTGAATGGCGCGGTCATAGCTGCCTGCCGGATAGGTGAAAGCGCCATGTTTATCAGCCAGATAGGTCATGATCGCGGAGCTGTCCGAGATCAACTGGCCACCATCCTCGAGTACAGGGATCTTGCCAGTGTGGTTCAACGCAACGACCTGGGGGTCGCGTGGTCCGACTTTTATCAGCTCATAGGGCTGACCCAACTCCTCAAGCAGCCAGATGACACGCGCTGCGCGGCTTCGAACGCTCCCATAGACTTTGTACATGCTATCCTCCTGCCAAATGTTTGCCCGAATGTGACCCGGATCGCGCGTACGTCAAGACATACGCGGGGTCAGCGCGACCGCGCCAGCATCGCCAATCGGATCATTGCGCGTTCGACCAATGCCATCGCGGGGGCGGTTTGGCCGGCAGATCGCAGGGACAGGTCGGTATCTGTCAGCACCGTCAGTGCCGTTTGTAGTTTTGGCGCGCCCCATCCCTGCGCCTGACGCAGAATGCGGTCGCGCCGTTTGCCATAGACCGGAGGCCGCAGCTTGCCGATGCCTTGCGCCGCGCCGCCAGGATCCGAGGCGCAGGCATAAAGTGTTCGAAAATGCCGGGTCGCACCGATGCACAGCGTTACCCCATTGGTGCCTTGTGCCTGCAACCGCCGGATCAGCGGCCCGATTTCTCCGGCGCGTCCTTCGGCAACAACGTTCAGGACATCATCCAACGCCGCCTCGGTCGAGCGGGGCGCGCAGGCTTCTATGTCATCCATGCTCAGCTCGGTATCATCGCCGCGTTTGTAAAGTGACAGCTTTTCAATTGTTTGGGCGAAGTCACCTGGGCTGAGGCTGACGGCCAGTTCGCTGAGTGCTGACATCTGATCGCGCGGGATGTTGCGTAGTCCGGCTTGGTTCAGAACCCGCTCGACCTCGGCTCGTGAAGGGGGATCATCGTAGATGCCAACCGCGTAGGCCTGCGGATGCGCCTCAAAGGCCTTGCGGATTTTCGAGTTGGGTTTCAGCTGACCTGCGGTAACGATGATCTGCGCATCACCGGGCACCCAATCTTCAAGCGCCGCCAAAATCGACGGCGCGGCGGTATCGGTGGTCTCTTCCACAAATACCGCGCGTGGGCCCGGAAAGAAGCCCACTGCCTTGACCGCATCCAGCAACAGCGCAGGATCGCCGCGCAGGTCGCTGCCCGGCATCCGGGTCAGACGCATTTCCTCTTCGGCATTTGCCCCAAGCAGGGCCGCCAGTACCTGCTGGCGCTTCAGCGCCACCCGCATGGCATCGGCACCGTAGATCAGCAGCCCGGTTTTGTCCGCATCGGGCTTGGCAAAATAGCCATCCGCCTCGCGCGGGCTCAGCTTCATGCGGTCAGGTCCGGCGTGGCATAAAGGCGATTGACGATCTGATCCGACAGAATCGACATCAGTCGCCGTTTCGCGTCTCGCTCATCCGCCAGTGTGGAAACGGTCGAACCTGCAGCTGAATACCCTACAAAATCGGTCACGGTGCCAGACGCCATGATCTGACCTGTTTCGTTGGATCGAAGCGAAAACTCTGCCCGGCCGTTGATGGTATAGCGGTTGGTTTCGTTGGTTGTCGTGATCGCGGCGGCTTGAATGTCAGTCGCAACCTGGACGTTCAGCTTGTAGTCCTTGCCGGATGTGGCGCTGCGGCCCAGTTTTTGTTCAAGGTTTTCAACCAGAAGAAAACTATCAACCGTATTCGGGGCCGACAGTTCGACCCGGCCAAACAGCTCGGAACCAGACCCACCTGGGGCGTAAACAGGTTCAAATCCGCAGGCAGACCCGGCAAGGCACGCTGCCAGTGGCATCAGTAGAACTTTTCTGCGATCAAACGACGACATTCACGATCCGACCCGGAACAACGATGATTTTCTTCGGTGCGGCACCATCCAGCGCCTTTTCGACAGCTTCGGTGCTAAGCGCGATTTTTTCAACCTCGTCCTTGGGCATATCCTTCGGAACGCTGATTTCCGCGCGGCGCTTGCCGTTGATTTGAATGGGCAAGGTAACGGTATCATCCACCAGCATCGCCTCATCCGCCTCTGGCCATGAGGCAGTTGCTACCAGCCCTTCACCTCCCAACAGTTGCCAGAGCTCCTCGGACAGGTGCGGCGTCATCGGCGACATCAACTGCGCCAATATCTTCGCTGCCTGGCGCTTCGCATCTGACCCTGCTTTGGATTTGGCAAGCGTATTGGTGAACGCATAAAGCTTAGCGATAGAGGCGTTGAAGCCAAAGGATTCGACGCCGCCAGACACATCATGGATCGCTTTGTGCATTTCGCGCAGAAGGGTCACATCCTCGTCATTAGCCGGGATATCCGACGCTGCGATCTCAGACGCAATGCGGTGCACGCGGCTGAGGTGCTTAAAGGCGGCCTCGGCCCCGGATGCGGTCCATTCCACGTCCCGTTCAGGCGGAGAATCGGACAGAACAAACCAGCGCGCAGTGTCCGCGCCAAAGGCTGAGATAATGCTGACCGGGTCCACCACGTTCTTCTTGGATTTCGACATTTTGGCCGAGGGGATGATCTCGACCTCGGTGCCGTCAGCCAGTTTCCCGTCAGTCACATCTTCAGGCAGGTGATAGACCGGACGACCTTTGGCGTCGCGGGTCTGGTAAATTTCGTGCGTCACCATGCCTTGAGTGAACAGCGCATCGAACGGCTCAATAGCCTTTTTCGGCAGATGTCCAGTGATCTGCATCGCCCGCGCAAAGAAACGGGAATAGAGCAGATGCAGAATCGCATGCTCAATCCCGCCAATATATTGGTCGACATTCATCCAGTACTCGGCCTCGGCCAAATCTGTGGGCGTTTCGGCATGCGGGGCTGTGAAACGGGCATAGTACCAGGACGAATCGACAAACGTGTCCATCGTGTCGGTTTCGCGCTTGGCTGGAGCGCCGCAGGCAGGGCACGGGGTGTCGCGCCAGTTGGGGTGGCGGTCCAGCGGGTTGCCGGGGATCGAAAAGTCGATGGGTTTGCCGTTGCCATCATCATAAGGCAGTTCGATCGGCAGGTTCTCTTTCTTCTCGGGAACTGTGCCGCATTTCTCGCAATGAACCACGGGAATCGGGCAGCCCCAATAGCGTTGACGGCTGAGGCCCCAGTCACGCAGGCGGTACTTGACTTGCGCTTTGCCCAAATTCTGCTGTTCGAACCAGTCGATTGTTTTGTCGATCCCGTCCTGGCTGGTGGTTTCGCCCAGACCGGCAAAGTGTTCAATATAGACGACTTTCTCGGATTTCTGGGGCACCAGCGCCTCGGTTTCGATCTCGGATTCATCACCTGGCATATGGAACGCAGGCACAACGGGAAGCTGGTACTTGCGGGCAAAATCCAAGTCACGCTGGTCGTGCGCTGGACAGGCGTAAACCGCGCCCGTGCCATAGTCCATCATGACAAAGTTGCCGATCCAAACCGGAAGTTCCTGATCCGGCCAGACGGGATGACGCACTGAGATACCGGTATCGATGCCCTTTTTCTCGGCCTTTTCCATGGCCGCTTCGGTGGTGTCCATCTTGCGGCATTCTGTGATGAATTCAGCAGCTTCGGGGCTGTTTTCTGCCAGTTGGCGCGACAAAGGATGCTCCGGCGAGACTGCAATGAAACTTGCACCACGCAGCGTATCTGGACGGGTCGAGTAGCAAATGATGGGCTCACCGCCATCCGTGCGCTCAAACGGGATTTCGATGCCGCGCGACTTGCCGATCCAGTTTTCCTGCATCAGGCGGACCTTGGCGGGCCAGTTATCGAGGGTATCCAGCGCTTCAAGCAATTCTTCGGAATAGTCACTGATCTTGAAGAACCACTGGGTCAGCTCTCGCCGTTCCACCAATGCGCCCGAACGCCAGCCGCGCCCGTTTTCCACCTGTTCATTGGCCAAAACGGTCATGTCGACCGGGTCCCAGTTCACGACGGCGTTCTTGCGATAGACCAGCCCGGCTTCAAGCATATCCAAGAATAAGGCCTGCTGCTGACCGTAGTATTCGGGGTCACAGGTGGCGAATTCTCGGGACCAGTCGATGGACAGGCCCAGAGGTTTCATCTGCCCGCGCATGTCGGCGATGTTGCTGTATGTCCAATCTTTCGGGTGGCCGCCGATTGCCATTGCCGCGTTTTCGGCAGGCATCCCGAATGCGTCCCAACCCATTGGATGCAATACGTTATGGCCGGTTGCCAGCTTGTGCCGTGCGATCACATCGCCCATCGTATAGTTGCGCACATGACCCATGTGAATGCGCCCGGACGGGTAAGGAAACATCTCAAGCACATAGTATTTCGGCTTGTCTGCCTTGCTGCTTGCCGTGAAAATCCCGGCCTTGTCCCAGGCCTCTTGCCATTTTGCTTCGATTTCGTTGGCCGAATAGCGCGACATCATGCGGTCCTTCGTGAATGAAAACGCCGGGTCAGAACCCGGCGTGGTATTAGAGTGTATTTCGTCGGGTTGCTAGAACTTACTGTCTGCAATGCGCAGCTGACGGGCGCGGGATAGGATCGCATCCTCGACCGCGCGCGCGGTCGCATCGCTGACAGGCGCGCCGCCGCTGCTTTGCAAGGCGACCGACAAAGACCGCGCAGCAAGGGCCGGGTCGCTGATATGTACGGTCGCCCGATAGGAGCGTCCTCCACCCGGAGGGGTGCCATATCCCGTCACGATCACGCCGGTGAAGGGATCAACCTCCTGAACCGGCAGAAAGCTGAGAACATCCAGAGAAGCAGACCAAAGATAGCGGTTCACATTGGTCGTCTGCTCGGCGGTGCCGCGATCAAACACATCCCAGATCGATGTGCGCTCAGGATCGTTCAGCTCGCGCTCGGACGACCGGCTGCTGTCGGTGTTGCTATAAGCCGGGTTAGGCGCCGCGCCTCGATTCGGGCCGCAGGCCGAAACGGCGGCAATTGTTGCAATCAAACCCAAAATCGTAGGCACACGCATCGTAAGCAGGTCCTGTTTTCACTCGCTGTCATTGTCAGGGGATACTCCTAACTAAGGTCCCTGTGTGCAACAACCCTATTCTTTAGTATTTATTGAGGGTGCCGCTGCGCGGCGGGGCGAGGAGATGACTGTGGCATCCTTGCACCAATATTTTGCCAATGACAGCGCGTTGATTAGGCCAAGCTTGCGTAAAGGGGGCAAAAAGAGCGAAACGATGTCCGTGCTGAGACATGTGCTAGGCATGTGTCGAGTAGATAAATCTTTGAAACCGAGGGAAACAAGATGAAAAAAGTTCTCTTTGCAACGACGGCGCTGATCGCGACCGCAGGCGTTGCAGCAGCTGAAGTTAAGTTCAGCGGCTATGGTCGCTTTGGTATTGGTTATATCGAAGATCGTTCGACCAACGACAATGTAAGCGATACCGCATTGGTTTCTCGCTTCCGTCTGAACATCGACGGCATCACTGAAACTGACGGTGGCGTCCGCTTCGAGGGCCGCGTTCGCCTGCAGGCTGATGACGATGCTAGCACTGGTGAAGCAGGGTCTGCTGGTTTGAACGGTGCCCGCTTCTCGGTCATCTTCGGCGGTCTGCGTGTTGACGCGGGCAACGTAGCTGGCGCGTTCGACAACCTGGCAAACTACTACGGTAACGAGCCTGGCCTGGAAAACTTCATCGGTCAGTATTCCGGTGTTGACTATGAATTCCTAGCCTACAGCTCGACCGGCTCCGGTGCCAACGCCGTGTTCTTCCAGTATGCGGTTGGTGACTTTGCGTTTGGCGCGTCTTATGACCAGAACACCACAAACAACGGCAACACTGCTTTGGGCGGTGCTGACCAGTGGGACATCAGCGCGACCTACACCTTTAACAACATCACCGCCGCATTGGCCTACGGTCAAACCGACGGTCCTGCCGGTGCTGATGATCCAAGCCTGGTTGTGCTGACCCTGGGTGCAGAATTCGGTGATTTCTCGGGTACGTTGTTCGTTGGTCGCGATAGCGACACGCCGCTTAACGACGCTGGTGAAGAAACCGATGGCACCAACTATGGTATTTCGGCGGCCTACAACGTTGGTTCCGCTCTGACCCTGACCGCCGCTTACGGTGACGGTTCGGCAGATGGTGACACCCAGCAGTACGGTATCGGCGCGATCTATGATCTGGGCGGTGGTGCATCGCTGCGCGGTGGTATCGGTCGCTCCAAAGTTGGTAGCGCAGACGGTACAACCCGTGCCGACTTCGGTGCTCAGTTCAACTTCTAAGTTGATCTGAAACCACAAGGTATTAGGGCGGGTTTTCGGACCCGCCCTTTTCTTTTGCCGTCACATGGTGTTCTGTCGCCTCAGAAAGCAGATTCAAGGAACACTATGTCGCTGCAAGACATCACCACCCGCATCGCCAGTGCCGAAGCCAAAGCTGGGCGCGATCCGGGGTCGGTCAAGCTGATCGCTGTTTCCAAGGTGCAGCCGAATGAGCGGGTGCAGGCTGTACTGGAGCAGGGCCATCGTTGCTTCGGTGAGAACCGGGTGCAGGAGGCGGCGGGCAAGTGGCCGATGTTCAAGGAACAATTCGAAGGAATTGATCTGCACCTCATCGGCCCGCTGCAAACCAACAAGGCACGTCAGGCGATGGAGTTATGCAACGCCATCCATTCGGTTGATCGCCCGAAGCTGGCCAAGACCCTGGCCCGACTGGCACAAGAGATCGGAAGCTGCCCCGCGCTTTTCATTCAAGTCAATACAGGTGAAGAAGAGCAAAAGGCGGGGATTTTGCCGTTAGAGGCGGATAGTTTTGTAGCCGAATGCCGTGCGCTTGATCTACCTATCCAAGGCCTGATGTGTATTCCGCCAATCGAAGAAGAACCCGCACTACATTTTGCTCTTCTGGCCAAAATCGCAAAGCGAAATGGTTTGACGGGCCTGTCGATGGGGATGAGCGGTGATTTTGAACAGGCCATCGCACTAGGTGCCACCCACATACGCGTTGGTTCGGCCATCTTCGGCGAGCGCGTCAAACCTCAGGGATGATCAAACGCGTGCCGGGTATGATATGGCGGGCAATCCAGTGCAGGTGATCACGCCGAAAGGCAATGCACCCTTCAGTCGGATACCCGGGCCTGCGCCATTGATGAATAAAAATGGCTGACCCGGAACCCGGCACCGCATTGGGCCAGTTCCAGTTGGTGATCAAAACCAGATCATACAGCGGATCCGCGCGGCGCAGTCTCTCATGACTACACTCATAAGGTGCTGTGACCAAAGAGTTATATTTATCATCCGACATATCATCTGACCACAGATCCCAAGGGCCAATGGGCTGGGCCCATCCGGCAGGCGGTGAGATGCGATCAGGGCGATAAAGCATTCCTACGATTCGATGGGTTCCGGTTGGCGTCGCGCCGTCGCCTTCGCGCTTTGCGTTGCTGAGCCCTCCTTTCCCGATGGAACAGGGAAACACGCGCCCCATGAACCGGGCCCCGCGCGGGGTTAGGACCAGATCACCAGGTGTCACAGCAGATGCCCGGACTTCGCGGCCTTGGTGGCCAGATAGCCTCGGTTATGTGCAGTTTCACCGACCTTCAGCGGGACTCGCTCGGTTACAGCGATGCCGGTTTTTTCCATCATAGCGATCTTGGCAGGGTTGTTTGTCAACAGTCGAACCGAGCTGAAACCCAGCGATTTCAGGATGTCCGAGCCCAGCCGGAAATCGCGCTCGTCATCCTCAAAGCCCAATCGGTGATTGGCTTCAACCGTGTCAAACCCCTGATCCTGAAGGAAATAGGCGCGCATCTTGTTGGCCAGCCCAATCCCGCGACCTTCCTGATTCAGGTAGAGCAATACGCCCGCGCCTTCATCCCCCATTTGCGCCAGAGCTCCACGTAGTTGAGGCCCACAATCACATTTAAGGCTGCCCATCAGGTCACCCGTGAAGCAGGCTGAATGCAGGCGGGCAAGGACCGGCTTGCTGCGATCCGGGCGTCCAATTTCGACGGCGTAATGTTCTTCGCCCCCGTCTTCAGGACGGAAAACATGCAACCGCCCGGCTTCGGACACCTCCATCGGCAGGCGCGCGGCGACGATTTCGTGCAAAGCGCTGCGTTCTGCCAAATGCGGCGCGGCGCGCGCGTGATCGATGCAAGTCAGCCCGCGCTCAGCCGCGAAGGACCGGCCGTTTTCGACAGAAACGACCACCGCAGCGGGCAACAGACGCGCCGATTTGGCCAGAGCGATGGCAATGCGATGCAGATTGGCGCTGCCCTGCCGCTCGGTCATCAGCGGGCCTTTCATCGGCGCGTTGAGGTCGTCCGATGGGTCGGCAACGGCTTGCACCCAACTGATATCTGCGTCCGCAGGAACAAGAACCCGCGCCAGATCGCCGTCATAGGCGCGCGCCTTCAGCGTCTCGGCACGCCGCCCGGTGATCGCAACAACAGGCGTGCCGCCAAGCTTGCGCAAATCGGCCAGCCGTTGGGGGCTGAGCGTCTCGGTCGATGCGGCCAACACGCAAAACCCGCTATCATCGGTCAGTGCCACCGGCACGCCCATGCGCAAATCGGCCCGTGCGCGGGCCAGCAATTCGGTCATATCAGGGCTAAGACTCATCGATGATACCTTACAATATCCGGCGAATTACTATCGGTTTCACCCGAAAAAGTGAAACATTTCCGCTGCGTCCGACACGAAGGCGTGAGACGATTGCAGCAAAGCTTGCTGATTGCATATTCCAAACGCAAGTGATGGAAAAGGCTTAGGAGGACCGCAGATGGCTCAGCTCAAGAAAATCCTGCTGGTGGATGACGACGAAGACCTGCGCGAAGCGCTCAGTGAGCAACTGGTGATGACCGAGGACTTTGACGTCTTCGAAGCCTCGGACGGTGCATCAGCAATGGAGCGGGCCCGCGAGGCGATCTACGATCTGGTCATTCTGGATGTTGGTCTACCTGATACCGATGGGCGAGAGCTGTGCCGCCTGATGCGCAAACAGGGCGTCAAAAGCCCGATCCTGATGCTGACCGGCCATGACAGCGACGCTGACACCATACTAGGTCTGGATGCTGGCGCTAACGACTATGTCTCGAAACCCTTCAAATTCCCGGTTCTGCTGGCCCGTATCCGCGCACAGCTGCGACAGCATGAGCAATCTGAGGACGCGGTGTTTGTGCTGGGGCCGTATACGTTTAAGCCAGCCATGAAGATGCTGATCACCGAGGAAGACCGGAAAATCCGTCTGACTGAGAAAGAGACCAATATCCTCAAGTTCCTGTACCGCTCGACCGATGGGGTTGTCGCACGCGATGTGCTGTTGCATGAGGTCTGGGGATATAACGCGGGTGTCACGACTCACACGCTGGAAACGCACATCTATCGCCTGCGTCAAAAAATCGAGCCCGATCCGTCCAATGCGCGCCTTTTGGTCACAGAATCGGGCGGATATCGATTAGTGTCTTGATCGCCTATGGATTGATTTGGATCAAAGTGATACTCTGCACTCATAATTAGGTTACTCCCATCCCGCGCATGTCCGGGTTATGACATGTACCTCCCTGTTGGACTGCCGGGCCTGATGGCCCGGCTTTTTTTGTTTACATATAACTTCGCCATTGAGGTGAACGAAAAGGAGTGCCAGCTATTGCGAATGTTTCGGGTGTTTCTTCATATCGCAATTGTTGTTCTTCTAACCCTGCTCACGCAGATCGGGGGGGTGGCATGGATTGCGGCCCTTCTCTTCAAAAGACGCTTGATGTCGTTTCTCGTATTCTACGCGGGGCTTTCGATTGCGGCCCATGTTGTCGCGCCCCAGTTCGGTCGTGTTCCGTTGAGTTGCTTCGACAAAGGTCCTCTGCAAATACAGAGCTATTTCTATTGTGCTTTGAACAGGCACTATGTCACGCCCGAGTTGGCGCATGTGCTGACTGAAACAGCGGAGGAAATGGACCGCGTCTATCCCGGCACCAAAACTCTGGTTCTGGATGCGAATTTCCCTTTCTGGAACGGTTTCCCATTGCTGCCACATTTGTCACATGATGATGGCAAAAAGGCAGATCTTGCATTCTATTATTCTGATGCGGCAGGATACCTGGCCGGTGCAACGCGTTCACCCATAGGGTACTTCGCTTTCGAAAACGGTCCGTCAAACTGCGGAGCCAGTTGGCCAACCTTAAGATGGAATTTGGATGTTTTGCAGCCATTCTGGCATGATTATGACCTGGACGATGATCGATTGAGGGCCGTGCTGGAAATCCTATCTCGCGATGATCGCGTGCAAAAGATCTTTGTGGAGCCACATCTGGTCACTCGATTGGGCGTTGCTCATTCGAAGATTCGCTTTCAGGGGTGCCGTGCTGCACGCCACGACGACCATGTGCACTTCCAACTCTGACCAGGGCGTAACTGAAAGGTGGCAATCAGTTCAGGTTCGTTTTTCCATGGAACCCCATCTCGCACCGCGTTAACCTTCGCCCAATCGCGATAGAGGAATCCCAACCCATGCCCTTCACCCTTGCCACCTGGAACATCAACTCGGTCCGTTTGCGTGAGCCTATCGTGCTGAAATTGCTGCAGGAAGAGGCTCCGGATGTGCTATGTTTGCAGGAATGTAAATCTCCGGTTGAAAAGATCCCGACCCAAGGCTTTGCGGAACTGGGCTATACCCACATGGTTGCGCGTGGGCAGAAGGGTTATAACGGTGTTGCCATCCTGTCGCGCCTGCCGATGGAGGAAGTGGGCGATAAGGATTTTGCCGGTCTTGGCCATGCCCGCCACATCGCGGGGCGGTTGGAGAACGGGGTGACGATCCACAACTTCTATGTCCCGGCGGGCGGGGATGTGCCTGATCGGGAGGTGAATGAGAAGTTCGGGCAAAAGCTCGACTACCTCACCGACATGCGCGATTGGTTCCACGCGGAAAAACCCGAGAAATCGATTCTGGTCGGCGATCTGAACATTGCCCCGCGCGAAGATGATGTCTGGTCGCACAAACAGTTGCTCAAGGTTGTCTCTCATACCCCGATCGAGGTCGAGCAACTGGGCGAGACGCAGGATGCAGGCGGTTGGGTCGATATCACCCGTCAGGATATCTCCGAAGGGCAGCTTTATAGTTGGTGGTCTTACCGCGCGCGGGATTGGGATGCGGCAGATAAAGGGCGACGGCTGGATCACGTCTGGGCCACGCCGGATATTTCGAACGCTGGCCATTCCAGCCGCATTCTGCGCGACGCGCGCGGGTGGGAGAAACCCAGCGATCACGCACCGGTCTTTGCCAGCTTCGATCTGTAACTGTGCAACTCGGCCCTTGGTTTCTGTGCCAAGCGGTTGCATATAGGGCGCAAGTTTGAACGAAAGAGTATTTGCCATGGACCTTCTGAACAGCTCAGACAGCACCGCCGCCACCGATCTGATCAAGGATGGATCTGAGGCGACGTTTATGGCCGATGTGATCGAGGCGTCGCAGGAAACCCCAGTGATCGTGGATTTCTGGGCCCCATGGTGCGGCCCGTGCAAGACGCTTGGGCCCTTGCTGGAAGAGGCCGTGACCGCTGCCAAGGGCGCGGTGAAGATGGTTAAGATCAACGTGGATGAGGCACAGATGATCGCATCGCAAATGCGCATTCAGTCGATCCCAACCGTCTATGCGTTCTTCAAAGGCCAGCCGGTTGATGGGTTTCAGGGCGCTGTTGCGGGGTCCGAGATCAAGGCCTTCGTCGACCGTGTGATCGAGGCCGCAGGTGGCGAAAGCCCGGGTGGTCAGTTAGAGGATGCCGTACAGGCTGCCGAAGAGATGTTGGCCGAAGGCGCGGCTGTTGATGCAGCGCAGACCTTTTCGGCGATTCTGGGCGAAGACCCCAACCATGCGGCAGCCTACGGTGGGTTGGTGCGTGCTCATATTGCATCCGACGATCTGGAACAGGCCGAGGCAATCCTGAACGGAGCCCCTGCCGAAATCTCCAGCGCGCCCGAATTGGAGGCGGCCCATGCGCAGCTGGAACTGGCGAAACAGGCCGCGGATGCCGGGCCGGTAGCTGAACTGATGGCAACAGTCGAGGCCGAGCCTGACAACCATCAGGCGCGTTTCGATCTGGCGCAAGCTCTGCACGCCAACGGGGATGTCGAAGACGCCGTTGCGCAATTGCTGGAACTGTTCCGCCGGGATCGTGAGTGGAATGACGGTGCGGCTAAGGCTCAGCTGTTCACGATCTTCGATGCGCTCAAGCCCAATGATCCCATTGTTCTGAACGGGCGACGCAAGCTCAGCTCGATGATATTTGCCTAATTCCCGATCAGAGCTACACTCGGATACATGATGCATCCCGCTGACCTGCCGGAAACGGTGTCCGTTTTTCCATTGCCCGGGGCGCTGTTGCTGCCCCGATCTCGCCTGCCGCTGCATATCTTTGAGCCGCGTTACCTGCAGATGTTGGACGATGCGCTGAAGACCAAGGAACGGCTGATCGCAATGGTTCAGCCAAACCCGTCTCTGAATGATGAGAAAAAGCTGCATCGGATTGGATGCGCGGGGCGAGTTACCCAGTTCTCCGAAACAGAAGACGGGCGCTATCTGATCACCCTGACCGGGGTGTCCCGGTTCCGCATCAAATCGGAGCTTGATGGGTTCACGCCCTATCGACGCTGTGAAGTTTCTTGGGAGGGGTTTGACCGCGATCTTGGGAAATCCGAGAAGGATGAAAGGTTCGACCGAACCCGGTTCCTAACCTTGCTGGAGCGGTTTTTTGACTCCCGTCAGTTATCGACCGATTGGGATTCGCTCAAGGATGCGGATGATGAGCTTTTGGTGAATTCTCTGTCGATGCTGATGGATTTCGATCCGGAAGACAAACAAGCCCTGCTTGAGGCCCCTTGCCTGCGGACCCGACGCGAGACATTGGTGACATTGATTGAATTCGCCATGCGCGGCGGATCAAATGAGGAAACTTTGCAATGAGCGATTCCGCGAACGCCTTTGACCGCCATATGCTTGAGGCGCTTGTTTGCCCTCAGACACAGACCACCTTGCATTATGATTCCGAAAAACAGGAGCTGGTGTCCAAAGCCGCAGGGCTGGCCTTTCCGATCCGAAATGGCATTCCTGTGATGTTGGTCGATGAGGCGCGTCCGCTGGATTAAATCGCGCGCCCTTGTAGAAGCTTTGGCAGGTCCCCGGTCAGCCCTGCCGCTTCGCGTACGAAACCGCGGCGTAATCCGGGCAGTGAGCCAACGATCCCCATCCCGATATCCCGTCCAAGCCGAAGCAGCGGATTGTCGTTCGAAAACAGCCTGTTGAACACATCCGTCGCCATGGCGAGTGAGGCGGTATCGAACCGCCGCCATTCCTGATACCGCTGCAGCACTAGGGTTGAGCCGATCTCTTCACCCCGCCGCCCGGCCAGTGTCAGCACTTCGGCCAGCGCGCCCACGTCACGCAGACCGGCGTTCAGACCCTGCCCGGCAATCGGGTGCATCCCATGTGCGGCGTCTCCAACCAAAGCCAGATGATCGGCGATGAAAGAATTGGCGATGGTCAGGTTCAGCGGATAGGTGAATCGGTCGCCCTGCAGGCGTATATCGCCAAGGAAGTCGCCGAACCTTGGGCGCAGTGCCTGTAGATACTCAGCCTCAGGTAAGGCGTTGATTTGATGCGCGGTCTCTGTCCGTTCGCTCCAGACAATCGAACTGCGGTTGCCGGTTAGCGGTAGAATGGCCAGGGGGCCTGGGGGCATGAAGAACTGATGCGCGATGCCGTGATGCGGCAACTCATGTTCAATCGCGCAAACCAGTGCGGTTTGGCCATAGTCCCATCCGGTGCGCTTGATCCCTGCCCGCGCCGCCGTACCGCTGCGGCGACCATCACAGCCGACCAGCAACTGCCCTTCGATCGTGGTGCCGTCATCCAGTGTCAGAACGGCCCCGCTCGTACCCGTTTCCTGCGCTACAACGGTTTTGCCGTTGATCAGGGTGATGCGTTCGTCCTTGGCCATCGCGTCCAGAAACGCGCGGCGCAGGTGGCGATCCTCGACCATGTAGCCCATCGGGCCTTCTTCGATTTCGGCGTGGTCGAAATGCATGAAAAAGGGCGACGGGCCTAAGCCCGCATGCCCATCGGTGACCTTGATTTCAAGCATTGGCTGAGCGTGTTCAGCAACCCGATCCCATATCCCGATTGCATCCAGCAACCGCTGAGAGGCCAGCGCCAAAGCATAGGACCGCCCGTCAAAACCCGCATTCTTACGTGTCTTTTCGGCCAGTGCATCAATCACCGTGACCAAATGACCGGTCTGAGCCAGTGCCAGGGCCAAGGCGGGGCCATTTAGCCCTCCGCCAACGATCAGAATGTCAGAGCCTCGTGTCATGCCCTGCACTATGCGCGCCCTTTCGGGATTGTCCATGTGCGGTCCTGTCGCTACCGTCCGGTTCAGCCAAAAAAGAAGGAGCGCGGTGATGCAGGAATGGTTGACGATAACAGCCTGTGATCTGGGTCGAGGTATTGGCATGGGGCAGATCGACCCGGTCGAGCTGACCGAAACCTACCTAGCCGCCATTGACGCCCATCCGCATCGTGATCGTATCTATGCGCGCGTCACCCATGATCGCGCACGGGCCGAGGCGAAGGCTGCAAAGGACCGCGCCGCTTTGGGTTTGCGCCGGTCGCTGTTGGATGGCGTTCCGATCAGTTGGAAGGATCTGTTCGATACCGCCGGTATTGGGACCGAGGCGGGATCCGCCCTGTTGAAAGGCCGTGTGCCCGAAGCAGACGCCGTGGTTGTGCGGAACGCAACCGCGATGGGCACGGTTTGTCTGGGCAAAACCCATATGAGTGAGCTTGCGTTTTCCGGGCTTGGTCTGAACCCGATCACTGGCACTCCGCCTTGCGTTGATGATGAAGAGGCTGTGCCGGGCGGCTCATCTTCGGGTGCAGCGGCCTCGGTGGCCTGGGGGTTGGCGGCCTGCGGGATCGGATCGGATACCGGCGGGTCTGTTCGCATTCCGTCGGCGTGGAACAATCTGGTGGGGCTGAAAACCACCGCGGGGCGGGTCAGCCTGGAAGGGACTGTGCCATTGTGCTTGCGCTTCGACACTGTCGGTCCACTGGCGCGGTCGGTCGAGGATGCAACGCATATGCTGGCCTTGCTCGAGGGCGGCGCGCCCGCTGATCTGCGCGGTGCCTCACTGGTTGGACGCCGCTTTGCTGATCTTCAAAACGTGGCCAAAGATGACCTAAGGGATGAACCGCGCAAAGCTTATGAGGGGGCGTTACAACGCCTGGCCGATGCAGGAGCCGAGATTGTTCCGCTTGAGGTGCCCGAGTTGAACGATGCGATGGGTCTGTCGGGAGTGCTTTATACCACCGAAGCCTACGGCCTGTGGAAAGACGTGATCGAAGCCAATCCCGATGCGATGTATCCCGAGATACTCGAACGATTCCGCATGGGACAGGCCCATTCCGGGCCGGACTATGTCGCGGCTTGGTCCAAGCTGAAAGCTTGTCGGGCTGCATGGGATGCGGCCACCGCCGAATTCGACGCGGTCCTAGCCCCCACAGCGCCCATTTTGCCGCCCAATCTGGACCGGTTGATGAGCGACCACGATTACTATGTAACCGAGAATCTGCTGGCCCTGCGCAACACCCGCATTGGCAACCTGATGGGGCTGGCCGCCCTGACCCTGCCGACCGGAACACCCGGGTGCGGGTTGATGATGCTGGGCTATCCAGGGTCGGAAGAGGCCCTGCTGCGGCTGGGATCAGCCGCCGAATCTGCATTGGCCTGAATACCACAATCCCCTGATTCGACGTCTCTTTGTCTGGACGGGGTGGGGTGTGATCTGTAATCTGTCAAAAAACGGGGCGAAAACGATCCCGATCTTGAGGCAGTAGTTATGAATTTTCCCGAGCGGTTTTCGAACCTACCGGAATATGCATTCCCGCGTCTGCGCACCTTGTTGGATCATCACCAGCCGGGCGGAGATGTCATTCACATGACCATCGGCGCGCCGATGCATGATTTCCCTGCTTGGGTGACAGATGTCATCACTGAGAACGCGGCAGGGTTTCTGGGTTATCCGCCCAACGAAGGCTCGCCCGAGCTGCGCGGTGCGATCACCGACTGGATCAAGCGCCGCTATGGCGTGAGTATGGACCCCGACACCAATGTGATGGCCCTGAACGGCACGCGTGAGGGGCTGTATAACGCCGCGATGGCCCTGTGCCCCGAGCAGAAGAATGGGCAAAAGCCGGTCGTTCTGTGCCCGAACCCGTTTTATCAGGTCTACATGGTCGCCTCGATCTCGGTTGCGGCCGAGCCTGTCTTTGTGCCTGCGACTGCGGCTACGGGCCATCTGCCCGATTATGCCGGGCTTCCCGAGGACGTGCTGAACCGAACGGCGATTGCCTACATCTGTTCTCCGGCCAATCCACAGGGCGCAGTGGCATCACGTGACTACTGGGCCGAGCTGATTGCGTTGGCCGAGAAATACGATTTCCGCATCTTTGCGGATGAATGCTATTCCGAGATTTACCGGGATGAGGCCCCCACTGGCGTTCTGACCGTCGCGCAAGAGATGGGCGCTGATCCCGAACGGATCACCCTGTTCAACTCCTTGTCGAAACGTTCAAATCTGGCTGGTCTGCGGTCCGGCCTAATCGCGGGTGGGCCGGAAACCATCAGGCGCGTCAAACAATTACGCAACTACGCCGGTGCGCCGTTGCCTTTGCCTCTGCAAGCCGCTGCCGCGCGGGTTTGGGCGGATGAGACGCATGTAGTCGAAAACCGCGCGCTCTATCAGGAAAAATACTATCTTGCGGATCAGGTCTTTGCCAATGTGCAAGGCTATATGCCGCCTGAGGCCGGATTTTTCCTGTGGTTGCCGGTCGAAAACGGTGAAGAGACCGCATTGAAGCTGTGGCAAGAGACCGGAGTACGGGTCCTGCCAGGCGCATATCTTTCTCAGGGCGACCCGGGGCAAAACCCGGGCGAGCATTTTATTCGGGCCGCTATGGTGGCCCCAAAAACAGAGTTGCAGCGCGGGCTGATCACGCTCCGCGACTGTATCTATTCGTGAGGTACGAGGGCAAAATGGCATCATTGAACGCGCGCAACCGCGATCCACTGCTGGACAGCACCACACAGGCCGCCATCGAGCGACGCAGCAAAGAACTGATCGGTATTGCACTGATCCTGCTGGGTCTGGCTGCAGCGGCGATGATCTGGTCCTATACGCCAGAGGACCCGAACTGGATGGTTTCGACCGATGCGCCGGTGCAGAACTGGATGGGCCGGGTCGGTGCCTGGATTGCAGCGTTTTCCTTTATGGTTGTGGGCTGGGGTAGCTGGGGCTTTGCCCTGGCATTGATCGTATGGGGCGTGCGGTTCGCCGGTCATTTCGGTGAGGATCGCGCCATTGCCCGGCTGATCTTTGCACCTATCTGGATCGCAGTTCTGGCCGTCTACGCAGCAACGCTGGTGCCCGGAGAGGCCTGGCGCGCGACCCACAGCTACGGCCTGGGCGGCTTGGGTGGTGATACTGTGCTGGGCTTTATCCTGCTGATTCTCCCGATCTCGTCGGCTTTTGTTGTCAAACTGATGTCATTGGTTATGGCGCTTGGCATGCTTGCGCTGGGTGTCTTCGTCCTGGGCTTCACCAGAAGTGATGTACAGCGCGGGTTTAGGGCCTTCCTGCTGGGCTTGGTGGTGTCCTATGACATGCTGATGACCCTGCTGGGTCGTGGAGCTTCGGCCACGGCGCAAGCGGCTCGGGATCGTCGCGCGCAGTGGAAAGAGCACCGAGCAGCGCGGGTTGAGCCTGTCTTGCAGGATGCGGTTGCTTTTGGTGATCCCGTCTTTGAAGAGCTGGAAGAGGAAGCGGACGAACCTGCCCCCAAAACTGGCCTGCTGGCCCGTATGCCAGCCTTGATCCGCCGCCCTGATCCGATGCCTGAACCGGAATTGATCGAAGCGATGCCGGTCGAAGGTTTTGACGAAATGCCGGGCGAAGATCGCATCCGCTCGAAGATCTCGGCAGCGGTACGTAATCGCAAGGTGGCGACCGGCGAAATGACGCCTGAGCCCGATCCGAACCTGCCGTTGACCAAAGGCCGGGGCCGAGGGCCGGATCCCCTGATCCTGAATACAGGTGCTGCGGCGGAACTGCCGCCCGAACCGCCGATGAGCTGGACCGATCTGCCACCCGAGCCGACGCTGAGCGCCGATGCCACGACAGAGTGGCAAGAACCGCTGCATCAGGATTTTGCGGCTGAGCCGGAACTTGAAGACGACGATACCGTGTTCGAAGATATGCATGCATCTGAACCGCAGGCGCGTCCTGCGATGAAAATCCCGGTGGCTGAACCGCGCAAGCCGGTGGTTGCCCAGCCCGTGCGTCGCACGCCGCAGCCATCACGCCGTGCGCAGGCCGAGGCGCAGCCGACATTGTCCTTTGAGGAGCGGCATTCAGATTTCGAATTGCCCCCCTTGGGCCTGTTGTCCAACCCATCCACCATTCAGCGCCACCACCTGAGCGACGAAGCGCTGGAGGAAAATGCGCGGATGCTGGAAAACGTGCTGGACGATTATGGCGTCAAAGGTGAGATCGTCAGCGTCCGCCCCGGTCCCGTGGTCACCATGTACGAACTGGAACCAGCGCCGGGCCTTAAAGCCAGCCGTGTGATTGGTTTGGCCGACGATATCGCACGCTCGATGTCTGCCTTGTCGGCGCGGGTTTCGACTCTGCCGGGCCGCTCGGTCATTGGGATCGAACTACCTAACGAAAATCGTGAGATGGTGGTGTTGCGCGAGATCCTTGCCAGCCGTGATTTTGGTGACGGTAACCATGCACTGCCACTGGCGCTGGGCAAGGATATTGGCGGTGAGTCTGTCGTGGCGAACCTTGCGAAGATGCCTCACCTGCTGATCGCCGGGACCACGGGTTCGGGTAAATCGGTGGCGATCAACACGATGATCCTGTCGCTGTTGTACAAGCTGAGCCCGGATGAATGCCGCCTGATCATGATCGACCCCAAAATGCTGGAACTGTCCGTATATGACGGCATCCCGCATCTGTTGTCCCCCGTGGTGACCGACCCGAAAAAAGCGGTTGTCGCCCTGAAATGGGTCGTGGGCGAGATGGAGGATCGGTATCGCAAGATGTCCAAAATGGGCGTGCGTAACATCGCGGGCTATAATGGGCGCGTGAAGGATGCGCTGTCCAAGGGTGAGATGTTCTCGCGCACAGTCCAGACCGGGTTTGACGATGAAACCGGCGAACCGATGTTCGAGACTGAAGAATTCGCGCCCGAGGCGATGCCCTATATAGTGGTCATCGTTGATGAGATGGCCGATCTGATGATGGTCGCCGGCAAAGAGATCGAGGCCTGCATCCAGCGTCTGGCGCAGATGGCGCGGGCTTCGGGTATTCACCTGATTATGGCCACGCAGCGCCCCTCGGTCGACGTGATCACCGGTACGATCAAGGCAAACTTCCCGACGCGGATTTCGTTCCAGGTAACTTCGAAGGTCGATAGCCGCACCATTCTGGGTGAGATGGGCGCCGAGCAACTGCTGGGGCAGGGTGACATGCTCTATATGGCGGGTGGCGCCAAGATCACCCGTTGCCACGGACCGTTTGTCTCGGATGAAGAGGTCGAGGAAATCGTAAACCACCTGAAGCAATTCGGCCCGCCGGATTACATGAGCGGCGTCGTCGATGGACCGGCCGAAGAAAAGGCCGACAACATAGACGCCGTTTTGGGGCTGAACACTGGTGGCAACACCAACGGCGAAGATGCGTTGTATGACCAAGCGGTGGCAATTGTGATCAAGGATCGCAAATGCTCGACCTCATACATCCAGCGGAAACTTGCCATCGGTTACAACAAAGCCGCCCGGCTGGTTGAGCAGATGGAGGACGAAGGCGTTGTTTCGGCGGCAAATCACGTCGGTAAGCGGGAAATCCTCGTCCCCGAGCAGTAGGATATTTAATAACAAGGGCAAAAGGCTTATCTGAACCTTATGAAACAGATTGCTTTTGCCCTTGCACTGACATTGGCCGCGCCTGCGGCCTGGGCGGCGGACAAACTGCCATTGTCAGAGATTTCGAACTACCTGAACCAAATGAAAACGGTTCAGACGAGCTTTACCCAGGTCAATGACGATGGCTCGCTGAGCACCGGCCAGCTTTGGATTCAAAGACCGGGCAAGATGCGGTTCGAATATGATCCGCCGGACAGCGCTGTTGTTCTGGCGCGGACGGGCAGTGTTCTGATCTTCGATCCCAAATCGAACCAACCGCCCGAGCAATATCCGCTCAAGCGCACACCGCTGTCTCTGGTTCTGGCACGGAACGTCAACCTGGGGCAGGCTAATATGGTGGTTGGGCACGAGTTTGACGGTACGGCAACGGTTGTCACGGCGCAGGATCCCAAGAACCCAGACTCAGGCCGGATCGAGCTGATGTTTACCGACAATCCTGTTGAGCTGCGGAAATGGGTGATCCACGACAATGCAGGCACCCAAACCACGGTGCTGCTGGGCCCGCTGAACAAGGGCGGTACCTTTGACCAGGATCTCTTTTCAGACAAATAGCGAATAAGGGTCAGCAAAACCGCTGACCCCATCACGCTTAATATCGGCAGTTTGCCAGCTGTGACTGGTACATATCAGCGCGCGCATCCACGTCGCTGGCTACGCCAAGCAACCAGGATTTGCGATTGTAGCTGCCACGCGCATACCCCGTGTGCCCTTCGTGATAGGCTAGGTACTGGTTACGCGTGTCGGAGGGGTGGATGCCATTCCGCTCGTAGCTTTTGTTCATGTACCAACCAATAAAGTCCGATGCATCGCCGATCCGATCTCGCTTGGCGCGGCGCTGGCCGGTTTCACGCTGGTACTGCTCCCACGTGCCATCCAGGGCTTGACCATAGCCATAGGCGCTGCTTTGACGGCCCATCGGGATGACACCCAGAACATAGCGGTGCGGCGTACGCGCATCGTGGCGATAGCGGCTTTCCTGATAGATTGTGGCCATCTGAACATGAACGGGAACACCCCATTTACGCTCGGTTTTTTGGAAGGCCCGGATATAGTCGGGCTTTTCGCGCGCAATACTGCACGCGTCATTCAATCTGCTGGGCGGTTGCTTAGAACCACCCCCACAGGATGCCAAAAGCAGCACCCCAAGGAGTACGAAAAGAAATCTGCTCATGTGCCTCATGCCTTTTTTCGGGCATTCTAGCGCAGATTGAGCGTGGATGGAATCACAATCGCTAGAGCACAAGCGCCAAAACAAGTGGCAGTGTTGCAACGGACACCAACGTTGACACCATAACCATCCCGGCCACCGCATCTGCATCCGCTTCAAACCGTTCGGCCAACAGATAAGATGTGACCGCGACCGGAGTACACATCTGCAGGACCAGCACACCAAAGGCGATCGCTTCAAGATCGAATGCAACAGCAACAAACCAACCCAGCGCAAAGCAGACAGCGACTTTCAGAAGGGACAGCCAGACTGCGCGACCCAGACTACGCGTTGTGAGCCGGGCAATAGCGACACCAACAGTGACCAGCATCAACGGCACAGCCATTTGCCCCAGCAAATCCAACGTGTTGGTCAAAAAAACCGGAGTCTCCCACCCGCGCCACAAAAACAGTGCGCCGAGAATCGTGGCCCAGACCATGGGTTGTCGGATCACCTGACCATGCGCGCCTTTTCCGGCAACCAAATAGATACCGTAGGTGAAGGAAAACAAAGCCGTCACCGACAGGAAAATCACAGCATATCCCAGACCTGCCTGACCAAAGGCGAAGATGCACAAGGGCAACCCCAGATTACCGGTATTGCCAAAAATCAGCGGTGACAGATAGGTGCGCTGGTCCAGTTTCAGCATGCGAACGAGGACCCAGAAGACAGCTGCCAGAACAAGGTTGGCGACGATCGTAGCGATGGTAAAGCGCGACAGGTCACCGCCGGGTATCTCGGTTTGCATAAGGGCGACAAAGATCAGGCTGGGGACCGCCAATGTCATGGCAAATCGGGTGACGAATTGCAGTCGATATTCGAACCCCAACTTGATCCAGGCAAAGCCGATCCCGGCCAGAATGAAGACCGGCGCGACGATTTCGAACACTGTCAGTAGAAGGTTCACAGACTGTTTCCCCGAATTTCAGATCAATGATTGGCTTTTCCGCCCGGAAAGAGGTAGTAACTGCTTTGGGGGCTGAAACAATGCTAAAGACACACGCCAAATACGGCCTGGGACAGGTTGTTCGACATAAAAAACATCCCTTCCGAGGGGTGATTTTTGACGTCGATCCAGAGTTTTCGAACACCGAGGAATGGTACGAAGCCATCCCCGAAGACAGTCGGCCGATCAAGGACCAACCGTTCTATCATCTGCTGGCCGAGAATGATCAATCTTTCTATGTCGCTTATGTTTCAGAACAAAATCTGATCGAGGATCAATCGGGCGAGCCGGTCGAGCATCCGGATATCCCCAATATGTTTGGTCCTTTCGAAGATGGGTCCTACCCGCTGCACTTTCATCTGAACTGAACCTTTGGGCCCGAGGGGTCCAAGGCGGCTGTGTCTAGTAGCCGAGTGCACATCCATCCTTGCGTGGATCGCTGGCGCCTTCCAACACACCATCCTCGCGGATTCGAATAGCCTGAGCCCCGCCAAGCGGGGTTTCTGGAATCGTGACAGTGTGGCCAATGTCTGCCAATTGTTGAGCGACCTTCTCTGAGAATCCACGTTCCAGTTTCAGAACTCCCCCATCGGCAAAGGCGCGGGGGGCATCAATGCTGTTTTGTAGCCCAAGTTTGAAATGCGTCAGGTTCGATACAAACCGGGCGTGGCCCGTTGGCTGATAGGCCCCGCCCATCACGCCAAACGGCATCATGATGCGCCCTTTCTCGGTCAGCATGCCCGGTATGATTGTGTGCATCGGGCGTTTCCCACCGCCCAGTTCGTTGGGATGACCGCGTTCAAGCGTGAAGCCTGCCCCACGGTTTTGCAGCAGAATGCCGTATTTCTCCGAGGCAATCCCTGAACCGAAACTGTGAAAGATCGAATAGATCAGCGACACGGCCATCCGGTCCCGATCAACAACTGTGATGTAAACCGTGTCTTTGTGAATGGCTTCGGTCAGCGGTGCGGGAGACCCCATTGCGCGTTTGGGATCAATCAGCGCAGCGAGGCGTTCGGCTACGTCTGAGTCGAGGAATTGTTCCGCGCGCGCGGTGTGGTCCGGATCGGCGATGAAACGGTTGCGGGCATCATAGGCTAGCTTGGTGGCCTCCGCCTCGATATGAACCCGTTCTGCGCCAAACGGATCCATGCGCACCAAATCGAAGTGTTTCAGGATGTTCAGCAGCAGGATGGCGGTTGCGCCTTGTCCGTTCGGTGGATGTTCAACCAGATCAATGCCGCCGTAGCTGCCGCTCATCGGGTCTGTTGGCGTGCAGTCGGTGCGTTCAAAATCATCGGCAGTGTGGACACCTCCGAGTTGAGACAGGGCAGCCAGCATATCCTGCGCAATTTCACCTGTGTAAAAGGCCTCGCGCCCGTTTTTGGCGAGGCGGCGCAACACCTCGGCCTGACCGGGGGATCGGAAAACCTGACCAATCTTGGGCACCTGTCCATCAATCAGATAGTGCTGTTTGGCAGCCCCTTGCAGGGTTGCCGCACCGCTTTTCCAGTCGAATGCAACGCGTGGCGCGACTGGAACACCCAACTCGGCATAGTGGATGGCGGGTTGCAGAATTGCGTCCAGACCTAGCCGCCCTTCAGTTTCAGACAGATGGCAAAACGCGTCGATCGCGCCGGGAATTGTTACCGCATCGGCGCTGGTCAGGGGGATCGCGGTCAGCGACCGCGCGCGCAATGCATCAGCATTCGCCCTGGCCGGGGCTCGGCCTGATCCGTTCAGTGCGCGAACCTTGTTCTCACCCGCCCGATTGAACAGGACAAAGCAATCGCCGCCCAGCCCGGTCATTTGTGGTTCGCAAAAGCCCAGCAGAACCGCCCCGGCGATGGCGGCGTCCATCGCGTTACCGCCTTGCGCCAGAATATCAAGCGCGGCCTTCGCCGCCAGAGGATGCGATGTTGCGCACATACCCTCAGTTGCCAGAACCTCGGACCGTCCAGGCAGGTGCAAATCGCGCATGAATTCTCTCCTCTTCCTAACCGTGGCGAAGGTAAAGTGAGGGGAGGGATTGTCCAGTGATTTCAAGGTGAGGGAGGTTCCTCGGCGCCGTTCACTGGGTGGGGGCTGTGACACTTGGCGCCGAGGGAAGCTATCTGAGCTACGAGTCACTTTATGATGGTTGTTTGCGGCGCCACAATGGTTCGAAAAAGGCGTTATTGTGGCGTTATGTCTGCATTTAAGGCTGGCGTTCAAAGTCGAACCTTAGGGACAGGCGATTGCATCCCTGGTGTCGCTCATAGCAGATATCACTGGTCAACTGATTGATCAAAAACCAACCAAAACCGCCTTCAGGCAAATCCTGTAGGTCCGTTTCGACCGAGGCAGGGGTCCCGTCAGGCAATTGATACCCGGGCATCGGGTTCCCGGTGTCCGAGATCAAAATGTCCAATCGGTCGCGTTCCAGCCGACAGGTTACCTGTACCTTAGCGGGCGCTATCCCGTCATAGGCATGTTCAACGACGTTATTGATTGCCTCGGCCAGGGCAATCTTAACATCATCTGCCATATGATCAGGCAATCCCTGCTGCGATAGCCCAGCGCTGAGCTGTGCAATCCCAGCGCTGGCTTCCACCTCTGTGGCGGGAAAGCTGAGCTCCAGGCAGGTTTCGTTCCGTATCGGCGTCACGCAGTCCACTCCTGCCAGATCAGTCCAACGTCTCTGCCAAAGCGTCGTCCAGAGTGGTGAACAGTTTGAACACTGTGTCCATGCGCGTCAGGCGAAAGACCTTTTCGACAACCGGTTGCAGGCCTGACAAATCCAGCCTGCGCCCGTCCCCAAGCTGCTTCATCGAGGCAACGATGGCACCCAGTCCGCTCGAGTCGATGAATTCGACCCCTGTCAGATCTAGTATGACGCGGTCGCACTCCGTTTCGGTTTCGCGCCGCATATCCTCTTTGAACTGGATGGCCATGGCAGCATCGATTCGGTCAGATTCAACTGTTATGACCTGAGTGGCCCCGGTCGTTTTACTGGTCAGACCCATTGTGACCGCCCTCTTCGCTAAAACTACGTCGTAGAAATACGCTAGACGGCAAATCTTACCATTCGGTATTCAGGGTGCGGAAATCGAACAAAGGAAAGCCGGGATGAAAGATGTTGTGATCGCAGGGGCCGCTCGTACCCCGATGGGTGGGTTTCAGGGCATGTTTGATGGCGTCTCGGCGGCGGAGCTTGGTGGAACGGCGATCCGGGCAGCCCTTACGCAGGCAGGCACCCAGACAGTGGATGAAGTTCTTATGGGTTGTGTTCTTCCCGCAGGCCAGGGGCAGGCCCCCGCGCGCCAGGCCGGGTTTGCAGCTGGTTTGGGCGAAGACGTGCCCGCAACAACGCTGAACAAGATGTGCGGGTCGGGCATGAAAGCTGCCATGATGGCCTTTGATCAGATCGCGCTGGGCCATGCGCACCTGATGGTTGCGGGCGGAATGGAGAGCATGACAAATGCCCCCTATCTGTTGCCCAAAATGCGGGGGGGCGCGCGTATCGGGCATGGTCAGGTTGTCGATCACATGTTTCTTGATGGTCTAGAAGACGCCTATGACAAAGGCCGCCTGATGGGCACCTTTGCCGAAGACTGTGCCGAGGCCTATCAATTCACGCGCGAGGCGCAGGACGAATACGCCCTGCAATCTTTGTCTAACGCATTGGCTGCACAGGAAAACGGCGCCTTCGACCAAGAGATCACGCCCGTATCGGTGCGCACCCGCAAGGGTGAGGTGACCCAGTCCACGGATGAGCAGCCTAAATCCGCCCGACCTGAGAAAATCCCGACCCTGAAACCTGCCTTCCGCAAGGATGGCACAGTCACTGCGGCCAACGCTTCCTCAATCTCGGATGGTGCTGCCGCGTTGGTGCTGGCGTCTGCGGCCCAGGCCGAAGCGCAGGCTCTGACTGTCCGTGCGCGCATCCTGGGCCACGCCAGTCATGCGCAAGCACCGGGTCTATTCACGACGGCTCCGGTTCCCGCAGCGCGGAAACTGCTGGATCGGATCGGTTGGTCGACCGAGGATGTCGATCTGTGGGAGGTGAACGAAGCCTTTGCCGTCGTCCCCATGGCTTTCATGCATGAAATGGGATTGCCACGTGAGAAGGTGAATGTGAATGGCGGCGCCTGCGCGCTGGGTCATCCCATTGGCGCATCGGGCGCGCGGATCATGGTTACGTTGCTGAACGCGCTTGAAAAACGGAACCTCAAACGCGGTGTCGCAGCGATTTGTATTGGCGGGGGGGAAGGCACCGCTATCGCAATTGAACGAGTTTGACGCTCTATCATTTTCCACATAGTTCGGGGATACGAGGCTGGTTCTCGTATCCTCTGCCGGAAAGTGCGTCATGACCGTCGACTACAACACCCTCGCCAAAACCATCGCGTCCCTGACCGAGGGGGAAACTGATCATGTTGCCCTTATGGCCACTATCGCCTGCGAGGTGCATCATTCCGATGATCGGTTTGACTGGACCGGGTTCTACCGCGTGACCGAGCCCGGTCTGCTGAAGATCGGACCGTATCAGGGGGGCCATGGCTGTCTGGTCATCCCGTTCGAACGCGGTGTTTGCGGGGCTGCCGCGCGCACGGGTGCGGTGCAACTGGTGCCGGATGTGGACGCATTTCCCGGCCATATCGCCTGTGCCTCGTCTACCCGGTCCGAGCTGGTTCTGCCGGTGCGTGATGCCACGGGTGAGGTAATCGCAGTATTTGACATTGATAGCGACCAGCCGGACGCATTTGATCAAACCGATGCAGATCACCTTGAATCGATCCTGACCCAGACATTTGGCGGGTAGCACACGCGTCTCACTTCAGTGAGGCAACACGGCGTAAACGTACGTGAAAAAACTCTTGGAAATTTCACGGAACTGCGCCATCGTGAAAAACGAGATGTAAATTTCACGAGATTCGGAGCGCACTTTGAACAGTCAGGCCCCGCAAAGCGCCACACTCGGAGCGGACCTGCGCGCCTTGCGCAAGGCGCGCGGGCTAACCTTGTCCGAGATTGCCGAGCGTCTTAACCGCTCCGTCGGGTGGCTCAGCCAGGTTGAGCGCGACATGTCCGACCCGTCGATCTCGGACCTGCGCCAGATTGCAGAATGCCTGGGTGTGCCGATGTCGATGTTGTTTGCGCATTCGTCGGTGCCCGCGGAAGAGCAAGGTTATGTGGTTCGCGCCGGTACACGCCGACCTATGGGCTCGGGCGAGGAAGGGCTGATTGAAGAGTTGCTTTCGCCCGATCTGACAGACGATTTCGAAATGGTCCATTCCACCTTTGAGCCCCGATCAAGAATGCAAAAGCCTGCCAATCGACCGACGCAGGAAGTTGGATATATGATCTCGGGCCGGCTGGATCTGACCATCGGTGCGCGCCAGTACGCCGTCGGACCGGGTGACAGTTTTCGGATCAAGCATGAACCCTATCAATGGGCGAACCCCTATGATGAGCCTGCGGTGGCTATCTGGGTGATCGCCCCGCCGGTGTATTGATGAGCTTTGAAGCCTGGACCATATTCGCGCTGTTCTGGGTGGTGTTTGTGACCACGCCGGGGCCGAACGCGGTCAATTGCATCTCAAACGGGATGAGCTTGCCACTTCACAAGGCTATGCTGGGGGTTCTTGCGATCCTGACGCAGGCAAGCGCGTTTCTTATCTTTTCGGCGCTAGGTGTCACAGCGCTGATTGCTGCCTCTCCGACCGGGTTCTTCATTGCAAAACTGATCGGCGCCGGTTTCTTGATCTGGCTCGGGATACGCGGCTGGATGAACGCAGCCAAGCCTGCACCGGCCAGTGAAAGACCCGCAAGCCACATCTATCTTCACGCGTTGGCCGTTGCGACAATCAATCCCAAAAGCGTGGCCGGATACCTTGCCGCCTTTTCACAATTTGTGCAGCCCGACGTACCTGTCTGGCAGCAAATGGGGGTGATTATGCCCACCGCGCTGGCGATCACCACGCTCAGCTATACAGGCTTCACATTGTTGGGCGCAATGATGGGCAAAGCAGCCTTGGGTGCTGTGTTCAATGTCTGGGTGCGCCGCGTCATGGCGACCTGTTTCATCATCTATGGCGTGTTGCTGGGGGCCAGCTCTACGCCCGCAGCAAGGGGGTAACACCATGTATTCCGGATCTTGTCTCTGCGGTTCTGTAGCCTTTGAGATTGATGGAGAATTGTCGCCACCTTCGGCCTGCCATTGCGGCCAGTGCCGCAAGCAATCTGGGCATGTTTGGGCCTCGACCTGGACGCATGAGGACAACCTAAGCTTTACCGCCGATGACACGTTGAAGTGGTTCGAAGCCTCTGACACCGCCCGTCGTGGATTTTGCGGCGCGTGTGGCTCATTCCTTTTCTGGCAGCACAATGACGAAGACACAATTTCGATATCTATGGGGGCGTTTGACGCGCCCACCGGATTGCAACTCGCCCGCCACATCTTTGTGGCTGACAAGGGCGACTACTACGACATCACGGACGACCTGCCTCAAGAGGCACAGTAACAGGGACTGAATGACATGAATGATTTTCCGACAAAGGCCCGCGTGGTTATCATCGGCGGCGGCGTGGTGGGGGCCTCGTCCCTGTATCATCTTGCCAAGAAAGGCTGGACCGATTGCGTCCTGCTGGAAAAGAACGAGCTGACTGCGGGTTCGACCTGGCATGCCGCCGGCAACGTGCCGACCTTCTCGACCTCATGGGCAATCATGAACATGCAGCGCTACTCGACCGAGCTCTATGCGCGTCTGGGCGATGAAGTCGACTATCCGATGAACTATCACCAGTCGGGTTCGATCCGGCTGGCGCATAGCAAAGAGCGGATGCAGGAATTCGAACGCGCCATGGCGATGGGCCGGTATCAGGGCATTCCGATGGAAATGTGGACCCCGGAAGAGGCCAAGGAACGCTATCCGTTCCTAGAAACGCATGATCTTGAAGGTGTTCTGTATGACCCAACAGATGGTGATATCGATCCGGCCCAGCTGACACAGGCGCTGGCCAAAGGGGCCCGCGATATGGGTCAAAAGATCATCCGCTTCTGCCCTGCGACAGGTGTGACCCAGCATGATGATGGCACCTGGACCGTGCATACTGAAAAAGGCGATATCGACTGTGACTATGTGGTCAATGCCGCCGGATACTACGCACAGCGCGTGGGTGAATGGTTCAAGCCCTTCGGCGGCCGCACCGTGCCCGCCATGGTCATGAGCCATCAGTATCTGCTGACCGACGAAGTCCCCGAGGTTGAAGCGTGGTCGAAGGAAAATGGTGGGAAGAAGCTGCCTCTACTGCGCGACGTGGATATCTCTTACTACCTGCGACAAGAGAAGCACGGCTTCAATCTCGGCCCGTATGAGCCCAACTGTAAGGGCCACTGGATGACCGAAGATGACCCGATGCCCGAGGATTTCTCGTTCCAACTCTGGAACGACGATCTGGACCGGATCGAAGACATTGTCACCTATGCGATGGAGCGGGTGCCGCTGATGGCGACCTCGGGCGTTGGCCGCGTTATCAATGGCCCGATCCCCTATGCGCCGGACGGTCTGCCCCTGATCGGCCCAATGCCGGGTGTGAAGAACGCGTTTGAAGCCCACACCTTTACCTTTGGCATCGCGCAGGGCGGGGGCGCCGGCAAGGTGCTGGCGGAATGGATCGTTGATGGCGCCACCGAATGGGATATGTGGGCCGTCGATCCGCGCCGATACACAGATTATACCGATCAGGACTACTGTAACCAGAAGGGTCTGGAGGTGTATGGAAACGAATACGCCATGCACTTCCCCCACCACGAATGGCCTGCCGCGCGAGACAAGAAGCTGTCTCCAGTGCATGACAAGATCATCGCGCAGGGTGGTGTCATGGGGGCCTATAACGGCTGGGAACGCGCCAACTGGTTCGCGAAGCCGGGCGACGATACCTCGTTGGATGCCACCCATACCTGGGGACGTTCGGGTCCGTGGGAGCAGCGGGTCAAGGAAGAATGCGAGACGGTGCGTGACCATTGCGGCGTGCTGGACCTGCCCGGGTTCTCTCGGTTCATGGTCAAGGGTGACGGCGCGGCCGAAGCGCTGCGCGGGCTGGTCGCGGGCGGCTTGCCCAAAGTCGGTCGTATCAACCTGGTCTACATCTCTGATCCGCGAGGTCGCATCCTGACCGAAATGTCCTGCCTGCGACTGGGCGAGGACGAGTTCGTCATGATCACCGCCGCAACGGCACAGTGGCATGACCGTGATATCCTGAAAGCCGCGATGCCCGCTGGCGTCAGTGTCGAGGATGTCACCACAACACGCGACACGCTGATCGTGACCGGCCCGAAATCGCGCGAGGTTCTTTCGGGTCTGACCGATGCCGACCTGTCGCTGGGATGGCTGACCCATCAAAGCGCCACTGTGGCCGGGCAGCCTGCCCATCTGATCCGTGTGTCCTTCGCAGGAGAACTGGGCTGGGAAGTCCATGCCCTGAACGCGGATATGCCTGCCATCTACGACGCAATCCTCGACGCCGGGGCCAAACCGTTTGGGATGTATGCCTTGAACTCCCTGCGCATCGAAAAGGGTTACCGTGCGTGGAAGGGCGATCTGTCGACCGATTACTCGCTGCTCGAAGGCGGGTTGGAGCGGTTCGTTAAACTGGACAAGCCCCAGGACTTCCCCGGCAAGGCTGCAATCCTGAACGAAAAGCAGCAAGGGGTGAAGAAAGCCTTTGTCACGCTGACCGTTGAGGCGGGCGATTGCGACGCGCCTTACATGTCCTGCATCTGGCAGGGCGATCAGATCGTGGGTGAAACGACCTCGGGCGCATGGGGCTATCGCGTTGGAAAGTCCATCGCGCTGGGCATGGTCAAAACTGATGCTGCGAACCCCGGAACCGAGCTTCAGGTGGAAATCTACGGCCAGAAATACCGCGCTGTGGTAGAACAGGACCAACCGCTCTGGGATCCGGCGAACGAGCGGCTGCGCGCCTGACCGTTGAAAGGAAGACCATATGGGCAAACGCTATTCAGCTCTGGGGCCTGGTGAAGGCCCCAACTATGACTGGGAAAACGACCACACGTTTGTGAAAGTGGCCGGACGGGATACGAATGGCGCTTATACCCTGATGGAGGACAATCTGAAGGCCAGCTTTGCGCTTGGCCTTCATCGTCATGAAACTCACGCTGAAACGTTCTATTTTCTGGCTGGTGAGGTTGATTTTTACATCGATGGCGATTGGCATCGCTGCGGGGCAGGGACAACGATGCACGTGCCCCCCGGTGTACCGCACGCGTGCCGAACAGCGGGCAATGCACCCGCAAGGATGCTGATGATCTACCAACCTTCGGGTTTTGATGATTTTCTGGCTGAGATGGCGAATATGAGCGAGGCTGACTTTGCCGATGAAGCGAAGATGGCAGCACTCAATGCCCGCTACGACATTGTGCCGATGGGCCCTGTTCCTCCTCATCCCGATGACGCAGATTGATCGAAGTCAACAATGACGATTCCAACGACAATGTCCGGCGTTTACCTGACCCGCCATGGTGGGCCCGAAGCGTTGGAATGGCGCGAGGATATTCCAGTGCCAACACCCGGAGTTGGGCAAGTTCTGGTGCGCGTTGCAGCTGCCGGGGTCAATAACACGGATATCAATACACGGGTCGGCTGGTACTCTTCGGATGTAAAGGGGGCCACAGACGACGTCGATCAGGATGTCGAGGCAGGAGGCTGGGGCGGTGCGTTACAATTCCCCAGGATTCAGGGGGGTGATCTGTGCGGCATTGTCGAAGCTATCGGTTCTGATGTGGGGTTCAAACCGGGGCAGCGTGTGACTTGCCCGATCAACCTGCCGCGTCCGCGCCCCGGTCACCCACACGGGTTCATTGCGCTGGGGTCCGAGATCGATGGGGCCTTTGCGCAATATTGTCTGGTTGAGACGGATGATCTTTATGACGTCTCCGCTTCGCCCCTGTCAGATATCGAGATCGCGGCCATACCTTGCGCTTTTGGGACCGCCGAGAATCTGCTGACCCGCGCGGGCGTCACCGCTGGTCACAAGGCCCTGATCACCGGCGCATCGGGTGGCGTAGGTCTGGCCGCTGTGCAACTGGCCCGTCTGCGGGGCGCGCTGGTCTGGGGCGTTACCGGGGCGGCAAAAGCAGAGGTGGTGAAATCTCAGGGTGCGGTCGGGACCTTTGACCGCGACGCGCCTCTGCCTGCCGATATGTTCGACGTTGTCATCGACGTGGTTGGTGGCCCGGCATGGGCAAATCTGATCCTTGCGCTGAAACCCGGCGGCCACTACGCCGTATCCGGCGCAATTGCAGGCCCGATCGTACAGGCGGACCTGCGCGATATCTATCTGCGCGACATCACCATCCGTGGCTGCACGCATCAATCGCCCGAGGTCTTTGGCCGCTTGGTCGAACTGATGAATGTTGGTCACATCAAACCGTTGATCTCCCAAACATATCCCTTAAAGGATATCGCCCAGGCGCAAGAGGCGTTTCAGTCCAAAGCGCTGCCGGGGAAACTGGTGCTGATCCCGTAAGGAAGTTTGGTATGGCGAAGATTACTTTGTTGGATGGCTCGATTGGGCAAGAGCTGGTGAAACGCAGCGGAAAGCGTCCGAGCCCCCTCTGGTCGACGCGGGTGATGATCGATCACCCCGAACTGGTCCATGACGTGCATGCTGAATACTTTGCGCGCGGCGCAACCGTTGCCACGACGAACACCTACGCTGTTCATCGTTCGCGCCTGGTGCGCGAAGGGATCGAGGATCAGCTGGCGCTGCTGGTTGAAACCGCTGTGGCACAGGCCAAGACCGCGCGGCCGGATGGGGTCGGGCGGGTCGCCGGATCGTTGGGGCCTCTGCTGGCGTCATACCGGCCCGACCTGATGCCTGACCCGGACGACGCGGCCCAAAAGTTCAGCGAACTGGTCGCGTTGATGGCGGATGACGTGGATCTGTTCCTGCATGAAACCGTGTCTTCGGTACTTGAGGCGGAAGGGGCCCTGCGCGGGACAGCCAACTGCGGAAGACCTGTCTGGCTGGCCGTGTCAGTGATGGATGAGGACGGAACACGCCTACGCTCAGGCGAGCCGTTGCAAGATATCGTCCCACTGATCGCTGAACATCACCCCGACACCGTTCTGGTCAACTGCTCGCGGCCTGAGGCCGTCCCGGCGGCGTTGGAAGTCTTGTCCGGCATGGGTTTACCATTCGGGGCCTATGCCAATGGTTTTACCCATATCGCAGATGGGTTCCTTAAAGACGCCCCGACTGTAGATGCGCTGGAACAGCGCCATGATCTGGGGCCCGAGGCCTATGCTGATCACGCGATGGCTTGGGTCAATCAAGGTGCAACGATAGTCGGCGGATGCTGTGAGATCGGCCCGGACCATATCGAAGCACTAGCACAGCGCCTTAAATCTGCCGGTCATAAGATCGTCTGAGAAATGTGTGGGGCTGAATGACAGAGACACCCGTTTCAGCCTCTGCCGA
This sequence comes from Ruegeria sp. SCP10, assembly GCF_040329495.1. Lineage (NCBI taxonomy): Bacteria > Pseudomonadati > Pseudomonadota > Alphaproteobacteria > Rhodobacterales > Roseobacteraceae > Ruegeria > Ruegeria sp. SCP10. The sequence continues at coordinate 457,227 of NZ_JBDZYF010000002.1, forward strand.
TCAAGGCGCCGACCTTGTCCATTTCGACATACTGGTCGCGTCGGGCTATGTACTGCTGGAACTGGCCTCTGTGGTGGATGTGCTGCGCATTGCCAACCGGGTCTGCCCATCGCCCCGGTTTTCCTTCAGCTACCGATCTCTGCGCGGCGGACCTATTGCGAGCAGCAGCGATGCAACGGTTGAGACCAGAGCCGTTTTGCCCAACCCGACGGCGACCTACCTTTTTGTCATAGGCAATACCAATCCCGATCAGCCAGACCTGTCGCTGGGCCGTGTCGTCTCGGACTATACCTATCGCGGTGCGCAGGTGTTCCTACTCGCCGAAGCAGCCAGCCGTTACATAGACGAACAGGGCACAGCCGATTTGGCAACGCATTGGGAAAACGCATCTTTTCTGCGTGAACGTGGTGCAGGTTTTGAGGCCAAACTATCAATCGCAACCGAACGTGGAGCGGTGGTCACGTGTGCGGGGATGGGCGCGACGACAGATATCGCGCTGGCGGTGATCGGGCGCCACATCTCAGGCGCTGTGCAAATGACAGTGGCTGATATCATGCTGCATGAAAACATCCGCGATTTTTCGTCCTTGCAGCCGTTTTCTGGGGCCAAGAACACGGCGACCGGGGACCTCAAGCTGGATCAATGTATCAAGCTGATGCAGGCAAATATCGAAGAACCGCTGCCTATTCATGAGATCGTGGATCTGCTGGGCCTGTCGAACAGGTCGCTGGAACGGAAATTCAAAGCCTTCTTCGGCACCACGCCCAATGGGTTTTATCGGGAAATGCGGCTGGCCAAGGCCAACAACCTGTTGCTGAACACAACCATGAGCGTCCGTGAGATCGGCCTCGCCTGCGGCTTTCCAAACGGGTTCTCGTCGGTCTACCGAAGCTTTTTTGGGGTCACGCCTTTCGCGATGCGGCGCCAGAAGAGGCAAACCGCGCATAGGTGATTTTTGTAGTTGTGCTGACGTTTTTGACAGGTTTTCTGTCGATCTTCCATGCGATGCAGGGGAAAACCTGACAAAGCGGAGTCTGCACAATGGTTGATCTGCCCAGCAAAGCCCGAGTGGTCATCATCGGTGGCGGTGTCATCGGATGTTCGGTTGCCTATCACCTGACCAAGAAGGGCTGGCAAGATGTTGTCCTGCTTGAGCGCAAGCAGTTGACCTGCGGCACGACATGGCATGCGGCGGGCCTGATCGCGCAGCTGCGCGCGACGGCAAACATGACCAAACTGGCGAAATACAGTCAGGAGCTTTATGGCGCGCTGGAGGAGGAAACTGGCGTGGCCACCGGGTTCAAACGCTGCGGTTCGATCACCGTGGCCTTGACCGATGAGCGCAAGGAAGAGATCTACCGTCAGGCCGCCATGGCCCGCGCGTTCGGTGTTGAGGTCGAAGAGATCTCGAACGAGCGCGTGCAAGAGCTGTATCCGCACATCAATCTTGAAGGAGTAAAAGGGGCCGTTTACCTGCCTCTGGACGGGCAGGGTGATCCGGCGAACATTGCGCTGGCGCTGGCCAAAGGTGCCCGCCAGCGCGGTGGTGTCGTCAAGGAACGGGTGAAAGTCACAGATGTCGTCAAACAGGGCCGCAAGGTCACGGGCGTGGACTGGGTCGCCGACGATGGCAGTACTTCGGGCCATATCGAATGCGAAATGGTGGTGAACTGTGCCGGAATGTGGGGACATGAAGTTGGCCGCATGGCGGGTGTGAATGTGCCGCTGCACGCGTGTGAGCATTTCTACATCGTGACTGAAGGGATAGACGGTCTGACTCAGTTGCCAGTGCTGCGTGTACCGGATGAATGTGCCTATTACAAAGAAGACGCAGGGAAAATCCTGCTGGGCGCGTTTGAGCCAAACGCCAAGCCCTGGGCGATGAACGGCATCCCCGACAGCTTCGAGTTCGATCAATTGCCCGAGGATTTCGACCATTTCGAACCGATCCTTGAAGCTGCCTGTGAGCGCATGCCGATGCTGGCCGAAGCAGGGATTCATACCTTCTTTAACGGGCCGGAAAGCTTTACGCCCGACGATGCCTACCATCTGGGCCTCGCGCCCGAGATGGACAATGTCTGGGTCGCCGCCGGGTTCAACTCGATCGGTATCCAGTCCGCCGGTGGAGCGGGCATGGCGCTGGCCGAATGGATGGACAGCGGTGAAAAGCCCTTCGATCTGGGTGACGTGGACATTAGCCGGATGCAGCCGTTTCAGGGCAACAAGCAATACCTGTTCGAACGCTCGAAAGAGACATTAGGCCTGCTGTATGCCGATCACTTCCCGTACCGCCAAAAAGCCACCGCGCGTGGTGTGCGCCGGACGCCGTTCCATCATCACCTGAAGGAACAAGGGGCCGTATTTGGCGAATTGGCCGGTTGGGAACGCGCCAACTGGTTTGCGCACGAAGGGCAGGAACGCGAATATCAATACAGCTGGAAACGTCAAAACTGGTTCGAAAACTCTGCCGCCGAACACCGGGCCGTGCGCGAAAATGTCGGCATGTATGACATGTCCTCCTTCGGCAAAATCCGCGTCGAAGGGCCGGATGCCGAGAAGTTCATGAACTATATCGGCGGCGGCGATTACGCGGTCGCCAATGGCAAGATCGTCTACACCCAGTTTCTGAACCGAGCGGGTGGGATCGAGGCCGACGTGACAGTTACCCGCCTCACCGAGACCGCCTATCTGGTTGTTACCCCGGCGGCGACCCGCCTGGCTGATCAGACCTGGATGATGCGCCATGCGGGCAATTTCAACGTGGTCATCACGGATGTCACCCCGGGCGAAGGCGTGCTGGCCGTGATGGGTCCGAACGCGCGCGCGTTGCTGGAAAAGGTCTCTCCAGCGGATTTCACGAACGCGACCAACCCTTTTGGTACCGCGCAGAACATCGAAATCGGCATGGGCCTGGCCCGTGCCCATCGCGTGACCTATGTGGGTGAGCTTGGTTGGGAGATCTATGTCTCCTCAGATATGGCCGGCCATGTGTTCGAAACGCTACATGACGCCGGGCAAGACATGGGGCTGAAGCTGTGCGGCATGCACATGATGGACAGCTGCCGGATTGAAAAAGGTTTCCGCCATTTCGGGCATGATATCACCTGCGAAGATCATGTGGTCGATGCAGGGCTAGGCTTTGCCGTCAAGGTCGACAAGGGCTGCGATTTCATTGGCCGTGAGGCCGTGATCACACGCAAGGAAAATGGGCCCCAAAGCCGTCTGGTACAGTTCAGACTGACCGATCCCGAACCGCTCCTGTTTCATAACGAACCGATTGTGCGGGATGGCGAATATGTCGGCTATCTGAGCTCGGGCAACTACGGCCATACGTTGGGCGGTGCCATCGGCATGGGTTATGTTCCTTGTGAAGGTGAGAAAGCAGCCGATGTCCTGGCTTCGACTTACGAGATCGATGTCTGTGGCGTGAAGGTCAAAGCCGAAGCTTCGTTGAAACCAATGTACGATCCCAAATCCGAACGCGTCAAAGTCTGAAACGGATCAGGGGCTCTGCCCCCGGTGCCCTTCGGGCACCTCCCCCGAGATATTTCGGGCCAGATGAAGCATGGGATCCTGACTTCATCTGGCTAAAAATATCTCGGAGCGCGAGGCAGAGCCTCGCTGAGTTTGGATTGGATTGAGCGCGCGGTCACGTGTCGACCCATCACTATTCGTTATGTTGGGCTTCACCGATTTCGGAGTTTTCAACCCCTTAGGAATTGCCGTACACCGGTCCGGTATCAACCGGAGATTTGTCGTGTCACGCACACCCTCTTCACCACAGAATGTAGATACACCAAAGGGGTTGGTGCTTGCGGTTACGGCTTATGTTCTTTGGGGTTTCCTGCCGCTTTACATGAAAGCGATGGATCATATTGGTCCGGTCGAAGTGGTTGCGCATCGTGTGATCTGGTCGGTGCCGGTTGCGGGCCTATTGTTGATCCTGCTGGGGCGTACGGGGGATCTAAAGGCAGCCCTTGGTAATCTTAAGATGCTGGGGATGGCAGCGGTCACGGCTGCGCTGATTTCAGTGAACTGGGCGATTTATGTTTGGGCGATTTCAACCGGGCATGCGCTGGATGCTGCGTTGGGGTATTACATCAATCCTTTGTTCAGCATCGCTCTGGGCGCGATATTGCTGCGCGAGCCGCTGAACCGAACGCAGCTTGTTGCGGTTGGTCTGGCCGCGCTGGGTGTTCTGGTTTTGGTGTTCGAGGCCGGGCGGTTGCCTTGGGCCGCATTGGGTCTGATGGTCAGCTGGGGTTTTTATGCCTTTTTCAAACGCTCTCTGCCCATTGGTCCCAATCAGGGGTTTCTGCTAGAAGTGCTGATCCTGCTGATCCCGGCGCTGGCTTACGTGACGTTGCTGGGTGTGCAAGGCACTGGCCATTTCGGAGTTGTTGCGTCTGACACTCTGCTCTTGTCTTGCGCAGGTATTGTGACCGCTGTGCCTTTGTTGGTCTACGCCAACGGAGCCAAGCTGGTGCGATTGTCGACAATGGGTATTCTGCAATACATTGCGCCCACAATGATTTTTATCACTGCGATCACATTGTTCGGAGAGCAGATTGATCGTGGCCGGATGATTGCGTTTCCGTTGATCTGGGCGGCACTGATTGTCTATTCGATTCCGATGATCCGACAGGCGCGGCGTCAGGTTTGAAGCAAAAGTTTCGCTGCTCTTTCGGCCCAGATCGCATAGGTCTTGGGGCTGGGATGATAGCCGTCCGGTGCGACCAGGGCTTGATCGTCAGGTAGATCCAGTTTCAGATGCCTGAGTTCTGGATACGCAGCTACCACTCGTTGCAGACCCTGGTCCAGTCGCGCGGATTGTTGGCCCAGAACCCATGCCAGAGGCTGCGGCAGAGCAGGAAACCGGTCCATTTGGGGGACGGCTGTAACCACGACCCGACATGCGCCAAACTTCTGCGTCAGCAGCGTCGCCAATTGGGTCTGGCGTTCGATGAAACGTTTTAGCGTGACACCACGGGTCACATCATTCACCCCCAATGCAGTGACAACAGCGTCATATGTGCCGCCTAGCTGCGACAGCCTGTTCAGCGTGTCCTGAGTTGTATGCCCGGTGGTGGCTTCTAGCCGCCATTCGACCGCGTTATGCTTGGACAGGTGATGCAGCAAATGGCCGGAAAGGGCCTGATCTTGCCTGCCTGCGCCGACCCCTGCGGCAGAACTGTCACCCGTGATCAACAGGCGCAGCCGGGGCCCATGACCGATTTGCCCCTGGCGCGGGCCAGCGGGTTCCGGCAGCATTTGAACTCTGCGGCGCACCGCCAAACCCTGTAACGCAAGAACCGGCGCCAATGGCACGCGCACGATCTGATCGGAGGCAATCGGGACTGGCATTTTCAGCTGAGTGCGGATTTGAAGTCCAGAAAGCGCGGATCGCGTGTGACGCGGGCCATCATCGCCTCGCGCAGGGCACCGATGGTTTTGTAAGGGCGCATGACAACCTCAAATTCCTGTATCAGGCCGTCATCGTTGAGCGTGATCAGATCTACGCCAACCGCGTCCAGATCGCCGACCTTGCATTGAAATTCCAATGCCCAATCGCAGTCACCGCCCATGATCCGTCGATACCGAAAGTCGGAAAATACCTGCCCCACGTGGCCTAGGACAGCCGCAACGGGCTCTCGTCCTGTCCATGTGCTGAAATAGGTCGGGGGCAAGAAGCGGACGTCTTCGGCCAAAAGCGGGCGGATTAGCGCCTCGTCCCCTTTGGCGACAACCTGTTGCATGTGTTCGATTGTTGGATGCATGGCATCTCTCCCTTGCTGGGTCCAAGGGTTCACGAACACCGTGTGGCACGCAAGGACGACGTTGCGGTAGGGTGCGCCCTGCGTTAGGCAGGCGCGCATGACCGAGGCTTATGATCCCCCGCAGACACCGCTGGATGTGTTGCATGAAGATGCGCAGTTGATCGTAATCAACAAACCTTCGGGATTGTTGTCGGTTCCGGGCAAGGGTGATCATCTGGCGGATTGTTTGTTGACCCGTGTGCAAGCTGCGTTTCCGCAGGCCTTGTTGGTGCATCGGCTGGATCGGGATACCTCGGGCGTTATGGTGTTCGCCCAGACCCCTCATGCGCAACGGCATCTGAGCATGCAGTTCGAGAAACGTCAGACGCGAAAAACTTATGTTGCGCGCGTTTGGGGGCGGGTCAACGATAAGACCGGAACCGTTGATCTGCCGCTGATCGTCGACTGGCCCAACCGCCCGCGCCAGATGGTATGTCATGAGACCGGCAAACCGGCGGTGACCGACTGGCGCGTTGTGAAACATGAAGGTGAGAGTACCCGTATGCGCCTGTTTCCGAAGACCGGTCGATCACACCAGTTGCGTGTTCATATGCTGGCGATTGGCCACCCGATATTGGGTGACCCGTTTTATGCCGAAGGCCCTGCGCGCGAATTCACGCGCCTGATGCTGCATTCCGAGGAACTGCGTCTGAAACACCCCGAAGGCGGGGTTTCCATGAAATTCAGGGCAACGGCGGATTTCTGACTTCAGGCGATACTGGTCCAAAGCAATTTAAGATTGCCAAGCGAAAAGCGGCGCGCGCGTTTTTTTGTGCTGGCTTGGCAAGGCTGTCTGGCCTGTGCAAGTTCGCGTTCAATCTCAAAGGCGCGCAGCGTGTGGTCGTCCGACCAGCGGCCAAGTTTGAGGGTCATCATGACGTGGTTGTCGAGATAGGGCATGCCATCACTCCTTTTTCGGGACTGTTCCAGCTTCGCCCATCACTCCTGACACCCCCTTGTCAGTGGGGCGTGCTAATGTGTCAGTAGCGTTGAGGGAGAAAAACATGCGCCGTTCGACCCGATTGTTCGAAATCATCCAGATATTGCGCGCGGCTGACGCGCCGGTGACGGCCGAGGCATTGGCGGCCAAGCTCGAAGTCTCGGCGCGCACAGTTTACCGCGATATCGCGGCACTGCAGGCGCAGCGCACCCCCATCGAAGGCGAGGCGGGGATCGGGTATCTGATGCGCCGGGGATATGATCTGCCGCCGCTGAATTTCGATGCGGAAGAGGTCGAGGCCCTTTGGGTGGGGCTGTCGCTTCTGGCGCGTACGGGGGATAGTGAGCTGCAAGAAGCCGCCCGCCGTATCTGCCGTAAGATCGACGCGCTGCATGACACACCACGGCGCTGGCTGCAGGTCTCAACCTGGGGAACGCCGCCGGATGATCCCGCCAAAGGCTGCGTGCCTGTAGCCAACTATCGAGAGGCCATTCGCAGCGAACAGAAAATTCGCATCACTTATGTGAATGGGGCAGAGGAACGCACTATTCGCGTCGTCCGCCCCGTGGCCCTGATCTACCATATCGAATGCACGATGCTGGCCGCCTGGTGTGAGCTGCGGAGCGGGTTTCGCCATTTTCGAACGGACCGTATCTGGGCCAGTGAAAGCATAGATGAGAGCTTTTGCGGCCAGGGTGACTCCCTGCGTACTCTCTGGCAGGAACAGACCCGTTGGGACAGCCATGTCGAAACCGCCTGATCGGTGGGTTTGGGCAGGTATTCGCCGACTTCACCGCATTGTTGCTTGAGCCTTTAGGTAGTCCCCATGATATAACGGGCTGAACAGGGCAAACCCGAACAAACCGGGGGCCGGAGCAGAAGGTGATATCATGACGATTTCCAAGTTTATTGTGGCAACCGGGCTGGGCTCGGCCCTGGCGCTGGCAGCATGTACCGATCCGGGTACGTTGAATGCGCCCGGTGATCCTAACCAGAATGCCAAGCAGGGTGCACTTATTGGCGGTTTGGTCGGGGCAGGGGTCGGGGCTATTGCCAATGACTCGGACCCGTTGCTGGGCGCGTTGGCGGGCGGCGCAATTGGTGCGGCAGGCGGTGGTCTGATCGGCAATCAGCTTGACCGTCAGGCAGCCGAACTGCGCCAGCAACTGGCCAATGACGGCATCACTATCGTGAATACCGGGGATCGTCTGATTGTGACCGTACCGAACGACATCACCTTTGACACCGACAGCGCCACTGTGCGTCCGGCCTTGCGCTCGGACCTGGTGAAGGTTGGGCAGAACCTGGTGAACTACCCGAACTCGAATGTGCAGATCATCGGCCATACCGATAGTGATGGCGATGCCGCGTATAATCAGGGCCTCTCGGTCCGTCGTGCGAATGCGGTCGCGGACATTCTGCAAGCCAACGGCGTCGGCTTCAACCGCATCACAACCATCGGACAGGGCGAAAACAATCCGATCGCGTCGAACCTGACACCGGCGGGCAAAGCGCAGAACCGTCGGGTTGAGATCGTGATCGTTCCCAGCGGAAACGCCTGATCGCGCAGGGCCTGTGCACGGAATGGGGTTTGGATCGCGCCTGTCCCGGTCTAACTATGGGGAAACAACGAAACGGAGTTTCCCCTGATGTCCAAACCGATCCTACTGGGCCTGTCTGGGTCCCTGCGCCAAAGCGCGACCAACCGCAAATTGCTGCGCGAAGCTGCACGGCTTTTTGATCCCGCCGAGTTTGTCGAGGCCGACCTGAACCTCCCTCTCTATGATGGGGATCTTGAGGAAGGCGAGGGTATTCCTGCCGTTGTTCAGACCCTGCGGGCTCAGATCGAGCAAGCAGATGCGGTGATCATCTCGACCCCGGAATACAACAAAGGTCCCTCTGGTGTTCTAAAAAATGCGCTGGACTGGGTCAGCCGGACCGAAGGCAACCCATGGGCCGACAAACCCGTTGCGGTTATGTCAGCCGCTGCGGGTCGTGCAGGGGGTGAACGGGCCCAGATGATCCTGCGGGCCTATATGGTACCGTTCCAGCCGCTGATTTTGCAGGGTCCGGAAATCCACCTGGCCAACAGTTCGAACGAGTTTGATGATCAGGGCAGGCTGACCAGTGCGCGCTATGAGCAGACGCTGGGGACCTTGATGCAGAAGCTGCGGAACCTGAGCGCTTAGAGCCGGGTCAAAGCGAGGCTTCGGGCCGGAAATCATCCGGTATCGTATCACGCCCATCCAGCATAAGATCGGCCATGACTTCGGCAATTTTCGGGGCCATGCCGAAACCGATCTTGAACCCGCCATTGGCGATGAACTGACCTTTGTGCAGGGGGTGTTCGCCCAGCATCGGCGCGCGGCTTTTGCTGCGGGGGCGGACGCCCGCCCAACGCTCGATCACCTCGGCCCCGTGCAGCAGCGGAACCGCCTGCATCGCACGCTCGATCACATCGTCCAGCGCGCTGTCGGTGCTGGCGGGATCGTCATAGTCACGTTCCGAGGTCGAGCCGATGGCCAGCGTCCCGTCAGCATGGGGCACGATATGGATTGCATCTGCAAACAGCTGCGGTACCGCGCCCGCATCAAACCTTAGCAGCGCTGCCTGGCCTTTCACGCCATTGCCGACCGTTTTGCCAAAGGCTTCGCTCAACTCCTGAAGACCTGCAACCCCTGTGGCGTGCACAACCCGACCTGCATCGGGTGCGTCAGTGACCACCTTTACCTCCATAACCGCCAAAGCCGCGACCAGCGCGGCGCAAGCGCGGCGTGGGTGCATGCGCGCGGTTAGCGTGTCATGAATGACATAGCCGGTCGGGCTGGGCGGGCACCATGATCCAGCCTCGGCCGTGTCGATTACCTGCCACGCGGCACGGCCCTGCCACAGCTCTTGTGCAGTCAGTTCACGCGCGCGCGCCAGATCAAGGGTGCGCGGGTCGGCAATCGGCTGGATACGCCCCAACCGCCCGTACCCGGCAGAGACACCGCCGACGGCCTCGACCTGAGCCCAGAAGGGTTCGGCCATGATCAGGCTGTCGAACTGAAAAGCCTTCTTGGCGTTCCAGTTTTCGGGCACATGCGGGGCCAAAGCGCCGACCAGACCGCCGCTGGAGCCCGCGCCCGGCCCAAAGGGGTCGATGACGCGCACCTTCGCGCCGCGCTGCGCGCAGGTCCAGGCGATCGACAAGCCGAAAATCCCGGCGCCACGGACGGTCACATCGACCATTGCCAAACTCCTATTCCTTGTTCAGTGTCGCGCCGCTTAGCTACAGGATTCCCCGATGGCAGACCAGCGCGCCGAGGTCACGTGGACCGAGGATCAGATACCCGTCTCGGATCGTTTCGACGACCCTTACTATTCGTTACAAAACGGGGTTGAGGAGACACGGCACGTATTCCTTGCGGGCAACGACTTGCCTGCGCGGTTTGCCCCCGGTTTTCACATTGCAGAGCTGGGGTTCGGCACCGGGTTGAACATGCTTACGGTCTGGTCTGCCTGGGAACAGGTGGGCCAAACGACCCCACTGTACTTCACAAGCTTCGAAGCTTTTCCAATGGATAGGGCGGATATGCGGCGGGCTTTGGCTGCGTTCCCCGAACTGGCGCCATGGGCGGATCGATTTCTGGAGAAATGGACAGGGAAACAGTGCGTTCTCGATACGCTGGCGCTAACCGTCATCGAAGGCGACGCACGCCAGACGTTACAGAATTGGCAGGGGCAGGCGGATGCGTGGTTCCTTGACGGGTTCTCTCCCGCCAAGAACCCCGAGCTTTGGGGCTCTGACTTGATGCAGCTGGTCGCAGATCACACGGTCCAAGGGGGCTCGGCGGCCACCTATACCGCCGCCGGCTTCGTGCGGCGCGGATTGGAAGAGGCGGGATTCCAAGTTACCAGGACCCCCGGCTATGGCCGCAAACGCCATATGACACGGGCGGTCAAAGCATGACGCAGCAGAACAACACACGTGCGGGCGTTGTGTTGATGATCGGCGCGACAATCGTCTTTGCCTTGCAGGATGGAATCTCTCGCCATCTGGCCGAGTCCTATAATACGTACATGGTTGTGATGATCCGCTACTGGTTCTTCGCTGCCTTCGTGATCGCCTTGGCTGCGCGCGCGCCCGGAGGATTGAGAGCAACGACACGAACCAACCAACTCGGATTGCAGATCTTTCGGGGTGTCTTGCTGGCGGCTGAAATCTGCGTTGCCGTATTCAGCTTTACCATTCTGGGTCTGATCGACAGCATGGCAGTCTTTATCTGCTATCCGCTGCTCGTTGCGGCACTGAGCGGACCGGTGTTGGGCGAACGGGTCGGATGGCGTAGGTGGACGGCGATTGGTGTGGGCTGCGTTGGTGTTCTGATCATCCTGCAGCCGGGGGTCGGAGTGTTTAATCCTTGGGCCATCATTCCGTTGATCTCAGCCTTGATGTTTGCCTTGTACGGCTTGCTGACCCGCTATGCCGCGCGTCAGGACAGTACGGCCACCAGCTTTTTCTGGACCGGCGTGTCCGGTGCAGTCGCCATGACGCTTGTTGGCATGTGGTTCTGGGAACCCATGGCCCAAGGCGATTGGGGCTGGATGGCGGTGTTGTGCGTCAGCGGGGCGCTTGGGCATTGGCTGCTGATCAAGTGCTATGAGATGGCCGAGGCAAGCGCCGTTCAACCCTTTGCCTATTTCCACCTGGTCTGGAGCGCGATCCTAGGCATTTCGGTCTTTGGTGAAGTACTGCGCCCCGAGGTGGTTGTCGGGGCGGCAGTTGTTGTGGCCGCGGGCCTTTTCACCCTATGGCGCGAACGCAGCCAGGGTTGAGCCGGTCAACTCCTGCGAAAAGGGGATTGGCAGGGCTGGTTGGCCCAGACGCGCGCGGTAAACCGGAAGGCTTTCTGCCACGCGCATCACATAGTTGCGAGTTTCGCTAAACGGGATGGTCTCGATCCAATCGACCACATCAACCTGCCCCCGGCGTGGGTCGCCATAGCGTTCCATCCAAGAAATGGGCCGCCGTGGCCCGGCATTGTATCCGGCCGCCATCATGACCACATTGCCGTTGAAATCAGCCGCAAGCCCCGACAGGTAATTGGCCCCGAGTTTCGCGTTGTACTGCCAGTCCGAAGTCAAGCGTCCGGTCTGATGCCCGCTGAGGATACCTAGCTCCTGTGCCACCAGTTTCGCCGTGGCTGGCATCACCTGCATCAGACCGCGCGCGCCTGCACCGCTGATCACAACCGGATCAAACTCGCTTTCGCGTCGTGCGATGGCCAGTGTCATCTCTTTGGCCATGGGCAGGCCCATATCGGCCACCGGGTGCACCGGGTAGTAGGCTGCGGGTAGAACCGTTCCGGTGGTGGCCGCCCGTTTGGCAATCATGACCGCCAGATGCGGTTCGTTCAGCTCAATCGCCAGATCGCCCAACTGAGCGGCCTGAACCGGATCGAGACTTTCGACCAGATGCGTCAGAAACCGCTCGGACAGATTATCCTCGCCTGCTTTCAACAGCAGCAGCCCGGCTTCCAGAACGCTCGAGTTGGTGAAATCCGCCTGCCGCCAATGCGGCGCACGGCGGGGTGTGGCCAGTTCAGGATCAAACGGGCGTCCGATCTGTTCCGCCGCCAACAACCCGTAGAACGAGGTCTGATTATCCGCCCCGATGGCATAAGCCTCATAGGCCTTTTCCGCCTCACCCTGCGCCGCATAAGCACGGCCCAGCCAATACCCACCGCGACCTTTCGAGATTGGCGATTGCACGGCGTCCGAGAAATTCTGGAAATGACGCACAGCCGTAGCTGGATCGTTCAACCTGCGTAAGGCCAGGAATCCGGACAGCCATTCCAGATCAGCATAGGCATAGCCCATTTCTGGCGTCATATGGTGGGTTGAGGCAACCTTGTAGGCCCGCGCCGGTCGGCCTTGCCGCATCTCCAGCCTTGCGAGCCTGCGCCGTCCTTCGGCCCATTTGTCAGGCTCGCCCAAGGCTTCGGGGCTTGTTGATCGGGCCAGCATCAGATCAACCGCGCTGTCATCTAGCTCTTTCCTGTCGCGCCAGACGAAACGGTCAAAGGCAAGGCCCGGTGCATCCGCGACCGTTTTCGGAACCGCCGCCACCTTGGTATCGACCCCCGGCTGGCGTTTCTGCAAAGCAATCCGCGCTTCGGCCAGTTTGCGATCATCCGCGCCCACCAGTGGTAACATCTGAGATGCACTCACCAGATGACCATCCCACAACATCCGGTCCAGCCGTGCCGCGTGATGCGGTTTCAGCAGCTTGCCGAAGTTTTCCAGATAGTCTTTCTGTAACCCCGCCCCCATGGGCATGGTGCGCCAGGCGGTGACAATATCAGCCTGCGCCTCGCCCTGCTGACCCTTCGCCATCAGGGCGACAGCGTAGTTCAACGCACCCTCCGCCGTTTGCGGCGGCGTATCCGCGTAGAACTTCAAGGCGCGATCGGGGTCGGCGCCGGTAAAAGACGGCTCGCTTTTGCGGCGCAGCCAGGCCAGTCCGGGCCAGTCCGGACGGCGATCCAGGAACACCAGCACATCGCCTGAGCTGCCAAAGCCCTGCCGCAGCCATTCCCACACGATGATATCGCGCGATACCGATCCGCGCTGCCCGGACACCCGCAGCGCCTCGTTCCAGTCGCCCTTGCGCATCTCGTTCAACCCGGCACGCAAATCAGCGGCGGCATCCGCCCGTGCGGCTTGCGGCGTCAGTGCAGAGTACAGAATCACGGCCATCATCAGGCCCAGAACGCGTGTCATGCCTTGCATTTCCCAACCAACCAAGGATAGAGCCTGTGAGGATAAACCTTGCGCCACCGGGATCAACTCACAAAGCCTAAATCGTGATGGCCCGAGGTATAAAAAACACGGAAACTGCACCTTAAGGAGCGTGTCATGTTCAAAGGCTCTATGCCCGCCCTCGTCACCCCGTTCACAAACGGCGCGTTGGACTTGGATACGCTCAAACACCTGGTCGAATGGCAGATCGAATCCGGGTCTACCGGGCTGGTCCCCGTGGGCACCACCGGGGAAAGCCCGACCCTCAGCCATGATGAGCATGAGACGGTTGTGGAAGAGGTGGTCAAAGCCGCCGCAGGTCGCGTGCCGGTTATTGCCGGTGCCGGATCGAACAACACGGTTGAAGCAGTACGCTTTGTTCAGTTTGCCAAGAAGGTCGGCGCGGATGCCGCACTTGTTGTGACGCCCTACTACAACAAGCCGACCCAGCGCGGCCTGTTCGAACATTTTTCCGCGCTGCATGAATGTGCCGACATTCCGATTATCATATACAACATCCCCGGTCGCTCGATCATCGACATGACGCCTGCCACGATGGGTGAGCTGACCAAGCTGCCACGTATTGTCGGGGTAAAAGACGCCACCGGCGATTTGGCGCGGGTCAGCCAACAGCGTGCAAGCTGCGGCGCCGATTTCTGCCAGCTGTCAGGTGAAGATGCGACGGCTTTGGGCTTCAACGCCCATGGCGGTGTCGGGTGTATCTCGGTCACGGCCAATGTGGCCCCGAAACTCTGCGCTGAATTCCAGCAAGCGACAATGTCAGGCGACTATGCCACGGCACTGGCCTATCAGGATCGTCTGATGCCCTTGCATGAGGCCATCTTTATCGAACCGGGCCTTGTGGGTGCTAAATACGCGCTTAGCAAATTGGGCCGCTGCAGCGCTGAGGTGCGCCTGCCGCTGACCACATTGGAAGACAGCACCAAAGCGGCCATTGACGCGGCCATGGCCCATGCCGGTCTGATCTGAGCCTAAACAAGTCCAAGTAAAAAGGGCGGCCTCGATCCCCGAGCGCCGCCCTTTCCATTTCAGCCCGGATCCAGACTTCATCTGGCCAGAAATATCCCGGGGGGTGAATTGAGCCGCAGGCTCAAGAGGGGGGCTGGCCCCCCTACCTATCGCTTGCCATAGTACAATCCGACCACATGCTCGGCTTGGGCAAAGAACAACCAACGCGACGCGGCAACGCCCGCCAGATGTGAGATCGCGGCCAGCAACGCAAAAAGATGCTTCAACGCCAAACCTCCGACCGGTAGAACCAGCAGAAGCAGAGGCAACACAAAGCCCAGCAAAAACGCGATCATCCGCAGCTTCTGTGCATGTTTGCGACCCACCACATGGACGAATTCCCGCAGCAGGTAGTTGGTGCCTGTATGCGGCGGCTCAAACGCACGCACGGTTCCGCGCGCACCCAATCCGGTTGCGGTGCCCAGATCGGTTCCGGAGTTTGCGAGCGCGCTGTCACCTTGATGCCAGTACAGAATCTGGACCAACGCAGCGATCAACAACAATGGTATGGCGATAGACGTCTGGCCAGCCAGCAGTGCCCCCCCGGCCAAGCTAAAGCTCAGGAACATCGCCGGTGTCAGTTTCAAATTCCAGCGCGGGATCGTCTTGAGCTGTGTGTAGATCATTGATGTCGTAAACACCGTCGCAAGCGAAAACAGTGCGCCCAGCAGTCCAAGTGCGCCCCAATGCTGCCCAAGAAACACAGCGCCGATAGCATAGAACCCCATAATGATCAGGGCGATAACCGCACACCAACCTTCCCGGCTAAGCCAGCTTGAGCGCCATTGCGTTAAGGCTTTGGTCGCGCGTTCCGGGTGGCCAAGGTGAAAGGTTGACGCCATCAGACCGCCGACGGCCAAGGCATAGGCGATGGCAAAAAACACAAACGCAACCCAGCCGGTGACTTCGGGCAGGCCGAGGCCCAGAAAGATAAGCAGACCAAAGCCCAGACCGGACAAGGTGGTGAAGATGATGACAGAAGGGGCCGGATGCATCAGAGCTTCTCCAGTGTTTTATCGAGCCAGCCAAGGAACCCTTTGGGCTCTTCCGCTACAGGGGCCAGCAGAGGGGCGAGAATGTCGATCTGGTCCTCAATCTGATCTTTGGGTCGAGGTGGCAGGTATTTGTTAACCGGTTTGGTGCCCATTTCGGGCATCAGGTCCATGCCGTCCCGCTCTGCCACCAGTTTGCTGACATCGCTGTTCGGATCGCCGAGGTCGCCGAAATGGCGGGCACCGGCCGGGCAGGTGCGCACACATGAAGGCACGCGGTCTATCTCGGGCAGGTTTTCGTTGTAGATGCGATCAACGCAGAGGGTGCATTTCTTCATCACCCCTTCGGCCATGTCCATCTCGCGCGCGCCATAGGGGCAGGACCAGGCACACAAGCCGCAGCCGATGCAGTCGCTTTCATTGACCAATACGATCCCGTCCTCGACCCGCTTGTAGCTGGCCCCGGTGGGGCAGACGGTGACGCAGGGTGCATCCTCGCAATGTAGACAGGATTTGGGGAAATGGATCAGCTGAGCCGCACCTTGTTCCGGTTGTACCTCGTAAGAATGCACACGGTTCAGGAAGGTGCCGGATGGGTCGGCCCCATAGGCATCCTGATCCGACAGGGGCGCGCCGTAATTTTCGGTGTTCCAACCTTTGCAGGAAATCACGCAGGCGTGGCAGCCCACACAGGTATCCAGGTCGATGACCAGACCCATCTTGCGTTCGGTGGATTGGGGGAGCTGGGTCATGACGGCCTTGCCTCCGCTTTGGTGGTGAGGGCGGGCTGGGGCTCTGCCCCAGACCCCGGGATACTTTTAGCCAGATGAAGAATGGATCGGGTCATTTTCCGACCTTCCATGCGATATCCCTGGGACCGGTGCCAACCGGGGACTGGATAGCGCCGAATTCAGGTTGGCTTTCCGCATCTGATGGCGGGTCGGTCTTTTCGATTTTGACCTTGAGGTCGAACCAGGCGGCCTGTCCGGTTACAGGGTCGGAATTTGCCCATCGCATTCCATCCCCTTTCGGCGGTAGGAGCTCGTGGATCAGGTGGTTCAGTAGGAAGCCCTTGGTGGCTTCGGGCGCGTCTTCTTGCAGGGCCCAGGCACCTTTGCGCTTTCCGATGGCGTTCCAGGTCCAGACGGTGTTGTCGTTGAGCGCGGCCATCTCCATGACTGGTACTGTGATTTCCCCGTGCGGAGAGCTGACTTTGGCCCAGTCGCCATCCTGCAGCCCGTGTTCGCGCATCAGTTTGGTCGGGACATAGAGCGGGTTGCGCCCGTGCAGCTGCCGCAGCCAGGCGTTTTGAGTGCCCCAGCTGTGATACATCGCCATTGGGCGTTGGGTCAGGGCGTTGACGGTGTAGCCTTCGTTACCCTGTTGATCAGTTTCATACCAGATTGGCAGCGGGTCCATCTTGTCTTTGATCCGCTCGCGCAGGTGATCCGGCGGCTGGCGGTCGCCGTGCCCTTCGGCGGCAAGTTGGAACTTGCGCATTGGTTCAGAGTATAGTTGGAACAAGTAAGGTTGTGGGCTGTCATAAAGGCCCATGCCCACGGCCCAGTCCTGATAGGCCGCGTTCCATGGTTTGTAGTAGTCGGCCCCTTCCGGGATATGGGCCACGTAGAAACCACCGTTTTCGATATAGCGGTTCAGCTGGTCCTGATTGACCTCTCCACGCCCTTCTTTGTCGCCATCTTCGCCCCGGAACCCCGCCAATGGGCCGATGCCGGGCTTGCGCTGGTGATTGACAATGTAGTCTGCGTAGTCCTTCCACTTGGGCGTGCCGTCTTCATTGGTGAAGCCCGGCAGGCTCATGCGGTTGGCCAGTTCGATCAGTACTGATTGGAAGCCGCGCACATCGCGGTCAGGCTCGATCACCGGCCAGCGGATCGCATCTGCGGCGGCGTCGGCCTCGCAGATTGGACGATCCAGCAGGCTGATACAGTCGTGCCGTTCCAGATAGGTCGTGTCGGGCAGGATCAGGTCGGCATAGGCGACCATTTCCGAGGAATAGGCATCCGAATAGATGATATTCGGGATGACATATTTGCCGTCTTCGGTCTTGGCCGTGAGCATCTCCATCACACCTTTGGTGTTCATGGAGGAGTTCCATGACATGTTCGCCATGTACATGAACAACGTGTCGATCTTGTAGGGATCACCCGCAGCGGCATTTGAGATTACCATATGCATCAGCCCGTGGGCCGACATCGGATTTTCCCAGGTAAAGGCCTTATCGATACGCTGGGGGGTGCCGCACTCGTCAAGCAGCAGGTCTTCGGGACCACGCGGGAAGCCAAGGTGAGGGCCTTCCAGTGGGCGGCCCGGGCGACGGTCTCCGTGCGGGGTCGGGTGCGCCTCAACCGGTTTGGGGTAAGGCGGTTTGAAACGAAAGCCGCCGGGGACCTCGACCGTACCAAGCAGAATTTGCAGCACATGCAGGGCGCGACAGGTCTGAAACCCGTTGGCATGGGCGGAAATCCCGCGCATGGCGTGGAAGCTGACGGGCCGACCTGTCATCTTGGAATGTGTTTCACCCCGAAAGTCGGTCCATTCATGATCCAGCTCGATCGCCTCATCAAAGGCGACGCGGGCAATTTCGGCGGCAATGGCGCGGATGCGTTGGGCAGGGATGCTACAGCGGTCGGCCACGGCCTCGGGGGCGTGATCGTCGCTGAGGTATTTTTCAGCCATCAGATGGAAGACCGGGCGGTGGGTGACACCATCCTTTTCGTATGTCGCTGAAAGGTCAGGGCGTACACCGGGTTGGTCAAAGGCGGTTGGCTTGCCGGTCACGCGGTCGATCACCAGCGGTTTGCCATCGACGTCGCGTAGGAACAGGCCCTTCTCTGGACCCTCGGTGGCATTCACCAGAACTGGCGCGTTGGTGTAACGGCTCAGATAGTCCAGATCGATCTTGCCCGCCTTCATCAGCACATGGATCAGCGACAGGATGAACAGACCGTCTGTGCCGGGCGTGATCCCGACCCAGTCGTCAGCCACCGCGTTATAGCCTGAACGGATCGGGTTCACGCCGATCACCCGCGCGCCGCGCGCCTTGATCTTGCCGATACCCATCTTGATCGGGTTGCTGTCATGATCCTCGGCCACGCCAAACAGCATGAACAGCTTGGTGTGGTCCCAGTCAGGCTGGCCAAACTCCCAGAAGGCGCCGCCCATTGTGTAGATTCCACCAGCGGCCATATTGACCGAGCAGAAGCCACCATGGGCCGCATAGTTGGGTGTGCCAAAATTCTGTGCCCAGAAGCTGGTGAAGCTCTGGCTCTGGTCGCGGCCGGTGAAGAAGGCCAGCTTTTGCGGAGCCGTCTCGTGCAATTCGTTCAGCCAACCAACAGCGGTGCTGATTGCCTCATCCCATTCGATTTCGCGGAACTCTCCGGACCCGCGCGGACCCACCCGGCGCAATGGTTTGCGTAGGCGGGATGGGGCATTGACTTGCATGATCCCGGCCGAGCCTTTGGCACAGAGCACGCCTTTGTTCACCGGATGATCGCGGTTGCCTTCGATGTAAGCAACCTTACCGTCTTTCATGTGAACGTTGATGCCACAGCGACAGGCGCACATGTAACACGTGGTCTTGCGGATCTCGTCCGAGACTTTCGGGCTGGTGTCGATCTTCGGTTGCTGGATTGTCATCTGGCGTCCTTGTTTAGGGGCGTCGGGTCAGGTCAGGAATGTTAGTCCGGCGAGGATAACTCCTGCAATAAAAAGAGTTTCTACAACGATCAGGGCAATTGCGGCGCCGCCGACCGACAGGATTTGTTTCAGATTAGTTTTCATCCCGACTGCGGCGATCGCGATCAGAAGCAGCCAACGTGACGTTTGGCTGAGCAGTTCCGAGAGGAAGGGTGGGATCAGGCCAAAGGAACTGGCCGCTGCCAGAACCAGAAAGCCGATCACAAAGCCGGGCAGGATCGGTGGTCGCGCGCCCATTTCGTCCGAGTTGGTCAAACCTCGAATGATAAGCGATGCGATCAGAACCACCGGGGCCAGCATCGCCACGCGGAAGAGTTTTACCAGCGTGGCGGTGTCGCCCGTCTGTTCAGAAATTGAAAAACCTGCGCCGACAACTTGTGCCACGTCGTGGATCGTGCCACCCAAAAACACGCCGCCTGCAACCTCGTTCATACCCAAAGTGCGCACCAGGATCGGATAGGCGATCATTGCTATGGTCGACAGTACGGTAACACCAAGCACGGTAAAGATCAGCCGTTCCTCGGATCGCTCATCCTTTGGAAGGATCGCACTGATTGCCATCGCGGCGGAGGCGCCGCAAATGGCGACAGAGCCAGCGGTCAGGAAGGCAAAACGCCATTTATGTCCAAAGAAGCCGGCGATCAGAAGGCCAAAGGCGATCGTGGACAGCACGCCGCCCACAACCAGCGCGATCAGATCCCAGCCAAGGCCCACCATCAGTGTCATCGAAATGCGCACCCCCAAAAGCGCAACACCCAGACGTAGCAGAGACTTGGCGGAGAAATTGACGCCGGGGACGGTTTTGCCTTCTTCCCCCAGAAAGCTGAGCGCGATACCAAGCAACAGCGCCATCAGCATGGCGGGGGTTGCATAATGTTCGGACAGAAACTTTGCTGATACAGCAACGATGATCGCAACCATCACGCCGGGAAATAAAGTGCGCAACGTCTGTTTGGCGTCCGCGCCGAAATGGTTTTTGAGATCTAACTTAGCCAGCATCTGTCGGGTGTTCTTTCCTGAACGCATTTCATGTTTGGCGGCAAAGCCGCAAAGATTAGGTGCTAGCTGAATGAACCGGCGGTGGTGGTGAGGCTACACTTAGCGACTGCAACACGGTTACGGCAATCATTTGTGTCACATCGTCTGCGCTGCAGCCGCGGGAAAGGTCATTGGCGGGTTTTGCCAACCCTTGCAGAACCGGGCCAATCGCGCTGTAGCCCCCCAGCCTTTGGGTGATCTTGTAGCTGATATTGCCCGCGTCGAGATTGGGGAAGATCATTACATTGGCCTGACCTGCCACAGTTGATCCGGGGGATTTGCGATCCGCGACCGATGGCACAAAGGCTGCGTCGAATTGCAGCTCTCCATCAACATCCAAATCAGTAGCAGCGTTGCGCAGAGTGTCCGTTGCCGCGACCACCTTATCGACATCCGAATGTCGGGCGCTGCCTTTGGTCGAAAAGCTGAGCATCGCAACCTTGGGGTCAACCTGCAGAAGGGCGCGGGCTGAAGCTGCCGAGGCGATAGCGATTTTGCTCAGCTCGTCCGAGGTTGGATTGATGATCAACCCACAATCGGAATAGATCATTGCGCGCGCGCCGGGTTGCGCGTTCTCAGACGGGTACATCAAAAAGAAAGACGACACCATTCCGGCGTCAGGCGCCATGCCGATCACATGAATGGCCGCGCGGACGATGTCTCCGGTCGTGTGAACAGCACCGCCAACCGTACCGTTGGCCCGGCCACTGCGGACCAACATCGCCGCATAGACAGAGGGGGTTTTGACAGCCGCCTGAGCCTTCGTAAGGTCGACACCTTTGTGCTGGCGCAGCTCAAAATAGGTTTGGGCAAATTCCTCGGACAGGTCCGAGGTTGCAGGGTCGTGAACCGCGATACCGGTTGACGGAGCGGCGCCCTGGTCTTGCAGCGCGGCTTCTACGTCGGCCCTAAGTCCAACCAGTATGATATCGGCTAGATCGGCCTGATGCGCGGCCAGTGCCCCCGCAACAACGCGGGGATCACTGCCTTCGCAGAGGGAAATCACAGGTCGGGTCGCCGGGACGTTCTGACGCAAAAGCTCGATGGGCGTTAGGGTCATACGTTCCGGCTCCGATCCGAGTTTGGCTTACTGTGCAGCCATGTCGCTGGCATCGATACCGGCAACTGCAACGGGCTTCTTCATCGCGTCGCGGCGGAAGGGCTCACCCAGTTCTTGGTTGATCATGGCTTCGATCAGGGTGGTGATGCCGTTCTTCTGATCCTCGATGGCCTGGTTCAGGGCAGCGGTCAGCTCATCCTGAGTACGGGCGACCACACCTTTCAGACCACAGGCCTGTGCGATACCGGCGTAAGACACTTGCGTGTCCAGTTCGGTGCCCACGAAGTTGTCGTCAAACCACAGGGTCGAGTTCCGCTTTTCCGCACCCCACTGGTAGTTGCGGAAAACGATCTGGGTTACGGCGGGCCATTCCGAGCGGCCGATGGCGGTCAGCTCGTTCACTGCGATGCCAAAGGCACCGTCACCGGCGAAGCCAACAACTGGCACGTCCGGTTGACCGATCTTAGCGCCGACGATGGCGGGCAGACCGTAACCACAGGGGCCGAACAGACCCGGTGCCAAATACTTGCGACCCTCGTCGAAATCTGGATAGGCGTTGCCGATGGCGCAGTTGTTGCCGATGTCGGACGAGATGATTGCTTCGCGCGGAAGGGCCTGTTGGATTGCGCGCCAGGCCATACGGGGGCTCATCCAGTCGGGCTTGGCGGCACGGGCGCGTTCGTTCCACGTGGTGCCGGGATCGTCTTGCTCGTGAGTCAGCGAGGTCAGCTCCTGCGCCCAAGCGGATTTCTTCTGCGCGATGTTGGCCTTGCGCGCTTCACGGCCAGTGTTGCCAGCGTCGTCAGATAGTTGACGCAGGATACCGTTTGCTACTTTGGCGGCGTCACCGACGATGCCAACAGTTACCTTCTTGGTCAGGCCGATACGGTCCGGGTTGATGTCGACTTGAATGATGGTGGCATCTTCGGGCCAGTAGCTCATGCCATAGCCGGGCAGGGTTGAGAACGGGTTCAGACGGGTGCCCAGAGCCAGAACAACGTCGGCTTCTTTGATCAGCTCCATACCGGCTTTCGAGCCGTTATAGCCCAGCGGACCAGCAAACAGCGGGTGGTTGCCGGGGAAGGCGTCGTTGTGCTGGTAGCCAACACAAACCGGTGCGTCCAGACGCTCAGCCAGCGCCATTGACGCGTCGATGCCGCCTTCAGACAGAACAACGCCGGCGCCGTTCAGGATGACCGGGTTCTTGGCGTTCGACAGAATCTCAGCCGCTTTCGCCACCGAGTTTTCGCCACCCGGGCTGCGTTCGAATTCGATGGGCTCGGGGATTTCGATGTCCACGACCTGAGTCCAGAAGTCGCGCGGAATGTTCAGCTGCGCCGGGCCCGACAGACGCTTGGCCTGGCTGATGACGCGGGTCAGAACTTCGGCAACGCGGGACGGATCACGGACTTCTTCCTGATAAGCGACCATGTCTTCGAACAGCTTCATCTGCTCGACTTCCTGGAAACCACCCTGACCGATGGTCTTGTTTGCCGCCTGAGGGGTGACCAGCAGCAGCGGGGTATGGTTCCAATAGGCGGTTTTAACGGCGGTGACGAAGTTGGTGATGCCGGGTCCGTTCTGGGCGATCATCATCGACATCTTGCCGGTGGCGCGGGTGTAGCCATCGGCCATCATACCGGCGCTGCCTTCATGGGCGCAGTCCCAGAACATGATCCCGGCTTTGGGGAACAAATCCGAGATCGGCATCATGGCCGAGCCGATGATCCCAAACGCATGTTCGATCCCGTGCATTTGCAGGACCTTAACAAAAGCTTCTTCTGTGGTCATTTTCATGTGACTGATCTCCGGGCAGGTGAGGAATGGCCGGGCACGCTACCCCGCCGTTGCCATCGGTTTTGACCCATTGGGCGGGGTGGCGTTAGGTCCAGAACGCGGCGCGGATTAGGTCCAGTCGGCTATCAGTTTGCCCGGATCGCATCGGCGATCAGCTTTATCCCAGGCTCGATCCGATCTTGGGGAATGGAGGAATACCCAAGCCGGTAATAGTTCTGTGGCTGCCCTGGCCCCGAGAAGAAGGGCAGCCCGGGTTCGATATGTACGCTTTGTCCCTGCAGCTTGTGCGCAAGCCGGGTGGTGTCGACATTCTCGGGTGCTGACATCCACAGGGATGATCCGCCCATGATGCCCCGTCCGGCGACGGTCAACCCGTGGTGTTCGACGGCCTTGTCGAGCGTTTCCCGCCGATCTGCCAGTGCTTTGGACATGCGCCTGATCTGAGCGTCGTAGTGGCCCAGCGACAGGAAATAGGCCGCGGTCCGCTGGATATGGCCCGGCGGATGACGCAACACCATGGATCGAAGGGCGCGTGCTTCACGAATGAAGGGCTCTGACCCGACCATGTACCCCAATCGCAATCCGGGAAAGAGAGATTTTGAGAAGCTACCCACATAGATTACGCGCCCATCCCGATCCATCGACTTCAGTGCCGGAGAGGGCGCGCCCAGAAAGGCCATCTCGAACTCGTAGTCATCTTCAACCACCATGGCGTCCAATTCGCGCGCGCGTTCCAGCAGTTTGTGCCGGCGCGCAATAGGCATGGTCGCGGTGGTGGGACTTTGATGGCTGGGGGTGGTGAAGATCACATCGGTGTTTTCGGGCAACTGATCTGGGGGCAGGCCGTCCCGGTCGACGGGAAGGGCCGTTATATCGCAGTCCCAATGATCTAGCAGGTTGCGCAGCGAGTAATAGCAAGGGTCTTCGATCACTGCAGTGCGATGGTGGGTAAGCAACACGCGTGAGGCCAGCCACAGCGCGTTCTGCGCGCCCATGGTGATCAGAATCTCTTCGGGCCGGGCAGCAATGCCACGGCGGGGCAGGGTGTGGCGGGCAATGAATTCCACCAGCAGCGGATCATCCTGATCCACGTAGTCGGCGGTTAACGAGGCGAAGTCCTTATGCCCAAGCGCGCGAACAGCACAGAGCCGCCAGTTGGCGTGATCGAATAAGGTTCGGTCGGCCTGCCCGTAAATGAATGGATAGCGGTAGTCGCGCCAATCAGCGGGCTTGGACAACAAATCCCCGCCTGAAAACCGACGGGCCAAGGCGCTGTTCCAATCAATGGTTTCTTCGTTGCGCTGAACAGGTGAATATTTTGGCGGTACCGGCGCATTCTCGGACACGTAGTATCCGGATCGGCCTTTCGCAGTCAGGTAGTCATTAGCCAGCAGTTCAGTATAGGCCAGCGTCACGGTGATGCGGCTGACACCCAGATGTGCAGCCAGTTTCCGGGACGATGGCAGTTTCTCTCCGACATGGAACCGACCTGAAAGAATGCCTTCGGCGATCATCTGCTGGATCTGCGCCTGCAGCGTGCCTTGCCCATTGAGCTCAAGGAAGAATGTGTCGATCGAGATGGCCATAGGCGCTTATAGGCTGGACCTAAGGATAGGGCAATCTGGACTTACACTAGTTGCTGAAATTTCTAGCAGTGGATTGACGGACAGCTCGAATCAAACTAAATAACTAGAAGATTAGTTTAATGGAGAAATCAAATGTGGGAAACCGCAGCGGCGGGATTCTCGGCCATGGGGTCCGAGGCCCGGTTACAGGTTCTGAAAACGCTCGTCCGCGCGGGTGAGACCGGTTTGACCGTCGGCGAAATCCAGACGCGCACCGGGATCGCACCATCAACCCTGGCCCATCACCTGCGGTTTCTGGCTGCCGGTGGCGTTGTCGAACAGGAAAAGATCGGGCGCAGCACGATTAACCGTGCCTGCTTTGACGAGTTGCGAAATCTGGCGCAGTTCATTCTTAGCGAATGCTGCGCCGATGAGGTGGGAAAGGCCGCGAACGATGGCTGAGTTAACACAAAATCCGAAACTTTCATCTAAGGCTGTGCTTAACCTAATCAAGACGCCTTGGGCGCTGATCATTGCCATCCTGGCGTTGGTGGCGATCCTTGATCCGGGCAACTGGGTCGCGGTCGTGACCTTCGCAGCCAAGGCACTGGCGCATACGGGTCAGTACATCCTGTTTGCGGTTTTGTTGCTCTCGTACCTCAAGGCTACAGGGGCCGAAGTTATGGTGGCGCGCGCCTTTGAAGGGCGCGAAACACGGATGATCTTTCTGGCGGCCCTGTTCGGTGGTCTAGCGCCGTTTTGTTCCTGTGAGGTTATTCCGTTTATCGCCGGTCTGTTGGCTTTGGGTGCACCGCTGTCAGCGGTGATGGCGTTCTGGCTCAGCTCACCGCTCATCGACCCGCCGACGTTGCTGATTACGGCAAGCGCATTGGGTTGGCCCTTTGCTATTGGCAAGGCGGTGGCTGCCGTAGCGCTGGGCCTGTTCGGCGGTTTCGCCGTTCGCTTTTTAATGCGCAGCGGGGCGTTCGCCCAGCCTTTGCGGGAATACAAACCGGCGGGATGCTGCGGCTGCGGGCCCAAGATGGATGACAAGCCGGTCTGGAAATTCTGGCAGGAACCCGAACGACGTCAGCGTTTCCGCGCCGAGTTTTTGCACAATGGTATCTTCCTGCTGAAATGGTTGGCCTTGGCCTATGTGCTTGAGGCGCTGCTGGTCAGCTACGTACCTGCAGACCTGATTGCCCGCGTTGTTGGAGGCGAAGGTGTGTTGCCCATCGTAATCGCAGCACTGGTTGGAATGCCTGCCTACCTGAACTCCTACGTCGCGCCGCCGCTTTTGGCCGGTTTGATGGAACAGGGTATGACTGCGGGCGCTGCGATGTCGTTCATGGTCGCAGGTGCTGTGAGCTCGATCCCTGCGATGGCGGCGGTCTGGTCGCTGGTGAAGCCGCGTGTTTTCGCCACCTATCTGAGCCTCGGCGTTGGCGGTGCGATCGTCGCCGGCATCGTGTTCCAGACGCTCTAAAGGGAACCGCCCGGCTCCATGGCCGGGCGGTTTCAATTCCATTCAGATCAGCTTGCGTCGCAGAACTTTGGCAGTTTGAAGCGATATCTGGGCTCTCCGCTGTCCACATAGATGCGCTTTTCGATGCAGGCGCTGGTTCCAACTGTTTGGGACACGGGTGCCTCGGTCGAGGTGATCGAGGCTGCGGTACCATCCGGCAGCCGGACCGATGCGATCACGCCATTTCTGAGGTCACCGTTGATCGCGGTGGCGGACAGGACGGGGACGGTCATGAACGAATGATGCTCGTGCTCGCCATCTCCGCCCAGTAGGAACAGAGTGGATACGATTGCGATCATCCCTACGCCCGCAGCCAGACCCAGGCCCCAAGTCCTGAGGAACGCATAAATCGAAACGGCGTGGTGTGGGCCAAAAATGGCGGAAAGTACGCTAAGCATGAGGCTTCCGTTGGAAAGGCCCCGGCCTGTTTAGGCCGAGGCGGCAAACACATCAGGGGCGCTGATCGTCCTCTTCTTCTTCGTCCCCGCTGCCTTTGGGCAGGTTGAAGAAGCTGTCAGCATCCACGATCGGATCGCTGTCTTCTGTCTCGCCTTCCGGTTCGTCTGACAGAGAGAAGGTCTCCAGACCCTCAATCGCCGTCGGGATTTTCGGCGCAGCGTCCATTTCCAGCGACTGCTCGGTCGAAACCAGCTTGCGGCGTTCATCATCGCTCATCACGCCGCCTTCGGCCGCCTTCTTCGCGGCCGCCTTCTGAACCACGGCGTCCAGCTCGGACTGTTTGCATAGGCCCAGGGCAACCGGGTCGATGGGCTGCATGTTGGAGATATTCCAATGCGTGCGCTCGCGGATCGACTGGATCGTCGGTTTGGTGGTTCCGACCAGCTTGGCGATCTGTCCATCAGTGAGTTCTGGGTGGAATTTGACCAGCCACAGGATCGAGTTCGGACGGTCCTGACGTTTGGACAGCGGGGTATAGCGCGGGCCGCGGCGCTTTTCCTCGCCCGTGGCCGACGGGTTGAACTTGAGCTTCAGCTTGTGCAGCGGGTTGTTCTGCGCCGTGTCGATCTCTTCTTGGGTCAACTGGTTGTTGGCAATCGGGTCGAAACCTTTCACACCAGTGGCCACATCACCATCGGCGATGCCCTGCACTTCCAACTCGTGCATCCCTACGAAATCCGCGATCTGCTTGAAGCTGATCGTGGTGTTGTCCACCAGCCATACGGCGGTAGCCTTGGCCATAAGCGGTTTTGCCATCAGCCCGTCTCCTATACATACATCTGTCCCGTCGCCGGAATTCGGCGGCCCCGGGATTTTGGGGCAGGTTTCCGTTGTCGGGGAACTTGGCCCGTATATAGTCGCGCCAGTGCAAGAAGGGAAGAGGCGAATGCGCCAAGGGATTCTGGGCTTTGTTTTCGCGCTGCTGGGCGCTGCGGCGGCGCAGGCCGAGGGCGAGAAGGCGGGCGAATTTGACTATTATGTCCTGTCGCTCAGCTGGTCACCAAACTGGTGCGCCCGCGAAGGGGACGCACGTGGGTCGGATCAATGCGATGCGCGGCACGATCATGGCTGGATCTTGCACGGACTCTGGCCGCAATTCCATCAGGGCTGGCCGTCGTACTGCCGCACGCCCGAGGCCCCGCCCTCGCGCAGCATGACCCGCGCGATGGAGGATATTCAGGGCAGTTCTGGTCTGGCTTGGCATCAGTGGAAAAAACATGGCACCTGTTCGGGCCTGTCAGCAAGAGCCTATTTCGCCCTGTCGCGCGAGGCTTATGACCGTGTTGAACGCCCCAGTGTTTTTCGCCAACTGGACGCAACCGTGAAACTGCCCGCCGCAGTGGTCGAAGAGGCTTTTCTAAAGGCCAATCCCGGACTAGAGCGCGACATGATCACTGTAACTTGTAAGCAGGGGTACATCGAAGAGGTTCGCTTGTGCCTGTCCCGCGATCTGAACCCGGTCCCGTGTGGACGGGATGTGATCCGCGATTGTGCGGCCAAAGACGCGCTGCTTGATCCGATTCGCTAAAGCTCTTTGTTTTGGCACTCGCGCGCATATTCCAGCGCTTTGGCTGTGCCTGTCAGATCAATCGCCATGACCGGCTGACCCTCGGGGTTGAAAACGGTCATCGTTTTGTTCTGCGCAATCGCTGTCACGAAGTCGCGGTCCGTGAAGAACACCGTCGCCCCCGGCACGCGGTCCTGTTTGAACCCGATGGCTGTGGCATCAAAGCTCTTACCGTCCAGCTCGAACCGGATCGGATAGCTCTGCCCCGGCTCAATCTCGCCCCAGGCCTTGTTGAACACAGTGAAATACCCGCGATTGTCCAGCGCGTCATAGCCCAGACGCACGACCGAGAGGTCCTGATACACCGTCTGGATCAGGCACCTGTTCCCAAGCGCGGGATCCATCATGATGTTCCAGCTTTCGACAAAGCCCTTGTCGACGAGGTCTTGAGCGAGGGCAGAGGTGGCCGTGAAAGCGGCGATGGTGAGGGCGAGAAGGCGGGTCATGGGACTATCAGTGATTTCCAGTGTTCATGTGCAATCTGGCATAGGTGATTTGTACAACAAAGACTATTTTGGCTTACGGTTTCATCTTCTTTCAAAAAAGGTATTTGATCTATCTTTTCCGTGGCCTAGTAGATGCAGATTCACATTAACGGTCGGAAGCTTGAGATGGAAACCAAAAGCGTTTTGGAGCAAACAAACCTAGTCTCGCAAATGATGCGTGAAAGGTGGGATGCACTAGGTTTTGTTGAAGCCGAAGACGGTGGTTTTGCGACCGGGCACATGCCTAGCGAGGCTCCTACTGCTTATCTATGCCGGTGTTACGCGGGTCTGTCTGAAGAAGGGCTTGTGTGTGCTGAGGAGGAAAGCGGGCGATACCTGCCTGAGCCGTATAAGGACTTATTGAGAGTGTTTAATGGCGCACAGATTATGGGTATTTCGTTGTTGGGTGCTACGATGGGAATAAATCCCCGAAGTTTGGAAGACCCTATTGGGCAACCAATTAGCATCAGCTATCAGAACCTTTACTATTTGAGACCCGAGTACATCCCAGAAGGCCATTTCGGTTTCGGTACAATGAATGGGGATTGGTATTCTCAGGGTCAACTTTATTTGAACAGCACTGGAGAGGTCGAACTCTATCATCGTGATTTTGATTTGGTAGGGGCGAGTTGGCCCTCCCTATCAAGATTTCTTGAAGATGAAGTCAGCAGGCAGATGACCCGGTATCGGGACGACGGAACAGAGATCGCAGAAGTTAGCCCACTTCCAGGTGACACCAAGGATTGGGAGCGTCTGGCGAAGCAGGCTGAGGATTCAAGAAGTCCCGACATAGGAATACTGGATCGCTTGAAAAATGTGTTTTTTCGTCAATAAAGCCGACAACTACAACTCTTTCCTCGCCCTCAATGCTGCTGTGATTGTCCCATCATCCAGATAGTCCAACTCCCCTCCAATCGGCACACCCTGTGCCAGTGAAGTCAGGCGGACCTGACCCTCTAGTTGGTCAGCGATGTAGTGGGCGGTGGTCTGGCCATCGACAGTAGCATTCAGGGCAAGGATGACCTCGGAAATCTCTTCGGCTACAACGCGGTCTTTCAACCTCGGAATGCGCAATTCGTCGGGGCCCACGCCATCCAGAGCAGACAAAGTGCCGCCCAGAACATGGTAGCGGCCTTTGAAGACTCCGGCGCGTTCCATCGCCCAGAGGTCCGAGACGTCTTCAACCACACAGAGCTCTCCGGTCGCGCGGGCCTCGTCATTGCAGATGTCACAGATATCGGTGGTGCCGACATTGCCGCAATTCAGGCATTCGCGGGCGGTGGCAGCGACCTGTTGCATCGTGTCCGCTAAGGGCGTCAGCAACAGGGCACGTTTGCGGATCAGGTGCAGCACGGCGCGACGGGCCGAACGCGGGCCGAGGCCCGGCAGTTTTGCCATCAGGTCGATCAGATTGTCGATGTCGCTGTTTGAGCTCACGGCCTGTCCTGTCTGGCACCGGAGGTGGCCTCCGGTGAGTGTATTAGCGAAATGACCGAGATCAGAACGGCAGTTTGATGTCAGCGGGCAAGCCCATGCTTTCGGTCAGCTTGGCCATTTCGGCCTGAGAGCGTTCGGTAGCTTTGGTCTGGGCGTCCTTGATCGCGGCCAGGATCAGGTCCTCGACCACTTCCTTGTCGTCGCCGTTGAAGATCGACGGATCAATATCCAGCCCCTTGAGTTCGCCCTTGGCTGTGGCTGTTGCCTTGACCAGACCTGCACCGGATTCACCAACCACCATGATGGTGTTCAGTTCTTCCTGCATGTCGGTCATCTTGGTCTGCAGGTCCTGAGCCGATTTCATCATCTTGGCCATATCGCCCAGACCGCCTAAACCTTTGAGCATCCGATTTCTCCTGTATCTCTGTTTGATGCCTAAATACGAGGGGTGCAGCTATGGTACAAGGGGGCAGACAACGTCCCGTTGTCTTCGAGGTCGTAGGATAGCTTTCCCGAGGTTCTGACCCTGCAGCTTAGTCTCAAGGCGCGAAGCCTAGTCCTCCTCGAACGGGTCCCATTCGTCTTCGACCTCGGGCAGGGCTTCGGTTTCCACCTGCGCCGCGCGCTGTTCGGGGGTTTCGATCCTGGTGATCTTGGCTTTCGGGAATTGCGCAAGCACGGCCTGAACCAGAGGGTGTTCAGTGGCTTCTTCCTTCAGCGCAAGCTCGGCCTTGTCGCGGATTTCGGCAATTGTCGGCGCGTCGCCGTCCGACACAATAGAAACAGCCCAGCGGTTGCCCGTCCAGCGTTGCAAGGCCGAGCCGAGCCGAGGGGCCAGATCAGTTGGGGCTTGCGGGGCGGGTGTGAACTCAATCCGACCGGGTTGGTATGAAACCAGGCGAACACCGTTTTCGACTTCGACCAGTAATTTGACATCGCGGTTGGTCCGGATCAGCTCGACCACATGGTCGAAGGTCGGATACCGGGCCAGCGCGACCTGAACATCTTGTGCGAGCGCTGCGACAGGCGCGCCGCCGGAACTGCGCGGTGTGGGCTGGTTAGGTGTAGCCATCGGACCGCGTGTTTCCACAGGGGCCGCGCCATTGTTGTGGGCGGGTGCGCCGCCTCCCGTCCCGCCCATGGGCGGTGGCGGTGCATCTTGAAGACGTTTGATCAACTCTTCCGGGCTGGGCAGGTCGGCCACATGGGTCAAGCGGATCACAGCCATTTCGGCTGCCATCATCGCGTTTGGCGCAGCGGAGACTTCCTCCAACGCTTTCAACAGCATCTGCCACATCCGAGTCAGCACGCGCATGGGTAGGGCCTCAGCCATCTGTTGGCCGCGCGCGCGTTCGTCGGGCGATACGGTTGGGTCCTCTGCTGCGTCCGGCGTGATTTTCACGACCGAGACCCAATGGGTGATCTCGGCCAGATCGCGCAGCACAGCCAGCGGGTCGGCGCCCTCGGCATATTGCGCGCTGAGTTCGGTCAGCGCGCCGGCGGCATCGCCGCGCAGGATCATGTCCATCAGGTCCAGAACCCGTCCACGATCGGCCAGACCGAGCATGGCACGCACCTGATCAGCCGTCGTCTCCCCGGCCCCGTGGGAGATCGCCTGATCCAGCAGCGAGGTCGCATCCCGCGCTGATCCCTCCGCCGCACGAGTGATCAATGCCAATGCATCCTCGGCAATCTCGGCCCCTTCGGCTGTGGCGATCTTGCGGAGCAGGCCGATCATATCTTCGGGTTCGATCCGGCGCAGGTCGAAGCGCTGGCAGCGAGACAGAACCGTGACGGGGACTTTGCGAATCTCGGTGGTCGCAAAGATGAATTTCACATGGGCGGGTGGTTCCTCCAGCGTTTTGAGCAGCGCGTTGAAAGCGCTGGTCGAGAGCATGTGAACCTCGTCGATGATGTAGATCTTGTAACGGGCTGAGGCGGCGCGATAGCGGACACTGTCGATGATCTCGCGGATGTCATTGACGCCCGTGCGGCTGGCGGCGTCCATCTCCATCACGTCGACATGACGACCTTCCATGATCGCGGTGCAGTGCTCGCACTGGCCGCAGGGTTCGGTGGTCGGGCCGCCATTGCCGTCCGCACCGATGCAATTCATGCCTTTGGCGATGATACGGGCCGTGGTGGTTTTACCCGTCCCACGAATGCCGGTCATGACAAAGGCTTGCGCGATCCGATCGGCCTCGAACGCGTTTTTCAGGGTGCGCACCATTGCATCCTGACCCACCAGATCCGCAAAGGTTTCCGGGCGATATTTGCGGGCGAGAACCTGATAGGCGGGGCTGTCTGTTTCGGTCATGTCTGCTCTGGCGGATTCGGGACGTCGCCACAGCGTAGTGGCCGCCGCTGCCCGCGTCCACAGCGCGCTTCAGGAAATTTGGTTTGGAGCGAATCGCGATCTGCGTAAACTGGGGTCTCAGATTTGCAGAAACAAAACTTTTGAACAGGCGCGGTTTTGGGAGGAGGACTTTGATGTCTCAGCTGGTGGTCTATGCCTTGCAGGTTGGGGGTGGCACGCTTGCGCTGACGTCGCTGCCGGGTCGTGGGGGCGACTATGCCGATGATCTGGACACGATATCAGATTGGAAACCCGGGCTTGTGATCTCAATGACGACAGATGCCGAGATGTTGCAGGTCGGCGCACAGAGCTTTGGCAGCGACATTCAGGGGCGCGCCAGCCGGTGGGTACATCTGCCGGTCGAGGACTATGGAGTTCCGTCACCCAGTATCGAGGATGAGTGGGTTGCCGTCAGCGCGGCGGCGCGACATGCGCTGTCTGGGGGTGGCCGGGTGCTGGTTCACTGCCGGGGTGGGTGCGGGCGATCAGGAATGGTTGTTCTGCGGCTGATGATCGAATGCGGTGAGCGTTTTGATCAAGCGTTGACTCGCTTGCGAGCGCTGCGTCCGTGCGCAGTTGAGACCGACGAGCAGATGAGATGGGCCACACGCGCGACCACCGACGTACTCGAACTGCGTTCGGGGTGATCCGGCTAAATCTCTAAGGGTCTTGAGCAGGGGCGCGTGCGGTGTCGTTGCAACTCTGGGCAGATGCATGGTGTTGCGCAGGTGGACGTTTGGTCAAGTAGTCCTCGGGTTGACTCGGACAAGGTTTGTTGTGCTTTGTAGATCGGTAAACTGATCGGTTCAGAAAGCACCCGAAGACGCGATGTTAGATACGCACGAGGCAGCGAAAGTTGAAGACTTTCAGTTCCCATCCGGATCAGCGATGCTGTCGGCGCGCTTGTATTGTCCCTTAGTCAACCCCGAAACAGTTGTTGTATTGAACGGGGCAACGGGCGTCCCACGCGACTATTATCAACACTTCGCAAGATGGTTGGCTGCAGAGCGCGGTATGGCCTGCCTAACTTATGACTACAGCGATTTTGGCCACTCATGCACTGGGCGTTTGAAAGACTCAAAGGTCACAATGGCCGATTGGGCATTGATCGACATGCCGGCGGCGCGGGCCGAGATGCGGCGACGTTTTCCTGATGCCAACCAGTGGACAATTGGCCATTCGGTCGGCGGGATGTTGGGGCCGGTGCAGCGGGATATCGACAAGATCGACCGAATGATCTGTGTCTGCTCGGGGCTGGTCACCTTGTCGGATCATCCCTGGCCCTACAAAGGGCTGGCCTGGATGTTTTGGCGCGGGCATGTGCCGTTGCTGGTGAAGGCGCTGGGGTATTTGCCGGGCAAGGCAATCGGGTTTGGGGCTGATTTGCCGGGCCCTGTCTACTGGCAATGGCGCAGGTGGTGCACTGCGCCGCACAGCTATCTACCCGAGATGGGGCAAAACCTGCCACAAGCGCGCTGGGCGGAATCGGGTGTCCCGGTGGATCTGTTTACCAGCGATGATGATCAGACCGTTCCGCCTAAGGCGGTATGGCGATTGGCCGATCTTTATGGTTCAAAAGCGCAACGCCATGTGCTGTCTGCACGTGACTTCGGGGTTAGGGAGATCGGTCATATCGGCGCGTTTGCGCGGCGTAACGCGGCCGTTTGGCCCCGGTTGATTGAGTAGGGGCGTCGATTGCGCGACGCCCCTGTTTTGCTCACCGACCTTTTAGGTGCTTTTTGCCTTTCACAACCGACCGGACCATCTTTCCGAACGCCTTATCGCGCGCGCGAGATTGGGCGAGGGTTTCAGAATTCCTCTGATCCTCGCGCCGCAGCTTACGCCATCGATCCAGCCGCGCAGGATCAAGCGTGCCATCGGTAATCGCAGCCTGTACGGCACATCCCGGTTCCTGTTCATGTTGGCAATCCGAGAACCGGCATCCTTGCGAAAGGTCCAGAATGTCTGAAAAGACCTCATCCACACCCTCTTGCGCATCAAGCAAACGCAACGCGCGCATGCCTGGGGTATCGATCAGCCAGCCTTTGTTCCGCATTGGATGCAGGGCACGGGCGGTTGTGGTATGACGGCCATGGGCGTCATCCTCGCGGATGCTTGCCGTTGCCTCTGCCTGACCCGTCATTCCATTGGCCAGCGTGGTTTTTCCAACGCCGGATGAGCCAACCAGAGCAGCCGTCTGTCCGGTGGGGCACCAGCTGAGGACTTCTTCTATATCCTCAGGGTCAAGCGCGTTGACGGTCAGAATGGTCAGGAATGGCCCAAGTTTTTGTGCCTGACGCTGAACTGCGTCGGGATCAGCACACAGGTCCGCTTTGGTCAGCACGATAACCGGATAGCACCCGGCCTGATTGGCAAGGGCCAAGTATCGCTCTAGCCGGGGCAGGTTGAAATCCGCATTGCATGAGGTGACGATGAACAGCACATCCAGATTTGCGGCGATCAGTTGCGCCTCGGCTCCTGTGCCAGCGGCACGCCGTTGCAGCAGGCTGCGCCGGTCGAGCAGGTGCTGAATGCGCTGATCCTGATCAGCAAGCACCCAGTCGCCCACTGCAAAGTCGCCAGTTGAACGACTGGGTGAAGTAAGTGGCGTTTCGCCTTCAGTTGACAGCCCGATCAGGCGATCGCGGTGTACCGCTGAGATGCGATAGGGGGTGTGATTAGAGTAATCCACGCTTTGCGCGGCAAAATGAGAGGACCATCCCAGGTCCGAAAGTGTATGAGACATTGATCTGCCTATGTTCAGAAACAGCATAGCGACCAGATGGCAGACGCGCATCCAGTGGCGATGTGTTCAGGCAGTCGGGTAGATTGCGATCAGAACCGCGCTGCCTGAAGGGTTTTTGCTACACTCATAAAAGCCCTCCTGCGGCTTGTCGGTTGCGATCAGTGAGAGGTTGGACATCGACCCAAGCGGGGCTCGTTGTGGCTGCTTCCTTCCGGACCTGACCAGGTTGGCGAGGCGCTCGCCCGCGCCAACCTCTCAGGGCTTGATATAGGCAAGCCCGTTGCAAATGGCAACCCGTCAGAGAGTTAACTCAATGCGTTCAAAACCTGAGGGATCAGGGGCCAGAACTTGTGGTTCAAATATGTTTAACTCGGCCAAGTACTTCAGCGCGCCGGGCCCGGTGGTCAGGATCGCCTGTGCGCCGTGTTGGGGGGCAAGCGCAAAAGGATAGGGTGTCTGCGCCAGCGGATCGGCGGGCAGATCGCCGATCAAATAGTCGCGCAGGACCCTTTTGATATCCAGCGGCGGTAAGTTGATGGCCTGCGCCTGATCGACGAATGGGAAATACCCTCCTCCGCTGGCGCGATAGTTGTTGAGTGCGACGATGACCTCCTGCTCGGGCCGCAGATCAGACCCGTTAAAGCGTAAGTGTCGTATGCGCCGATTGTCTTGGCCCAGCAATTGCCCTTGGCGGTCAAATCGCGCAGGTTGTGACAGATCGATCTGGTAGCTCAGCCCGAACAGCACATCAAAGTTATACCCTGCGCGGCTTGGATCAATCAGCTCGGATGCGGCATCGAATCGCAACTGATGAAAAACGCCAGCCGACATCTCAAGCCAGTCGAGAACCTGTGCGCCGGTGACTCTGACGGCGCGCAGCTCATTGGGGAAAATATGCAGGTCGGCGATGTGGCGCAGGCAAACCTCACCTGCGGGGACGTCGGTATAAAAGCGAGGGCCAGATCGACCGCCACACTTGTAAGGAGAGACGGCCGACAGCATCGGTAGATCTGCCAGTGCCGAGCCCGCTAGATATGGCCTGAGGCCTGCTGCCTGAGCCATTGCAACAAGTGCAAGCCCCTGATCCGGGGCGCAAAAGCTGAAATAGCTGTGCAAGGGCTGCGAGATTCGGGTCACCGGTTCTGCCATCTCAGCGCGGGTTTTGGAATGGATTGGCTCAAAAAGCGTGACCAGTTCGGGGTTTTCCGGCGCCTCGGCGTCA
This sequence comes from Ruegeria sp. SCP10, assembly GCF_040329495.1. Taxonomy (NCBI): domain Bacteria; kingdom Pseudomonadati; phylum Pseudomonadota; class Alphaproteobacteria; order Rhodobacterales; family Roseobacteraceae; genus Ruegeria; species Ruegeria sp. SCP10. The sequence continues at coordinate 493,767 of NZ_JBDZYF010000002.1, forward strand.
TTTGATGCCGTGCTCACCGCATGCAGTTTTGCATTTTGCGCGACAACGGCCCAGCCCGCATCGGCTGAATGCGCCATATGCAGATCAATCTGCCCCAGATGTGAGCCTGCGGAACCGGCCATGACCACGGGTTTGCCATGGATCAACCCGGCGTCATGATCCACTTGGGGCATGGTGCTATGGCTTGGACCGGGCATCGTGAAATGCGTATGCCCGGCGATCAGGGCATCTATGCCCGCAAGACCTGCAAGCGCGATCACCATATTCTCAGACCCGGGGGCTTCGTCTTCCTGCTCGATCCCTGAATGCGCCAATGCGATGATCAGATGGCATCCCGCCGATTTCAGGCTCTGTACCGCGCGTTTGGCCGCGTCGAGAATACCTTCGGAGGTTACCATTCCACTTAGGTGGTGCGCTTCCCACTGGGTTGTCTGCGGCGGCAGAACAGAAAAAACACCAATGCGCAGTGGGATCTTTTGCCCGTCCCAGGTAACGGTTCGGTCAAAGATCGTGTGGTCTTGCCAGCGTGTTCGGATGCCTTTGGTTGGGTGCAGATTGCTGCACAGAACCGGGCAGGGCGCGTCTGCAAGAATGCGATCCAGCGCGTCCAGTCCAAAGCCAAAGTCGTGATTGCCCAGACCTATCGCATCGTACTGCAAAGTGGCAAAGCCCTGCATCATCGGATGGGTGTCGTGGTCTTGTACCGCCCGGTCACCAAGCGGTGTGCCCTGAAGCGCATCGCCATTGTCGAACAGCAGGACAACTGCATCACCTGCAGAATGACGTGCGGAGTTGATCAGATTGGCGGTTCGCGTAAGCCCGACTGAAGCATCAGGCAGGTCGGAATAATAGTCGAAACCAGTCAGGTTCATGTGCAGATCGGTGGTCGCGAGAATACGAATTTTCACGTCTGCGCTTTCAGTCTGACTTGTACAAACTGGTCTTGTTTTCACTCTGAACTACTACTTTTGGGCGATAATATTATTCAAAATCAACATTTAGTAGATTTAATGCACATATTTTTAGGCGTATCAACCACGGCGTTGTCGCAGGGTCAGGGGTGTGCCGAGGAATTGCATTGCAACATTCTGGTTGCCGTGGCAGCCCTGTCAGCAAAGCCCAAGGGACAATGAATGAAAAACGCAGAACTGGTGACTTTTGGTGGCTCGGGCCTGGATCGAGCCGCTGAGCTGCGATCTGACGCAGAACGGCTGCAACAAGCGCAAGGTGATACAAAGGCGCGCTGCGTGCTCCTGTGGCGCGGAAAACTGCTGGTGCAGGGTGAGGCGCTGGATCAGCTTGTCAGGCTTCCGATGTCACACCCCGTGATTCAAAACGGACCGGGTGGGATTATCTCTGCCCCGATCTTTTTGGGTTTAGAAGAAGGGCGCGCCCCGATCTTTGCCTTTGACATCTCGGGCTGGGCAGCCGAGGGTCAGGATCTGACTGGCCTTGATACTTTTGTTGATCGGTCGGAACAGCAACACCCCGACTTGCCCATGGGCACTGCGTTTGCTGAGCTGCGCCGGATCATGACCCGGCTTTCAACCCGCGATGCCGAGCTGGCAGCAACCGCAAAGGCCGTTATTGGCTGGCACAAGACGCATAAGTTCTGCGCCCAATGCGGTGCGCCATCCCAGATCGCGCAGGCGGGTTGGCAACGCAGCTGTCCGTCTTGCGGGGCCCAGCACTTCCCACGCACCGACCCGGTTGTCATCATGCTGATCACACATGGCGATGCGGTTCTGATGGGCCGGTCGCCCGGCTGGCCCGAAGGGATGTATTCTCTACTCGCGGGGTTTGTGGAGCCGGGCGAAACTTTGGAAGCCGCTGTGCGCCGCGAAGTGATGGAGGAAGCAGGGGTGCCGGTGGGCGTCGTCTCGTACCTGTCCAGCCAGCCTTGGCCGTTTCCGTCGTCGCTGATGTTTGGCTGCGCGGGTGAAGCACTATCGCGTGACATCAAGATTGATCCAGTTGAAATCGAGGACGCACTTTGGGTCACCAAAACCGAAATGATGCAGGCCTTCGCCGGAGATCATCCCAAGCTGTTGCCCGCCCGGAAAGGTGCAATTGCGCATTTCCTTCTGCGAAACTGGCTTGCAGATACATTAGACTGACGGAAAACTAGAAAAAAAAGTAGTAAAGGCCGAAATGCAGTTTTCAGCACGTGAAGATATTGAAGCCCCGATAAATTCGGTGTTCGAGATGGTCGCCGATTTCGACCGGTTCGAGCGGATGGCGATGCGGCGTGGCATCGATGTGCGGCGCGTGACGCAGGATATCCCGCCCGTCGCAGGCACCACCTGGGACACCGAATTCAAACTGCGTGGCAAAGCGCGCCAGATGACCGTTGTCATGACCGATTGTGAACGCCCGGCGCAGATGCGGTTTGAGGCCAACAGCAAGGGGATGGCAGGCGTCACGACGATTGATCTGCTGGCGCTGTCGCAGCGTCGGACTCGGTTGAGTGTGGATATGTCACTAAGCGCGAAATCTCTGCCCGCCCGGTTGCTGTTGCAATCGATGAAGCTGGGGCAAGCGCGGTTCCGCAAGCAATTTCAACTGCGGCTGGCTGAATTCGCGCGCGAGCTGGAGCAACGCTACAAGCACGGCGCGTAGTGTCGGTTGCTGCGGACAGTTAGGGGCAAAGCTTTTGAGCGAAATCTTCTACAGGCGAGCGCAAAAAGGTGACGCGGAGAGCATCGCAAGCGTCTTGCAGGACATCTTTGATGCCGGAAAGCGCAAGGCGCCAGTAACAGCCGAGTTTGTTCTGGGTCACTATATAGCCCATCCTGACAGTGTTCGCTGCACGGTTGCCGTTGAACACATCGGGCAGATCCTTGGGTTTCAGTCGCTGAGATATGCGGCCGAAGACAACCCATATGATGTCGCGGTGGGTTGGGGCATCATTGGCACTCATATCCGGCCAACAGCCGCGCGACGCGGCATCGGGCGCGGATTGTTTGCCCAAACGTTGAACGCTGCCCGCGATTTCGGGCTGACATCAATCGACGCAACGATTGGTGCGGATAACGAAGACGGCCTTGCCTATTATGACGCGATGGGTTTCCGAACCTATCGACGGCTCGATGCTGGGGTGTCGAAAGCCTATACTCTGTTAGTCTGACACGCATGTCTCATATCATTGTCCTTCATGGTGCATCAAGCAGTGGCAAGAGCACAATCGCCCGCGCGCTTCAGAAGAAGATAGAACTGCCGTTCTGGCACATCTCGATTGATCATCTGAGGGATTCCGGTGTGCTGCCCTTGGATCGGTATCGCGCAGCAGAGTTTGATTGGCCCTCGGATCGGGCCGCATTCTTTGATGGGTTCCACAGGTCGGTGGCCGCTTATGCGGATGCGGGCAATCATCTGATCCTAGAGCATATCTTGGATACCCCGGGTTGGGTCGAACAGCTGCAGTCCCTGTTCAGAGCTCATGATGTGCTGTTTGTCGCGGTCCATTGTCCATTGCCGGTATTGACCGAGCGTGAGCGTCGACGAGGGGACCGCCCATTGGGCAGCGCCGAGCGGGATAACGCTACGATCCACATCGGTAGGCGATACGATCTTGAGGTCACGTCGACCGATGGAACCGATCTATGCGTTGATGCCATACTCGCCACATGGCGCAGCGGTGAACGCCGGTCCGAGTTCTCGGACGCCAAAAACTAACTAATAGTTGTTAGCCTCTGGGCCGGGCGGCTGGGTAGACCCCCAGAATCTCGACATTGGTCGTGAAGTGCTGCAGCTCATCCATTGCCAATTGGACATTCCGGTCGTCCGGATGCCCCATGATATCGGCGTAGAACTGGGTCGCCGTGAACGAGCCATCAACCATATAGCTTTCCAGCTTGGTCATGTTGATCCCATTGGTCGCAAAACCACCCATGGCCTTATAGAGAGCAGCGGGAATGTTGCGGACCTGAAAGACGAAACTGGTGATCATCTCATGGTCACCACGACGCGAGGTATCAGCCTCGGGTGACATGACCAGAAACCGCGTTGTGTTGTCGCCGTGGTCCTCGATATGGCGCGCCAGTACGTCCAGGCCATAGATTTCGGCCGCCAGTTCGCTGGCCAATGCGGCTGAATGCGGATCATTCGCCTCAGAGACTTCACGTGCGGCGCGGGCGTTGTCGGGGCTGACGCGGCCCCGAATGCCATGTTCGCGCAGGAAAGTGGCGCATTGAGGCAGCAAAACCAGATGGGAATGTGCCTCGGTCACATCTTCCAGTTTGGCACCGTGGACACCAAGCAGATTGATGTGAACGCGCACATAAGCCTCGTCAATGATATGCAGGCCGCTATGGGGCAGAAGCCGGTGAATGTCAGCCACGCGCCCATAGGTGGTGTTTTCGACCGGTAGCATGGCCAGATCGGCCTGGCCCGAGCGAACCGATTCGATCACATCCTCAAACGTACGACAGGGCAGCGCCTCCATTTCCGGCCGCGCATTGCGGCAGGCCTCGTGACTATAGGCACCGGGTTCCCCTTGAAAAGCAATGCGATTGGTCATTTGGTCGATTCCGTGCAACAAGTTCTTGAATTGGGCGTTTAGTCGCGGTGTCTATACCTTGCCTCTCGTCAGGGGAAGCCTTAGACACCTGCGCAGACAGCTGAAATGGACACGCGATCAATGTTCGACACGATGACAGTTACCAAGGCCTCAGCAGGCCTGTTTGGCACTTTCCTGGTGCTTCTCCTGGCTAAATGGGGCGCGGATATCCTGTATTCACCCGGTGGTCACGGCGAGGCGGAAGCCGCTTACATTATCGAAACCGAAAGTGCGGGCGAAAGCGCGAATGGCGAAGAAGTGGTCTTCGAGGACCTGCTGGCCGCAGCAGATCCGGAAAAGGGCGCACGCGTATTCCGGAAGTGTACTGCGTGTCACAAGCTGGAAGACGGGGAAAATGGTACGGGTCCGTATCTTTATGCAATTGTTGACCGTCCTGTTGCAACGGCCAAGGGGTTCACCGGCTATTCGGCGGCGATGCAGGCGCATGGCGGCAACTGGACGCCAGAAGCCCTGGATGCCTTCCTTGAGCGCCCAAGCGCCTATATCTCGGGCACATCCATGAGCTTTGCTGGTCTCAGAAAGCCAGAAGAACGCGCCGATCTGATTGCCTATCTGCAAACCATTGGCAATTGATCTTTTAACAGATCAAAAACTCGTGAAAGCCGCTGCCTGTTGCAGCGGCTTTAATTTTTGCGTGAGGATTACTTCACAATACGCTTATGCATTCTAAACTTGAAACTGTGTGGTCTAGGCTTTTAGCTAGGCTGAGACGCATCAAGACGTTGACAGGTTTGTAGGAGAGGTGGGGATGACACGCAAAAGCACGACACCAACGCAGGCGCGTATGAACAGGCGTACAGCGCTGCAACTATTGGGCGGTACGGCTGTTGCTGCAACCGCCCCCGGGCTCGGCGGCGCTTTGGCCGCTGGTGCTGATGCGGAGACCATCATTCGGGCACATGGGTATTCGTTCTTTGGTGACCTTAAATATCCACCCGACTTCAAACATTTTGACTATGTGAACCCTGATGCGCCTGTTGGGGGCCATATATCGGTTTCAACGCGCGGAACGTTCGACGGGATGAACCGGTTCAACTGGCAAGGCAAAGCCGGGCTGTATTCGGGGCTGATTGCGGAAAGCATGTTTGGCGAAAGCCCATTTGGATCTGCGACGCCTGCAGACTCCATCACAGAAGCTTACGGGTTGTTGGCAGAAGCCGTCGAATACCCAGACACCAAGGAATGGTGCATATTCTATATGCGTCCTGAAGCCCGGTTTGCAGATGGCACTCCACTGACCGCCCATGACGCAGCGTTTACGCATGACCTGTTTCTGGAACAAGGCATCCGCAGCTATGCCCGCGCGGTGAAGCAGCGGATCGAAGGCTATGAGATCATCGATGACCACACGATCAAATACAATTTTGTGGACGGAATTTCGCGCCGCTCCTTGATTTCTCAGGTTGGCGGAACCCCAGTGTTTTCAAAAGCCTGGTACGAAAAAACGGGCGAGCGATTGGACAAACAGAGCTTGCAAACCCCGATGGGCAGCGGGCCCTACGTGGTCGACGATTTTGAGCTGAACCGCTATATCGTCTATCGGCGCAACCCCGACTATTGGGGTTGGGATCTGCCGATCAATGTTGGCCGTCACAACTTTGAGACCGTTCGGGTCGAATACTTCGCAGATGATGCTGCCGAATTTGAGGCGTTTAAGGCGGGTGTCTACACCTTCCGGGCTGAAGGCAGCACAAAGAAATGGGCAACGGGATATGATTTTCCGGCTGTCCAAAACGGCTATGTGAAACGCGAAGAAATACCGGTCATGTCGCCTCCATCGCCTTCGGGCTTTATCTTCAATATGACGCGGGCACCGTTTGACGACATCAAAGTGCGAGAGGCTTTGGGGCTTGCCTTCAACTTCGAGTGGACGTCCGAATCCCTGCAATATGGTCTGACCGAACAGCGCCATTCCTTCGCAGAAAACTCGGAAGTTGCTGCCGAGGGGGTTCCCACGGGTCTTGAGAAAACCTTCCTCGAATCGCTTGGCGATTTGGTGCCCGCAGAGGTGCTGACACAGGAAGCGGTACGTGCGCACAGCTCAAGCCCGGCCCGCACCGTGGACCGTCGGAACAAACGTACTGCCTTAAAGCTGCTCTCCGAAGCGGGCTGGACCGTAAATGGTGCGGGGAAGCTGCAGGATGCCGATGGCAATCCGATGTCCATCCAGATCATGTTGAATGCGTCCTCTTCGGACACGGCAGAGGCTATCGTGACCACCTATGCATCAAGCCTGGAAAGCTTTGGTGTTTCGGTCACGGTTGAAAAGATCGACAGTGCCCAGTGGATTCAGCGGTACTATGACAAAGACTTCGACATGATCTTTTTCCGCAACCAGCCGTTCTTGGAAGCAGGTACCGGTCTCAAACAGGCGTATGGATCAGAAACCGCTGTCGTATCGTCTTACAATCCGCAGTCTTTGCAAAGCCCGCTGGTTGACGCGATCATTGATGCGGCTCTGGATACCAAATCGCGCGAGGAAGAGATTGCATCGCTAAAAGCTCTGGATCGTGTCCTTCGATACCTGCGAATTCAGGTACCTTCCGGATATGTTGCGGATACTTGGGTCGCCTATTACGACATGTATGAGCATCCCGAGGTGCTGCCTCCGCTGGCTGTGGGTCAGTTTGATTTCTGGTGGTTCAATGACGAGAAGTACCAGAAGCTAAAAACTGCCGGCGCGGTGAGGTAACAGACTTTGGGCGCATATATACTACGCCGGCTTTTGCTGGTCATTCCAACGTTGCTTGGCATCATGATCGTGAATTTCACACTGGTGCAATTTGTGCCAGGTGGCCCGATCGAACAAATTCTGGCCCAGATGCAGGGCGAAGGTGATGTATTCGCCGGTTTTGCCGGGGGCGAGAACGTTCAGACCGAAGAAACATTTGGGTCAGACAGCGAGTACATCGGCGCCCGTGGACTGCCGAAGGAATTTATCGAAGAACTGGAAAAGGAGTTCGGTTTCGACAAACCGCCGCTAGAGCGGTTTTTGACCATGATGGGGAACTACCTGACGCTGGATTTTGGTGAGAGCTATTTCCGGTCGATCAGCGTGATTGATCTGGTGCTGGAAAAGATGCCCGTGTCGATCTCTCTGGGCCTTTGGTCGACCCTGATTGCCTATCTCGTTTCCATTCCGTTGGGAATTCGCAAGGCCGTCAAGGATGGATCGACCTTCGATACCTGGACCAGCGGCACCATTATCGTTGCCTATGCCATCCCCGGTTTCCTGTTCGCCATCCTGCTTCTGGTTCTGTTTGCCGGTGGATCTTATTGGCAAATCTTCCCACTGCGCGGGCTGACCTCGGACAATTGGGAGAGCTTGAGCCTGCTTGGCAAAATCGCTGACTACTTCTGGCACATCGCCTTGCCGATCATTGCGCTGACCATTTCCGCCTTTGCGACACTGACGCTGCTGACCAAAAACTCGTTTCTCGATGAGATTAAGAAGCAATATGTCATGACCGCGCGCGCCAAGGGGTTGAGCGAAAAACGGGTTCTCTATGGCCATGTGTTCCGCAATGCCATGCTGATCGTGATCGCTGGTTTTCCAGCTGTTTTCATTGGGGTGTTCTTCGGTGGATCGATCATCATCGAGACGATCTTCTCATTGGACGGGCTTGGGCGCCTCGGGTTCGAAGCTGCCGTGGCGCGGGACTACCCGGTGATATTCGGGACGCTGTTCATCTTCGGCCTGATGGGTTTGGTGGTTGGGATCATCAGCGATCTGATGTACGTCCTTGTCGATCCGCGCATCGACTTCGAAAAGCGGGAGGGATAAGTGGCTCTCTCCCCTCTGAACCAGCGCCGCTGGCGCAATTTCCGGCGTAACAGCCGTGCATTCTGGTCTTTGATCATCTTCTCAATTTTGTTCGGCCTGTCACTGTTTGCCGAGTTTATCGCGAACGACAAACCGATCCTGGTGCAATACCGCGGCGAGTTCTATACGCCGATCTTCAACTTTTACCCAGAAACCGAGTTTGGCGGCGACTTCCAAACCGAAGCGATTTATCGCGACCCCGAGGTTATGTGCCTGATCGACAGTGGTGGCATGGACGCCTGTTTCGACGATCCCGAAGGCATTATCGAACAGATCGACGCCGGAACCTATCAGGCCGACGGGTTCGAACGCGGCTGGGCCATCTGGCCTCTGATCCCGTATTCCTACAACACGAGCGTCGACCGCTCCGGTGCGGCCCCGTTGCCGCCCAACGGGCAGAACCTGCTGGGCACGGATGACACGAAACGCGATGTGCTGGCGAGGGTCATCTATGGCTTCCGCCTGTCGATCCTGTTTACCCTACTGGTGACAGGCGCGGCCAGCCTGATCGGCATATTTGCCGGGGCCATTCAGGGGTTCTTTGGCGGTTGGCTTGATCTGATTTTCCAGCGGATTATCGAGATCTGGTCGGCAACACCCTCGCTCTATGTCATCATCATCATGTTCGCCATCTTGGGGCGAAGTTTCTGGTTGTTGGTGGCATTGATGATCCTGTTTGGCTGGACAGGCCTTGTGGGTGTTGTTCGGGCCGAGTTCCTGCGGGCGCGTAACCTGGAATATGTCCGTGCCGCGCGCGCGCTCGGCGTGGGAAACATGACCATCATGTTCCGCCACATGCTGCCAAATGCGATGGTTGCCACCCTGACCTTCATGCCGTTCATCGTGACCGGCACCATCGGCGGGCTAGCCTCGCTGGATTTCCTGGGCTTCGGCCTGCCATCCTCGGCCCCGTCACTGGGGGAGCTGACTTTGCAGGCGAAACAGAACCTTCAGGCCCCTTGGCTGGCCTTCACTGCGTTCTTCACCTTTGCCATCATGCTATCGCTGCTTGTCTTCATTTTCGAAGGTGTCCGTGATGCGTTTGATCCCAGAAAGACCTTCTCATGAGCCTGTTGGATGTGAACAACCTGAGGGTCTCGTTCCGGCAGGACGGGCAGGTTTCGGCAGCGGTCAAAGGTGTTTCCTTCACCGTGGACCGGGGCGAAACTGTTGCGCTGGTCGGGGAATCGGGATCGGGTAAATCCGTGACAGCCTTGTCGACAGTGTCCCTGCTGGGGGACAGCGCGATTGTGGAAGGGTCCGTGCGGTATGATGGGCAAGAAATGATTGGTGCGTCCGAGGACAAGCTGATGGAGGTTCGCGGAAACGACATCAGCTTCATCTTTCAGGAGCCGATGACATCGTTGAATCCGTTGCACACCATCCAAAAACAGATGGCCGAGTCGCTGGCGTTGCATCAGGGGCTAACAGGCGATGCAGCGCGCGCTCGGATTGTCGAATTGCTGACCAAGGTTGGCATCCGCGATCCCGAGGAACGGCTGGACAGCTATCCGCACCAACTGTCGGGTGGGCAGCGTCAGCGGGTGATGATTGCGATGGCCTTGGCCAATAAGCCGGACATTCTGATCGCGGATGAGCCGACAACGGCGCTTGATGTGACCATTCAGGCGCAGATACTGGAACTGCTGGCTGAGCTTCAGAAATCCGAGAATATGGGGATGCTGTTTATCACTCACGACCTTGGCATCGTGCGGCGGATCGCTGATCGCGTCTGCGTGATGAAGGATGGCGAGATCGTCGAAAGCGGGATCACGGCTGAGATTTTCGACAACCCGCAGCACCCTTATACGCGCAAGCTGCTGGAGGCTGAGCCTTCGGGCCAGCCTGACCCTGTGGCCGCCGGTGCCGAAGAGGTTGCGCGCACCGATCACCTTAAGGTCTGGTTCCCGATCCAGCGTGGGTTCCTGAAACGAACTGTAGGTCACGTGAAGGCCGTAAATGACGCCACGCTGAGTGTCAGGGCTGGCGAGACTTTGGGGATTGTCGGTGAAAGTGGTTCGGGTAAAACGACGCTTGCCTTGGCCATCATGCGGTTGATCGCATCTGAAGGCGGTATCACGTTCCGCGATCAGGACGTGCGCCGCTGGTCAACGCGGCAGCTACGGCGGTTGCGCAAGGACATGCAGATCGTGTTCCAGGACCCGTTTGGTAGTCTGAGTCCGCGTATGACCTGTATGCAGATCATCGCCGAGGGGTTGGCAATCCACAAGGTTGACCCGCACCGCGCCCCACGTGAATTGGTGGCTGAGGTGATGACCGAAGTGGGTCTGGACCCCGCCTCGATGGATCGATATCCGCATGAGTTTTCGGGCGGGCAGCGTCAGCGGATCGCGATTGCACGTGCCATGGTGCTGCGGCCGAAACTGCTGGTGCTGGATGAACCGACCAGCGCGCTGGACATGACGGTGCAGGTGCAGATCGTCGACCTGCTGCGCGATTTGCAGCGGAAATACGGCCTGGCCTATCTGTTCATCAGCCATGATCTGAAAGTCGTCCGGGCGATGTCGCATAACGTGATCGTCATGCGCAACGGCGACGTGATCGAGATGGGCGCAGCGGAAGACCTGTTTGAAAACGCTCAAACAGATTATACGCGCGAATTGATCGCAGCGGCGGGCTGACGCTCGCCCTACGCGTTTATCAGGCGTTGGCTTTTTCGCGTGTGGCCGTAGTTGGGACCGGTCCGCGCAACTCCTCGTAGTGATCGAATTTCAGGTTTACCCAGCCGGTACCGCGCGTGGCACTGGCAAGGGTTCGGTGCAGTTCATCCTGTGCGACTGCGGGAAGTTGGGCGTTGAATATCTCCCAACCCGACGCATTCGGGTTGCCTTCGAACCCCAGAATCTGCCCTTGCAGCGAACTGATTGTGGGGACCAGATCACCCACAAAATCGGATGGCAGGTGAATCTCGGCATTCAGAATGGGCTGCAGCACAACTGGCTTGGCTTGCGGCAGGGCCTCACGTACAGCGTTCTTGCCAGCCGTTCGGAAGGCATAGTCCGAGCTGTCGACATTGTGGTGTTTCCCATCGCTCAGTGTGACTTTGACATCCACCACCGGGAAGCCTTCGGGGCCTTGAACCAGAGCATCCTGTGCCCCGTGTTCAACCGACGGGATGTAGTTCTTGGGAACGGCCCCGCCCTTGACGACCTCTTCAAACTGAAAGCCCGAGCCGCGGGGTAATGGCGAAACCGAGATGACGACATCGGCGAACTGTCCTGCCCCGCCCGATTGCTTGCGATGGCGATGTCGGTGGTCGACGGGTGTGCGGATTGTCTCGCGATAAGCGGTTTCAACCGCGTCGGTCTCGATCTCAATCCCGAAATCTTCGGCCAGCTTGGCGGTCACGCGCCGCATATGTTGCGGTCCTTGCGAACCCAGAACAGCATGCCCGCTGAGTTCATCCTGTTCCATCTGAAGCCCTGGATCGATCTCGACCAATCGGCTCAGGGCGTTTGACAGGCGCACATCGTCCCTCTCATGCGCGGGCGAGACCACCTGTCGATGCGCAACCGGGTGCGACGCGGCCCAATCGGGCAGCGGTGTGGCGACGCGGCTGTCGTATATGAACCCGGGGTTGAGATGATCGGACTTGACTGCGAGGCCGATCTGTCCGGCTTCTAGCGCTCCAATCTGTGTTTTTGCATCCAACGTGGTCAGGTTGCCAACGGTTTCACCACCTAAGGCTTCATGCGCTTTGACACCATCGCCCAGGCCGCGCAGCACTGTAATCTTACCGATATGCTTCTTCACGTCAGCAAACCCAGCAATGGCCCGTGCATTGTTGGCTGCCTCATCCCTCCCAGCGGCGATATCAAACTCTGGGGCCTCGTGCCGCAGGGCTTTCATCAACCGGGTCAGGCCGTTGCCATGGCTCGCGGCCCCCAGGCAGGCTGGGATTAGTTGATGGTTCTGTAAGACTTGCGCGGCCAGTTCATAAACCTCGGCGCTTGGGGGCTGTTTGTCTTCGATCAATTGTTCTAGCAGATGATCATCAAAATCCGACAAGGTTTCTAGTAGCTCGGTGCGCGCCTCTTGTTCGCGATCCTCAACCGATAGCGGCAGCTCAATCAGGGCCGAGGGTTGGCCTTCCTGATACTTCCACGCCCGCTCTGAAATCAGATCAACCGCGCCAATGATCGTGTCCCCATCCCGGATCGGCACCTGTCGCAATGCGATGTGATGAGAGCAATAGGTTTGCAGCGCGGCGATGATGTCGCGGATGCGGCCATTTGGGTTGTCCATTCGATTGATGAACAGGAAACAGGGGATACCGGCCTCTTCGACCAAGCGCAGATAGGGCGCGCATAAGACCGCAGCGTCGGGGTCGGGTGGCACAACCACAACTGCGGCGTCCGAGATGGCCATGGCAGGGCCGACATAGGCCAGCGCATCGCCACCGCCATCGACGTCAACTGCACACCAGGGTTCGTCCAAATAAGAAAAACCGTGCAAATGCACGGTTCCGCAGATGTCGAATGTTGTGGGGCGCCCGTCGAGGCGGCTTATGGCCTCGACCAGAGTGGATTTGCCCGATTGGCTGGGGCCTAGAACCGTGAAAACGCGCATAAGTGCTGTCCCTCTTTCAGGTTGCAGAGTGGCTGCACGAAAGGGGTTGCCTCACGCTGGGGCGTCGGCACGGGTTGTCTGCGAATGGGCCTGCCTCGGGCTGTGGGCCCATATGGCGGCCCACGCCTTGAGTGTGCGGAATACACATGCCGTGCGTCAAGTCCCCTGTTTCGCATCTCTTGTCCGGGGGTGCTGCGCAACTGGGGATGTTAGATCGCGGAGCTGTGCCCGGCTTTGCTTAGGTCATAAGCGTCGAAACTTCGCGCAATCATCCGGGTCAATGCGCGAGCCTCGGGCGGGATGAACAACCCATTTTCGGTGATGCGCAGCAAACCGCCGAAGGCCGAATTTGTGGAATCGTACATACCACCCAGATCTTCGGCCGATACATCGAAGTTGCTTAGGATTTCGGCCGTGTTGATCTGGAAATCGCACATCAGTGCTTCGATCAGCCGGGCGCGTAGCGCGTCCTGATCCTTGAACAAATGTCCGCGCGAAGTCGAAAACCTCCCATCGCGAATTGCTTTGGTATGCGCCGATGTCGCCGGGTTGTTCTGTGCATAACCCTGCGGGAAGCGCGAAATCGAGCTTGCGCCGACGCCAATCAGAACTTCGGCTTGGTCGTCTGTATAACCTTGAAAGTTCCGTTTCAGCCGCCCTGAATTCAACGCCTTGGTCAGGCCGTCTTCTTGCGTCGCGAAATGGTCGATGCCGATCTCAGCGTAGTTGTCCCACATGAACAGGCGGCGGGCTGTGTCGAACAAATCCAGCCGTTGTTCCGGCGTTGGCAGCGTCTCTGACGGGATAAGTTGCTGTCGTTTCGCCATCCAAGGGACATGGGCGTAGCCGTATAACGCCACCCGGTCCGGATTAAGCGACAGAAGCTTTTGAACGCTTTCGGTCATGCGCTCCTTGGTCTGGTGGGGCAGGCCATACAGAATATCGGTGTTCAGACTGGTGATACCGCGCGCACGGATCGTATCAACCGCATCTCGGGTGGTGTCATAGCTTTGGATGCGGCCAATTGTCTTTTGAATCTCGTCGTCGAAATCCTGGACACCGATTGAGGCCCGATTCATGCCCGCCTCGGCCAGCGCATCCAGCCGCGCTTCGTCAACCTCGTTCGGGTCGATCTCTACTGAGAACTCGGCATCGTGGCCCAGAGGAACAATGCTAAAGATATGGCGGGACAGATCGCGCATCAGATCGGGATTCAACAGGGTCGGGGTGCCTCCGCCCCAATGCAGGCGCGATAAAACCACACCATCGGGCAGACGCGCGGCTAGCAGATCAAGCTCGGCCTTCAGCACATCCACGTAGGCGATCACCGGGTTATCGGTTTGTGTTCCCTGCGTGCGGCAAGCGCAGAACCAGCACAACCTGCGACAGAACGGGACATGGATGTACAGCGAGATCGCGCTTTCAGGCTTGATTGCGGAAACCCAGTCGCCAAAACGATCCGCCCCCACATCATTGCTGAAATGGGGGGCGGTGGGATAGCTGGTGTAACGCGGCACCTTCGCGTCAAAAAGTCCAAGCCGAGCCAATTGTGATTTCTGTATCATAGCGATACCCTAGGCACATAGACGACTTGGCTGCTTTGACCGAGATCAAGTGGGAACGCGCATGACAGCAAAACTACAGTTCGATCACGCTAACTGTGAAAGTTGCCCTATCCGCCATCGCGCTGTGTGTGCGCGCTGTGATGCGGATGAACTCGAAGCACTCGACAGTATCAAGTACTACCGTAGCTTCGAAGCAGGTCAGACGATCATTTGGTCGGGCGATCATATGAATTTTGTCGGCTCCGTCGTATCAGGCATCGCCTCGCTGACTCAAACGATGGAGGATGGCCGGACCCAGATGGTGGGTCTGTTGCTGCCCAGCGATTTTGTCGGTCGCCCCGGGCGCGACGCGGCGGCCTATGATGTGCAGGCCACCACGGATGTGGTGATGTGCTGTTTTCGCAAGAAACCCTTCGAAGAGATGATGAATGTGACGCCACATATCGCACATCGCCTGCTTCAAATGACCTTGGACGAGTTGGATGCCGCCCGCGAGTGGATGTTGGTTCTGGGGCGCAAAACCGCAAGGGAAAAGATTGCCAGCCTGTTGTCGATCATTGCCCGGCGCGATGCATCAGTCAGCCAAAAGGGGCTGTCTGGTCCGTTTGTTTTCGATCTCCCGCTTACACGCGAAGCCATGGCGGATTATCTTGGTTTGACGCTAGAGACCGTCAGTCGGCAGATTTCGGCGCTCAAAAAGGACGGAGTGATCTTGCTGGAAGGCAAACGCCATGTGACCGTACCGGATATGGATCGGCTGTTGGAAGAGGCCGGAGATGACTCGGATGGCGGGTTTCTTGTCTGAGTGTCTGGCTCGCTAGCGGGCTCAAACGGCCGCGCGCCAGTGTTAAGGAGAACACCGTGGAATTCAGCAGTGTATTGGCGATGGTTGCAATCGGCGCAATCGCAGGATGGTTGTCAGGCAAAATCATGGAAGGCCGTGGCTTTGGCCTGTTCGGGAACATCGTCGTCGGCATAGTCGGCGCTTTTGTTGCCGGTCTGATATTCCCGGCGCTGGGCTTTTCCGTAGGCGGAGGCGTGTTCTCGTCTATCTTCGCTGCCACAATTGGCGCGGTGATATTGCTGTTCCTGATCGGTTTGGTGCGGCGCGGATGATCAAGGAAGCTGCCCAGACAGGCAGCTTCCACAGTGCAAACCCTGTTTAGTGGGCCAAAAAAACCGGCACCACAGACTGCTCGAGCATATTGCGCGTTGCCCCGCCCAATATCGCCTCGCGAAAACGCGAATGGCCATAGGCCCCCATGACAATCATGTCCGATTCTGTGTCGGTCGCATGCCGGTTCAGAATGTCGGACACACGGGTCATGGTTTTGCTGAGTACTTCGATTTCACATTTCACGCCGTGCCGTGCCAGCATCTGCGATAAGCCGCCACCTGGATCCGACCGGTCGGGCCCGTGGCGGGGCGGGTCGATTACAACGATGCGCGCCAATTCAGCTTGTATTAGGAGCGGCAAAGCGCGTCGAACGGCGTGCATCGCTTCGACACTTTCGTTCCAGGCAATCATGATATTCTGGGGTGCAGCGACAGGGTTGTCCTTGCCCGGGACAACCAGTACCGGGGCGTGGCCTTCGAACATCGCAGCCTCGATGATGGGCTCTGCTTCAGCCCCGCACTCCTCGCCATAGGGTTGAGGGAGAACGACGAGGTCTGAGAAACGGGCGCGGTGCGCGACGTGGCGGCCAATATCGGCAATCTGGGCAACGCCACTTTCGGCTGACCAGCGTGCAGATGTCTTTTTCAGATAATCCTTTGCAAACGCCAGAACTTCATCGGCATCCGCATTGGCCCGGCTGAGTGTTTCCTGAAGGATCAACGCATTTGCGCCAGCGTAATAATAGCCGGTTTGGCTGCGATCAACACCCAGGCACAGGGCCTCGGCATGACCATCCTGCGCTTCGGCCAGAACGGCGGTCTGGGCAAGTGCAGGCTGGGCCAACTTTGTTTCAGTCATGATGGTGAGAATAGATTTATAAGCCATGTCGACCTCATCTTCCGGGCGCGGGTTCGGTATCAGTAGACGCCCATTCACCTATTATGGGTGTCACAGAAAACGGCGGGTTGTCTTGACTCAGATCAAAGCAGTCGGGACCATCATTCGACATTACATCAAGCAGTCAAAAAGGTTCTGCGCGGCATGTAAATCGGGCAGAGCAGGGTAAAGGGACGCAATATGTCGAATTACATCAAGCTGATCGTGCTTGGCCTTTTGGTGGTGTTTGCTGCCATAGGGTCAAATTACGCACGGGATTTGGCGTATCAGGTGCATGCGATTCTGGTGATGGTCATCGCCGCGGGATTGTTCATCTGGACGCTTCGAAACACGGATGAGCCAGATATTCTTGTAGATCGCTCGGGCGAATACATGGATGACGTGATCCGCTATGGCGTGATCGCAACAGCCTTCTGGGGTGTTGTTGGGTTCCTTGCAGGAACCTTTATTGCGTTCCAGCTGGCCTTTCCAACGCTCAACTTTGAATGGGCGCAGGGCTATCTGAACTTTGGTCGTCTGCGTCCGCTGCACACCTCGGCGGTGATTTTTGCCTTTGGGGGCAACGCGTTGATCGCAACCTCGTTCTATGTGGTTCAGCGCACCAGTGCCGCGCGGCTGTGGGGTGGAAACCTCGCGTGGTTCGTGTTCTGGGGCTATCAGCTGTTCATCGTGCTGGCCGCAACTGGCTATGTTCTGGGCGGAACGCAGTCCAAGGAATACGCCGAGCCGGAATGGTATGTTGACCTGTGGCTGACAATCATCTGGGTCGCCTATCTGGCGGTCTATCTGGGCACGATCATCAAGCGGAAAGAGCCCCACATCTATGTGGCCAACTGGTTCTATCTGGCGTTCATCGTGACCGTCGCCATGCTGCACCTGGTCAACAACATGACCATCCCGGTCAGCATCTGGGGCTCGAAATCGGTCATCGTATGGTCTGGCGTGCAAGATGCCATGATCCAGTGGTGGTATGGCCACAACGCTGTGGGTTTCTTCCTGACCGCGGGTTTCCTGGGCATGATGTACTACTTCATCCCGAAACAGGCCGAACGTCCGGTCTTCAGCTACAAGCTGTCGATCATCCACTTCTGGGCGCTGATCTTTCTGTACATCTGGGCCGGTCCGCACCATCTGCACTATACCGCGCTGCCTGATTGGGCCTCGACGCTGGGCATGGTGTTCTCGATCGTCCTGTGGATGCCGTCCTGGGGTGGTATGATCAACGGTCTGATGACCCTGTCGGGCGCATGGGACAAGCTGCGCACCGATCCGATCATCCGTATGATGGTTATCTCGGTCGGCTTCTACGGCATGTCCACGTTCGAGGGACCGATGATGTCGATCCGTGCGGTGAACAGCCTTAGCCACTATACCGACTGGACCATTGGTCACGTGCATTCGGGCGCGTTGGGCTGGAACGGCATGATCACCTTTGGGGCGCTGTACTTTCTGGTTCCTGTCCTGTGGAAGCGTGAGCGTCTGTATTCGCTGCAGATGGTCAGCTGGCACTTCTGGCTCGCCACCATCGGCATCGTGCTCTACGCCGCGTCGATGTGGGTCACCGGTATCATGGAAGGCCTGATGTGGCGCGAAGTGGATGCCAATGGCTTCCTGGTGAACTCGTTCGCTGACACCGTAGCCGCCAAGTTCCCGATGTATGTGGTTCGCGGTTTGGGTGGGGTCCTGTTCCTCACTGGTTCACTGATCATGTGCTACAACCTGTGGATGACTGTGCGGAAAGCGCCGGCCCGTGAGGCCAACCTGACCGTCGCAGTCCCGGCTGAATAAAGGAGGCCGGAGCAATGGCAATTCTTGACAAACATAAGATCCTCGAAACCAACGCGACCCTCCTGCTGATCTTTAGCTTTCTGGTCGTAACCATCGGTGGCATCGTTCAGATCACCCCCTTGTTCTATCTTGAGAACACCATCGAAAAGGTAGAGGGCATGCGCCCTTACACCCCGCTCGAGATGGCAGGGCGTGAGATCTACATCCGCGAAGGCTGCTATGTCTGCCACAGCCAGATGATCCGCCCCATGCGGGACGAGGTCGAACGCTATGGCCATTACTCGCTGGCGGCCGAGTCGATGTATGACCATCCGTTCCAATGGGGGTCGAAGCGCACCGGGCCTGATCTGGCCCGTGTGGGCGGCCGTTACTCGGATGACTGGCATGTGCGCCACCTGCGCGATGCACAGTCGGTGGTGCCGGAATCTGTGATGCCGAAATACGGTTTCCTTGAAAACCGCAAGATCGACGGTGAATACATTGGTGACATCATGGCGGTGAACGCTGTTGTTGGAACACCCTACACCGAAGAGATGTTGGAGAACGCAGTGGCGGACTTCCGCGCTCAGGCCGATCCAGACAGTGATTTTGACGGGTTGCTGGAGCGTTATGGCGACAAGGTCAACGTGCGTAACTTCGATGGTCAGCCCGAACTGACCGAGGCTGATGCGCTGATCGCCTATCTGCAGATGCTGGGTACGCTGGTCGATTTCTCGACCTTCACCCCAGAAGCAAATCGGTAACAGGAGGGTAGGATGGAAGAATACACACTCCTACGGCAATTCGCGGATAGCTGGATGCTATTGCTGCTCTTTGCCTTCTTCATTGGCATCGTGATCTGGGTTTTCCGTCCCGGCGCCAGCAAGGAATACAAGGACACCGCAAACATCCCCTTCCGGCACGCCGATGCACCTGCACCGCAGCAAGACGAACCCGCCACATCCAAGGAGGCGCGGCAATGAACAAGACACCTGATAAACAGCCGGGTGATCCAAATACAACCGGCCATACCTGGGATGGAATCGAAGAGTTTGACAACCCGATGCCGCGCTGGTGGCTGTGGACCTTCTATGCCACGATCGTCTGGGGCGTGATCTACACGATCATGTATCCGGCATGGCCACTGGTTCAATCCGCCACCGCAGGCGTCATGGGTTGGTCATCCCGCGAAGAAGTGCAGAAGGAACTGGTTGCGTTCGAAGAGGCCAACGCGCCCTGGAACGCGAAGCTGGTGGAAACCCCGCTGCAGGACATCTCCGGGGATCCCGAGTTACAGCAATATGCTGTCAACGCGGGCAGCGCAGTGTTCCGCACCTGGTGTGCACAGTGTCACGGTTCCGGTGCGCAGGGCGCTCCGGGCTTCCCGAACCTGCTGGATGACGCGTGGCTGTGGGGCGGAACGCTGGAAGACATCGAAACCACAGTCAGCTACGGCATCCGCAGCGAGGAAAGTGATGATACCCGCTGGTCCGAGATGCCAGCCTTTGGTGAGATCCTTGAAAAGGAGGAGATCACACAGGTGGTTCAATACGTCATGTCTCTGACCAACGCGCAAACCGACGAAGCGGCGGCGCAAGCTGGCAAGGTGGTGTTCGAAGACAATTGCTCGGCCTGTCATGGTGAGAATGGTCAGGGGGATGTTTTCCAAGGGGCCCCGAACCTGACTGATGCGATCTGGCTCTATGGCGGAAGTGAGGAGGCTTTGACCGAAACGGTAACCTACAGCCGATTTGGCGTGATGCCGCCTTGGGATACCCGCCTGACCGAAGCTCAGATCCGTGCGGTCACGGCCTATGTCCACCAGCTGGGTGGCGGTCAGTAAGCCTACAAGAATACCTGCAGGCAGTTCGCTGCCCGCAGGTTCAGGCACCGGCTGCTCGATCTGTTCGCGCGTTTCCTGGGCAGCCGGTGCCTGTATATTATGAATAAGGTTGTCCTTGGCAGCGGTTCGTACACCTTGTCTTTGCGCGCATCAAAGATTGCCCAGATCCACATCGCGCGGGTTCTTGATCCACCAGTGACTTTCTGGCAGCCAGTGACGTTTGCGGTCGCCCTGCTTTGGAACGTCTTGGATGCGCGGTGTGTCTATTCGGGTCGCAGTCATATAAGAACGGGCAAGAACATCTAGCATGGTTTCTCTCCTGTGCAGAAGCATTTCTGACAATAGAGATTGACCTTTGACGCCCTGAATGCCACTCAATTACCATTCCAACATGTAAGTATGGGTTACATATGGATTGGCTTTCTCTTCCTCCGATGGCCTCACTCAGGGCTTTTGCAGCCTTTGCTGAAAGGCGGAATGTGAGCGATGCCGGTGCCGCGTTGAACGTCAGTCATGCGGCAATCAGCCAACAGCTTCGTGTGCTTGAAAAACACCTTGGTGTTGCGCTTTTAGATCGCACTGGGAAGGTGTTGACCCTGACTGCCGAAGGCGAGCATCTGGCCCGCGCCCTGCAGCTTGGGTTTGGATCAATCAGTGCTGTTGTAGAAGATCTGATGCGGTCGGGCGAGGCGCGCCCGGTTCATGTGTCTTTGACACCTTCATTCGCCGCATCGTGGTTGATGCCACGCTTGCCCGCGTTTCAGGCCGAGTACCCTGATATCAACCTGGCTATCGACCCTTCACCACATCTCGTCACCCTTGTGCCCGGCGGGGTTGATGTCGCAATCCGGTACGGCGCTGGAGGGTGGCCGGGAGTTGATGTTGAGATGTTGCTAAAAACACCTTTTGTTGTCGTGGCAGCGCCTGTTTTGTTAGGGGGCAAAGCCAAGTGGACGCCGGAAGAGCTGAGCCAGTTGCCTTGGCTGGAAGAACTTGGCACCACCGAGGCCAGCAATTGGCTGGCCAAACGGGGTGTAGATCATCCCCCGTTGGCGGGTCGTTTATCTTTGCCAGGCAATCTGCTATTAGATGGTCTTCGCGCCGGGCAAGGAGTGACGGCCACGGTGCGACATTTCGTCGAACAGGATATCCGCGCCGGGCGCCTGGTCGAGCTCTATGCCGAGCCAGAAAGTAGCGGATACCATGTTTTAACGGCAAAAACACCGCTTAGACCGGCTGTGAAGACCTTTGTTCGGTGGTTGAAGCGACAAGCTGGCGCAGCTCAATAAAAGATGATTGCTCGATGCGCGTTTTGACCCATGTCAAAGTTTGCACCGACGTGATCTGAGAAAACACGCGAGCCAAAGTGCCAATTCTTGGAGCCAGCCAGTGAGCGATTCCGACCCCGCCCCCAGCTTATATGCCGCACGAGAACCTATCTTTCCGCGGCGCGTATCCGGACCATTCCGCAACCTGAAATGGATCATCCTGATCGTGACCTTGGGGATCTACTATTTAACCCCGTGGATCCGGTGGGATCGTGGCCCCAGTTTGCCGGATCAGGCGGTGCTGCTGGATTTGGCCAACCGGCGCTTCTATTTCTTCTGGATCGAGATCTGGCCGCATGAATTCTATTTTGTCGCGGGCCTGCTGATCATGGCTGGGCTTGGACTGTTCCTGTTCACCTCGGCCTTGGGTCGAGTCTGGTGCGGTTATGCCTGCCCGCAAACCGTGTGGACCGACCTGTTCATTCTGGTCGAACGCTGGATCGAGGGCGACCGGAACGCGCGCTTGCGGCTGCATCG
This sequence comes from Ruegeria sp. SCP10, assembly GCF_040329495.1. Classification (NCBI taxonomy): domain Bacteria; kingdom Pseudomonadati; phylum Pseudomonadota; class Alphaproteobacteria; order Rhodobacterales; family Roseobacteraceae; genus Ruegeria; species Ruegeria sp. SCP10. The sequence continues at coordinate 515,753 of NZ_JBDZYF010000002.1, forward strand.
GCAAGAGAAGCTGGATTTTCGCAAAGCACGCCTGCGCCTGACCAAATGGGTGTCTTGGTTCCTGATCGGTTTGCTGACGGGCGGCGCTTGGGTTTTCTATTTCGCCGATGCACCAACTCTGCTGCGCGATCTGGTGACCGGCAATGCGCACCCGGTGGCTTACACAACCGTGTTGATCCTGACCGGCACAACCTTCCTGTTCGGCGGCTTCGCGCGCGAACAGATTTGTATCTATGCCTGCCCCTGGCCGCGCATTCAGGCGGCGATGATGGACGAGGATACTCTGGTCGTTGGCTATCGAGAATGGCGCGGTGAGCCGCGCGGCAAGGGCAAGCGCACGGCTGACTCCGAGTTGGGCGATTGCATCGACTGCATGGCCTGTGTGAATGTCTGCCCTGTTGGCATCGATATCCGCGATGGTCAGCAGTTGGAATGCATCACCTGCGCGCTCTGCATCGATGCCTGCGACGACATGATGGCTAAGATCGGCAAGCCGCGTGGTTTGATCGACTATATGGCACTGAGCGATGAGTCTCGCGAACGTGCGGGCCATCCCCCAAAGAGTGTCTGGAAACATATCTTGCGCCCGCGCACCATTATGTACACGTCACTTTGGTCTGCGGTTGGCTTCGCGCTTCTCTTTGCCCTGTTCATCCGGTCCGATATTGATCTGACCGTTGCTCCTGTCCGCAACCCGACCTTTGTGACATTGTCTGATGGCACCATTCGCAACACCTATGATGTGCGCTTGCGCAACAAACATGGCGAGGATCGGTTGTTCAGCCTGTCACTTGCTGGCGACCCAAGCATGCGGATGGAGATTGAGGGCACAAACCTGCATACTGTAAATGTGACGGCTGATACGGCACAGCTGGTTCGGGTTTATATCGTGGCTTCGGGTGACACCGGCCCCGCTGGTGCGGACACAACGCCGGTTCGGATTTGGGTCGAGGACATCACCAACGGCGAGCGTGCTTACAAAGACACCACGTTCAATGGACGAGGAAATTGATCATGACAGAGCGTAAGTTCACGGGAAAACATGCACTGGCCATATTTGTGGGTGCCTTCACAGTCATCATCTCAGTCAACCTGCTGTTGGCCTATAGCGCGGTGAAAACCTTTCCGGGGTTGGAGGTAAAGAACTCCTACGTCGCCAGCCAGAACTTCAACGAACGCCTGCAAGAACAGCGAGCCTTGGGGTGGGAGGTTCGGGCCGAGACCAAAGGCGGTCTGCTGATCCTGCACATTACTGATGCGACCGGTGCGCCGGTTCAGGTTGCAGAATTGCAGGCCGTCGTGGGCCGAGCAACCCATGTAAAGGATGATTTCTCGCCCGAGTTCACCTTTGATGGCATCGCCTACGCGACACCGGCTGCTTTGGGTAAGGGAAACTGGAATATCCGGCTGGTGGCCCGCGATCATGCGGGCGCTGAGTTTGCTCAGCGCGTTCCACTCTACGTGAAAGGCTGACAGTGTGACGGCGCAAATGCCTTCTGGTGCGGCAGCTTGTCCCGGGTGCATCGCAACCCCGGCTGAACCGGCGCGCCCGATCCCCGAGGATGTACAGATTGCGCTGTCATTACCAAGCATTCACTGTTCGGCCTGTATCGCGAATGTCGAGCGTGCATTGAACGCACATCCCGGGGTCGAGGATGCGCGCGTCAACCTGACTCTCAAACGCGCGATGATCAAAGCCGCGCCCGAGACGCGGGCCGCAGACCTGATCCCGGTTCTGGAACGCGCCGGATATGAGGCGCATGAGCTGGACTCCGGTGCCCTGTCTGCAACCAGCGCGGATAAGGCGGGTCGGGATCTGTTGATGCGGCTGGCGGTGGCCGGTTTTGCTTCGATGAATGTCATGCTGCTGTCCGTATCGGTCTGGTCAGGTGCCGCCGATGCGACGCGCGACATGTTCCACTGGATTTCTGCTGCCATCGCCTTGCCAGCCATTGCCTTTTCGGCACAGCCCTTCTTTGCCAACGCCTGGAGCGCCCTGCGCGTCCGACGCCTGAACATGGATGTGCCGATTGTACTGGCGATCCTGCTGGCCTTGGTCACGTCGGTTTGGGAAACCGCGCTGAGCGGTGAGCATGCTTATTTTGATGCTGCGCTGACGCTGACCTTTTTCCTGCTGGCCGGACGGTATCTGGACTACCGAACCAGGGCAGCGGCGCGCTCGGCAGCTGAAGAGTTGACCGCGCTTGAGGTGCCTCGCGCCATTCGCGTCATCGATGGGTCCGAGGAAGAGGTTGCCGTTTCCGATTTGATCGTTGGTGATCTGATCTTGGTTCGCCCCGGTGGGCGCATGCCGGTGGATGGTCAGATCGTCTCGGGCCAGTCCGAATTAGACCGCTCTTTGCTGACCGGTGAAACCTTGCCGGTATTTGCCGAAGCAGGTCAAACCGTTAGCGCGGGCGAGGTCAACCTAACCGGCCCGCTGACCATTCAAGTCACCGCCGTGGGCGAAGACACTTCACTCCACCGCATGGCCGATCTGGTAGCGATCGCAGAATCCGGTCGGTCTCGGTACACGTCGCTGGCCGATAAGGCTGCCAAGCTTTATGCGCCGGGGGTTCACATCCTTTCTGCGCTCAGCTTTTTGGGGTGGTATATCTATTCCGGCGATCTGCGCACTGCATTGAACATTGCTGCGGCGGTGTTGATCATCACCTGCCCCTGTGCCTTGGGGCTGGCTGTGCCAGCGGTGACGACAGCCGCCTCAGGCCGGTTGTTCCGCAAAGGGATGCTGATCAAACATGCAACAGCGCTGGAACGTCTGGCCGAGGTCGACACGGTTGTTTTCGACAAGACCGGCACGCTCACCTCAGGCGCGCCCGAACTGATCAATCTGGGCGACCATTCCCGCGCCGATCTGGAAGTCGCGCTGGCACTGGCCGAGGCATCGGCCCATCCGCTATCGGTCGCATTGGCACAGGCAGTGCAGGCTGCCGGTGTCAAACCCGCCGGGGTGAAGGATATCGTTGAGGTGCCGGGTTACGGCACCGAAGGGCAGTATCGCGGTCAGCGGGTTCGCCTGGGCCGGGCGGCTTGGGTCGGTGGCGCGCAAGGGCCCGAGACTTCAGCGTGGCTGTCGGTCGGATCAAGTCCCCCCAAGGCTTTCATCTTCTCAGACACCCTACGGCCCGGAGCGGCAGAGGCGGTCAAGGCATTTGCCAGGACTGGAAAGCAGATCATGCTGATCTCGGGCGATTCCAAAGGTGCTGTAGAGGCATTGGCCAACAAGCTGGGCATCCAGAACTGGATCGCCGAGGCGCTGCCGCAAGACAAGGCCCGGCGTATTCAAGAGCTCAGCGACCAGGGCCGGCATGTGCTGATGGTCGGGGATGGCCTGAACGACACGGCGGCACTGGCTGCCGCGCATGTCTCGATCTCTCCGGCCTCTGCCTTGGATGCTGCCCGCGTCGCGTCGGACATCGTTTTGTTGGGCACCGATCTGTCGCCCATCGCGGACGCTTGCGATACCGCCGTCAAAGCCACCAAACGGATTCGGGAAAACTTCCGCATCGCCACCGTCTATAATGTTATTGCGGTTCCGCTGGCCGTTGCTGGTCTGGCGACGCCACTGATAGCGGCCTTGGCGATGTCGACCTCGTCCATTACCGTATCCCTGAACGCCCTGCGGCTGAGGTAACCTCGAATGGAAGTGCTGGCCTATCTGATCCCAATATCCCTGTTTCTGGGCTGTGTTGGTCTGGTGGCGTTTGTCTATACCGTTCGGTCGAACCAGTACGAGGATCCCGAGGGCGATGCCCGCCGCATCCTAAGCGATGAATGGGACGACAAGCCCAAGCCGTAACCGCGGCGCATCGACCAAGCAGAGTTGATCCGAACCGCCCTTGAAATTGCCGCAATGCCCGGCTATGTCCGGCCTATCCGCTAGCAGAGAGACCAAGCCACATGGCCACCACCAACCCGATCCAGTTCATTCAGCAAGTCCGTGCCGAAGTTTCCAAGGTCGTCTGGCCGACCCGGCGTGAGGTGCTGTTGACCACGGTTATGGTGTTCATCATGGCCGCCCTGACCGCTGCCTTCTTTGCGCTGGTCGATCTGGGCATTCGCGGGGGTCTTCAGCTGGTGCTGGGCGCGTTCAGCTAAGGCAGTTTGGGCGGGCGGAAACACCACTGCCCCCTTGCACAGCACGGCGTGTCAGAGTAGGTGACATGACTATTCGGAATGGGCGTGCGGCGAATCAGGTTGCGCGCCGCTTTTTATTCCGGGTCACGCAATTGAATTTCAACGCGGGGTGCGCGGCTTGCCGCCTCGGAGCTAAACAAGGACGACAGGTTCATGGCGAAACGGTGGTACTCGGTCAGCGTTCTTTCGAATTTCGAAAAGAAGATCGCAGAGCAGATCCGCACGTCGGTGGCTGAACAGGGCCTTGAAGACGATATCGACGAAGTGCTGGTGCCCACCGAAGAGGTGATCGAAGTGCGCCGCGGCAAGAAAGTCACCACCGAGCGCCGGTTTATGCCGGGCTACGTGCTGGTGCATATGGAAATGTCCGATCAGGGCTATCACCTGATCAACTCAATCAACCGCGTCACCGGCTTCCTCGGTCCTCAAGGCCGCCCGATGCCGATGCGCGATGCCGAGGTCAACCAGATCCTCAACCGCGTTCAAGAAGGTGAAGAAGCGCCCAAGCTGATGATCACCTTCGAGGTGGGCGAGAAGGTCAAGGTCAACGACGGCCCGTTCGAGGATTTCGACGGCATGGTCGAAGGCGTGGACGACGAGGCGCAGAAGCTGAAAGTGTCTGTTTCGATCTTTGGCCGCGAAACCCCGGTCGAGCTGGACTTCACGCAGGTCACGAAGCAGAGTTAACGTCGCTTCTGGGTTCGACTACCCGAGCTGAGATAGATCACCAAGACATTCGATAGCTGCGGGGCAAATCTGGCTGCTATATACTCTTCTTGTGCCTAAGGCTCATCTGCTGCAAACTTGTTGTCAAGGTAATGTCATCTGTCTCGCCGTCTGCTCATCTGGATAGGCAGACCATTCAGACATTACGGTTTGGGAGGAGTTTGTGATGGCACCCAGTGCCAACGGTTCCACATCACCGAAAAATCTGACACCGCAACAAGAGGACGTGCCCGAGGTCAATCGTCTAACAAAGGATGATATCACAGCTTCGCTCAAAGCGGGGTTTTCTGACTTTCTCGCGCGCCCCCTCATGAGCGGTTTCTTTGGCCTTTTCTATGCGGTTTTCGGAATCCTGTTTGTTTGGTGTCTGGTCTGGCTTGGCAAGATCTGGATGATTATTCCCGCAGCCATAGGCTTCCCGCTGGTCGCGCCATTCGCTGCAGCCGGGCTCTATGAGATGTCCCGTCGGCTGGAGAAGGGAGAGGACTTCGGTTGGTCTGACATCCTCGAAACCATGGCTAATCAACGCAATCGTGAAATGGGCTGGATGGCATTTGTTACGCTGTTCATTTTCTGGGTCTGGACCTACCAAATCAGGCTTTGGCTGGCGATCATCCTGCAAAATGCATCATTCTCTGACTTCGACGGGTTTATAAACTCGGTATTCTTCACACCGCAGGGCTGGACTTTCCTTGCAATTGGTACTTGCGTCGGAGCCTTTCTGTCAGCCGTTTTGTTCTCGGTGACCGTCGTCGCGATGCCGCTGCTGCTCGACCGCGAAACAAATTTTGTTTCAGCGATGCTTACGTCCATTCGGGTTGTCACCGAGAACCCCGTTGTCATGTTAGGCTGGGCGGCGATCATTTCGATTACCATGTTGTTGTCTTTGGTTCCGGCATTTCTGGGTCTTATCTTTACTCTGCCGATCCTTGGCCATACCACGTGGCATCTCTATAAGCGGGCTGTGTCACCATCTGAGATATGAGATCCTTTGCAATAGGCAAAGAAACCCACCTCAGCAAAACTTGCCTTTAGGTTTGATCAAGTGGGGAGAATTCAGGATGCCACCCACTTGCCAACCCATACATTCCCCTATAAACGCCGCCTCTATCGTCTTCGGGCGAGATTCTCTCGTGGGAGGTCTCAGGGATCGCGATCCCGAACCGGACCACGCAACATAAACCGGGTGGGACGCGTCCTACCTACGTTGAAAGGAAAACCAAATGGCCAAGAAGCTTGCTGGTACAATGAAACTGCAGGTTCCTGCAGGTCAGGCGAACCCGTCGCCTCCAGTTGGTCCGGCGCTGGGTCAGCGCGGCATCAACATCATGGAATTCTGCAAGGCATTTAACGCCAAAACCGCAGACATGGAGCCCGGCGCTCCGTGCCCGACCGTGATCACCTATTACCAGGACAAGTCCTTTACCATGGACATCAAGACGCCGCCCGCGTCTTACTACCTGAAAAAAGCAGCTGGTCTGAAGCCGGTTGGCAAGCGCAACCGTCCTCGTGGCGCGGAGAACCCAGGTCGTGAGACCGTGGCAACCGTGACCAGCAAGCAGGTTCGCGAAATCGCCGAAGCCAAAATGAAAGATCTGAACGCCAACGACGTCGAAGGCGCAATGCAGATCATCCTGGGCTCGGCCCGCTCTATGGGCATCGAGGTGAAGTAAGATGGCAAAACTCGGTAAACGTACACGCGCTGCGCGCGAAGCTGTCGCCGGCAAGGAAAACCTGTCGGTTGAAGAAGCTGTTTCCCTGGTCAAAGGCAACGCGACCTCGAAATTCGACGAGACCATCGAAATCGCCCTGAACCTGGGCGTCGACACCCGTCATGCGGACCAGATGGTGCGCGGCGTTGTTGGCCTGCCGAACGGCACCGGTAAAGCGATGCGCGTTGCTGTTTTTGCGCGTGGCCCCAAGGCTGACGAAGCAAAAGAAGCTGGCGCCGATATCGTTGGCGCAGAAGACCTGATGGAAACCATTCAGGGCGGCACCATCGAATTCGATCGCTGCATTGCAACCCCTGACATGATGCCCATCGTTGGCCGTCTGGGTAAAGTTCTGGGCCCTCGCAACCTGATGCCGAACCCCAAGGTCGGCACCGTGACCATGGACGTGAAAGCAGCCGTGGAAGCAGCCAAGGGTGGTGAAGTTCAGTTCAAAGCGGAGAAAGGCGGCGTTGTGCACGCCGGTGTTGGCAAAGCGTCGTTCGAAGAAGCCAAACTGGTCGAAAACGTCCGTGCCTTCATCTCGGCCGTTGCAAAAGCCAAGCCGTCGGGCGCCAAAGGCACCTACATGAAGAAAATCGCGCTGAGCTCGACCATGGGCCCCGGTGTGACACTGGATGTGGCAGCTGCATCGGGCGAATAAACCCTAGGCATCCAGCCACTAGTAACAAGACCCGGGTGGTGCGAACTGCCCGGGTTTTTTGTCTGCTACAGGAATATCTGTTTCAGGCGCGCTTCTAACAGGTCGCGCTTGCGCTCTTCAAACTGGCTGCAAATGAAGTCTGGCCGCCAGAGGCGTAGCCAGTCCTTCAGCAGGCGGCCACGCAGGCAGCAATCCAGGATCTCGGTGTCGATTGGGTGGCGGTAGAGTTTGAAGAACATCTGTTTGTTAATCTTGAGCATACCGCTCCGGTCAACCTCCTCCTGAGTGGCGCCGCGAAAGATGTCGGCTTTCACAAAATCGACGATGTCGTAGACGGCCAGCTTGTCGCGCGCTTCGGTGAAGTCTAGGCCGATGGTGGTGCCCTGACCCATGATCAGGTTGAGGCCATGGAAATCCCCGTGCGAGAATACGCGCAGATCAGGCCGGTTTCGCAGCCGTGCGGCTTCGGCCAGAAACGTGTCCACCATGGGTTGGCTGATCGGAGTGATATGATCCGGGACCAAGGCTGACAATTCGCGGATGTTGTCAGTCATCCAGCGGGGCCGGAACGCGTATTGAACTGGGTTCTGCAGGCTGTGAAGATGATGCAGCCAGGCTCCGGCCCGGCGATAGACCTGCGCAACCTGTTTGTCATCGTCGCTGTTATAGATCACATCGACAGCTGTGGGCCGGTCGACATATTCCGTCACCATGTAAGCGCCACCGGGGTCCAAATAGACAGGTCGCACGACGCGGCCGGATTCGTGTCCTTTGAAATGGTCGAAAACCCGACCTAGCGTTTCGAACTCTCTGCCCAGACGCCCCGATTCAGGCGAGATGGTATCGATCTTGAGGGCAAAGTCTTGACCTGGTGTTTCGACCTTCATCACCAGCCGGGATCCGGGAAACCCGTGCGAGCGATAGACGCATTCCAAACCGGTGATGCGGTCGTTTAGTTGGTGTCGAGCAAACTCACTGGCGAAGCCCGATGCCATGTCGTATTCGGAAATCGTGAGTGTCGGCATGGTCTGGCGTTTATGCGTTGTTTGTCTGAGCGTGTTCGGCGCATCCGACAAGACAAGAGCGTCAGTCCTGTGTCAATGGTTCGAGCGTAGGTGGCAGAGGCTAACGATAGGCGCGATTGATTGCGCGGACGTGCAATTTACCTCTTGGAAACTGGGCGCGTCTGCCCTAAGTAGACCTGCGGAACAAAGCGTGCGATTCGTCGTGCGCTTTCTTTCGTTTCGTCCAAGACGGTGGGTGGTGTCATCTGACTCCTTAATTTCCTGCCTGAGACGGGTAAGACCAAAGAATTCTGAGGGTCCCATCCTCGGGCGCATTTTGGCCAATCCCGTAACAACGGACCTGAACGCCGAGGGCTTGCCCGCGGCAAATATGAGCCGGGGTGAGGTATCGCCCCTAACTTGGAGAGAACTGTGGATAGAGCCCAGAAAGAGAAAGTGGTCGAGGAACTCGGCCAAATCTTCGAAAGCTCTGGCGTCGTAGTGGTTGCCCATTACGCCGGTCTGACAGTTGCCGAGATGCAGGACCTTCGCGCACGTGCTCGTGACGCGGGTGGTTCCGTGCGTGTTGCCAAGAACAGGCTCGCCAAAATCGCCCTTGAGGGTAAGCCGTGTGAAAACATGGCCGACCTGCTGACAGGGATGACCGTTCTGACCTATTCCGAGGACCCTGTGGCAGCTGCCAAAGTGGCCGAGGACTACGCCAAAGAGAACCAAAAGTTCGAAATTCTTGGCGGTGCAATGGGTGAGAACGCTCTGGACCGGGCTGGTGTTACAGCCGTGTCGAAAATGCCGTCGCGTGAAGAGCTTATTGCTACGATCGCTGGTATGCTTGGCGCGCCTGCTTCGAACATCGCCGGTGCAATTGGCGCACCTGCAAGCAACATCGCAAGCATCCTTTCCACCATCGAAGAGAAGGCGGAAGCTGCGTAAGCGGTTGGCACTGAATGATCTGCGTAGGGGAAACTCCCTGACGTTGGAACACACACTGTAAACGGAAAGAGCTGATACAATGGCTGATCTGAAAGCACTCGCAGAAAGCATCGTGGGTCTGACCCTGCTGGAAGCACAAGAACTGAAAACCATCCTCAAAGACGAATACGGCATCGAGCCCGCAGCTGGCGGCGCCGTTATGGTCGCAGGCGCAGCTGGCGATGCCGGCGGCGCAGCTGAGGAAGAAAAAACCGAATTCGACGTCGTTCTGAAGAACGCCGGCGCTTCGAAAATCAACGTGATCAAAGAAGTTCGCGGCATCACCGGTCTGGGCCTGAAAGAAGCCAAAGAGCTGGTCGAAGCTGGCGGCAAGATCAAAGAAGGCGTGGACAAAGCCGAAGCCGAAGAGATCAAAGGCAAGCTGGAAGCAGCTGGCGCCGAGGTCGAACTGGCCTAAGTCAGTCCGCTGGCGCATCTCTGATGTGCCTGGAAATTTGGCTGGGTCCGGAGAAATCCGGGTCCAGCCGAACCTGTCTTAGAAAGGGCCTCAAGGTGGGGGGGCGTTTTCTAAGACACGGTTTTCGGATCGGGAGGCCGCCTTCGGGACGGTGGCCACGAATTGATCCGGACGTGTTGTCTCGATTGTGCAAGATGCCGGGGCCCGACGGTGTCTTTGCCCGCTGAGAACATCGAAAGGTGACATCTGACATGGCTCAAACGTTCCTTGGCCAGAAACGTCTTCGTAAATATTATGGCAAAATCCGTGAAGTTTTGGAAATGCCAAACCTCATTGAGGTCCAGAAATCTTCTTATGATCTTTTCCTGCGCTCCGGCGATGCTGAACAGCCCACAGACGGCGAAGGTATCATGGGTGTGTTCCAGTCGGTTTTCCCGATTAAGGATTTCAACGAAACCTCTGTTCTGGAGTTCGTGAAATACGATCTGGAAAAACCCAAATATGACGTCGAAGAGTGCATGCAGCGCGACATGACCTACAGCGCACCGCTGAAAGTCACTCTGCGTCTGATCGTGTTTGATGTCGATGAAGACACTGGCGCGAAATCGGTTAAAGACATCAAAGAACAGGACGTGTTCATGGGTGACATGCCCCTGATGACACCGAACGGGACGTTCATCGTGAACGGGACCGAGCGTGTGATCGTCAGCCAAATGCACCGCTCGCCCGGTGTGTTCTTTGACCACGACAAAGGTAAAACCCATTCCTCGGGCAAGCTGCTGTTTGCCTGCCGCATCATCCCGTATCGCGGCAGCTGGTTGGACTTTGAATTCGACGCCAAAGACATCGTGTTCGCCCGTATCGACCGTCGGCGCAAACTGCCTGTGACCACCCTGCTGTACGCATTGGGTCTGGATCAGGAAGCGATCATGGACGCGTATTACAACACCGTGTCGTACAAGCTGGACAAGAAGAAAGGCTGGATCACGCCGTTCTTCCCCGAGCGTGTGCGCGGCACCCGTCCGACCTATGATCTGGTTGACGCCAAATCCGGTGAAGTGATTGCCGAAGCGGGCAAGAAAGTCACTCCGCGGGCGGTCAAGAAGCTGATCGACGAAGGCACCGTCACCAACCTGCTGGTGCCTTTCGACAACATCGTCGGCAAGTATGTCGCCAAGGACATCATCAACGAAGAAAACGGCGCGATCTATGTCGAAGCCGGTGATGAGTTGACCCTGGAATATGACAAAGACGGCGATCTGATCGGTGGCACCGTCAAGGATCTGATGGATGCGGGCATCACCGACATCCCGGTTCTGGACATCGACAACGTCAATGTCGGCCCCTACATGCGCAACACCATGGCTCAGGACAAGAACCTGAACCGCGAAAGCGCGCTGATGGACATCTACCGCGTCATGCGCCCGGGTGAGCCGCCCACCGTTGAAGCGGCATCGGCCCTGTTCGACACGCTGTTTTTCGACAGCGAGCGCTATGACCTGTCCGCCGTTGGTCGCGTGAAGATGAACATGCGTCTGGCTCTGGACGCGCCGGACACCCTGCGTACCCTGCGCCGCGAAGACATCGTGGCCTGCATCAAGGCGCTGGTTGAACTGCGTGACGGCAAAGGCGACGTGGACGATATCGACCACCTCGGCAACCGTCGTGTCCGTTCGGTCGGCGAACTGATGGAAAACCAGTACCGCGTTGGCCTGCTGCGCATGGAGCGCGCGATCAAAGAGCGTATGTCGTCGGTCGAGATCGACACTGTCATGCCGCAGGACCTGATCAACGCGAAACCCGCTGCGGCTGCTGTTCGTGAATTCTTCGGCTCGTCGCAGCTGTCGCAGTTCATGGACCAGACCAACCCGCTGTCGGAAGTCACCCACAAACGCCGTCTCTCGGCGCTTGGCCCCGGTGGTCTGACACGTGAGCGTGCGGGCTTTGAGGTGCGCGACGTGCACCCGACCCACTATGGCCGGATGTGCCCGATTGAAACGCCGGAAGGTCCGAACATCGGTCTGATCAACTCGCTGGCCACTTTTGCCCGCGTGAACAAGTATGGCTTCATCGAAACACCCTACCGAGTCGTCAAAGACGCCGAGGTGACCGATGAGGTTCACTACATGTCCGCGACCGAGGAAATGCGTCACACCGTGGCGCAGGCGAACGCGACGCTGGACGCCGATGGCAAGTTCATCAATGATCTGGTTTCGACCCGTCAGGCCGGCGATTACACGCTTGCCCCGCGAGAGAATGTAGACCTGATCGACGTGTCGCCGAAACAGCTGGTATCAGTAGCGGCATCGCTGATCCCGTTCCTTGAAAATGACGACGCTAACCGCGCTCTGATGGGCTCGAACATGCAACGTCAGGCGGTTCCGCTGCTGCGGGCCGAGGCACCGCTGGTCGGCACCGGGATCGAGGAAAAGGTTGCGATCGATTCAGGTGCTGCAATCCAGGCGAAACGCGCCGGTATCATCGACCAGGTTGATGCCCAGCGTATCGTTATCCGTGCCACCGAAGATCTGGAACTGGGCGACGCTGGCGTTGACATCTACCGCCTGCGCAAGTTCCAGCGGTCTAACCAGAATACCTGCATAAACCAGCGTCCGCTGATCAAGGTGGGTGACACCGTCCAGAAAGGCGAAGTCATTGCCGATGGTCCGTCGACGGATATGGGTGAACTGGCCCTTGGTAAGAACGTGGTCGTCGCGTTCATGCCGTGGAACGGTTACAACTACGAAGACTCGATCCTGATCTCGGAACGTATCGCGCGTGATGACGTCTTTACTTCGGTTCACATCGAGGAATTCGAAGTCGCCGCCCGTGATACCAAGCTGGGCCCGGAAGAGATCACCCGCGACATTCCGAACGTCGGTGAAGAAGCGCTGCGTAACCTCGACGAGGCGGGCATCGTTTACATCGGTGCGGATGTTGAGCCGGGCGATATTCTGGTCGGCAAGATCACTCCGAAGGGCGAAAGCCCGATGACCCCGGAAGAAAAGCTGCTGCGCGCCATCTTTGGTGAGAAAGCATCTGACGTGCGCGATACTTCGCTGCGCGTGAAACCGGGTGATTACGGTACGGTCGTGGAAGTCCGCGTCTTCAACCGTCACGGCGTTGAAAAAGATGAACGTGCGCTGCAGATCGAGCGCGAGGAAGTCGAACGTCTGGCCCGTGACCGGGACGATGAGCTGGCGATCCTGGACCGCAACATCTATGCGCGTCTGCAAGGCCTGATCCTGGGTAAAACCGCCGTCAAAGGCCCGAAAGGTGTCAAGGCAGGGTCGGTGATCACCGAGGAGCTGCTGGAAACCCTGACCCGTGGTCAGTGGTGGCAGCTGGCGCTGGAAGGCGAGCAGGACGCACAGATCGTAGAAGCTCTTAACGAGCAATACGAAGTGCAGAAGCGTGCTCTGGACGCCCGTTTTGAAGACAAGGTCGAGAAAGTCCGCCGTGGCGACGACCTGCCGCCGGGTGTGATGAAGATGGTCAAAGTCTTCATCGCTGTGAAGCGTAAGCTGCAGCCGGGCGACAAGATGGCCGGTCGTCACGGGAACAAAGGTGTGATCTCCAAGGTTGTTCCGATGGAAGACATGCCGTTCCTGGCTGATGGTACGCCGGTTGACTTCTGTCTGAACCCGCTGGGCGTTCCTTCGCGTATGAACGTTGGTCAGATCCTTGAAACCCACATGGGTTGGGCCGCACGCGGTCTGGGTCTGAACATCGACGAGGCTCTGGGTGAATACCGCCGCTCCGGCGATCTGACCCCGGTGCGCGAAGCGATGAAGCTGGCCTATGGCGAGAATGTCTACGAAGAAGGCATCACCGGTCTGGACGAGGATGGCCTGATCGAGGCTGCGGGCAACGTGACCCGCGGTGTTCCGATCGCAACCCCGGTCTTCGACGGTGCCAAAGAGGCTGACGTCAACGACGCGCTGGTGCGTGCGGGCTTCTCGGAAAGCGGTCAGTCGGTTCTGTTCGACGGTCGCACCGGTGAGCAATTTGCGCGTCCGGTGACCGTGGGCATCAAGTACCTGCTGAAACTGCACCACCTGGTGGATGACAAGATCCACGCGCGTTCGACCGGGCCGTACAGCCTGGTGACCCAGCAGCCGCTGGGTGGTAAGGCGCAGTTCGGTGGTCAGCGCTTTGGTGAGATGGAGGTCTGGGCTTTGGAAGCTTACGGCGCCGCCTACACCCTGCAGGAGATGCTCACCGTGAAATCGGATGACGTCGCCGGCCGGACCAAGGTCTATGAGTCGATCGTCAAGGGCGAGGATAACTTTGAAGCGGGCGTACCGGAATCGTTCAACGTTCTGGTTAAAGAAGTCCGTGGCCTCGGCCTGAATATGGAACTCCTGGATGCGGAGGTCGATGAGTAATCAATGAACTGGGTTGGGGAGCTTCCAGTATGGACTGGTGTCCTAGGAGCTTACCTGAGTGGCTGCCTTATAATAGCGTCAATTCAATACGCCCCGCACAGCACCTCAACCCTTTTCAAGATTCTAAGACCGATACTCTTTCTTTTTGGAGGGTTCGCCTTCCTGGCATCGGTCCATATCATCTTCTTCTAAATCCCCTAAGAAAGGGACTTTAAATGAACCAGGAAATCACCAACAACCCGTTCAACCCGCTGACACCCCCGAAGGTTTTCGACGAGATCAAGGTCTCGCTGGCGTCACCCGAGCGGATCCTGTCTTGGTCCTATGGCGAGATCAAGAAACCCGAAACCATCAACTACCGGACGTTCAAGCCTGAGCGTGACGGTCTGTTCTGCGCGCGTATCTTTGGCCCGATCAAAGATTACGAATGTCTGTGTGGCAAATATAAGCGGATGAAGTATCGCGGCGTTGTCTGCGAGAAATGCGGTGTGGAAGTCACCCTGCAGAAAGTCCGCCGCGAGCGTATGGGCCACATCGAACTGGCCGCGCCTGTTGCGCATATATGGTTCCTGAAATCGCTGCCGTCTCGCATCGGTCTGATGCTGGACATGACTCTGCGCGATCTGGAACGCGTTCTGTACTTTGAAAACTATGTCGTCATCGAGCCCGGTCTGACCGACCTGACCTACGGCCAGATGCTGACTGAAGAAGAGTACATGGATGCGCAGGATGCCTATGGCATGGACGCGTTCACCGCCAATATCGGTGCTGAAGCCATCCGCGAGATGCTGGCCCAGATCGATCTGGAAGCCGAAGCCGAGCAGCTGCGCGCTGATCTGGCCGAAGCAACCGGCGAACTGAAGCCCAAGAAGATCATCAAGCGTCTGAAGGTTGTTGAATCCTTCCTCGAGTCGGGCAACCGGCCCGAGTGGATGGTTATGACTGTGATCCCGGTCATTCCGCCGGAACTGCGTCCGCTGGTACCGCTGGATGGCGGCCGTTTTGCAACGTCGGATCTGAACGATCTGTATCGCCGTGTCATCAACCGGAACAACCGTCTGAAGCGTCTGATCGAGCTGCGTGCGCCTGACATCATCGTTCGTAACGAAAAGCGGATGCTGCAGGAATCCGTTGACGCTCTGTTCGACAACGGCCGTCGTGGTCGCGTGATCACCGGCGCCAACAAGCGTCCGCTGAAATCGCTGTCGGACATGCTGAAAGGCAAGCAGGGCCGCTTCCGTCAGAACCTGCTGGGGAAACGCGTCGACTTCTCGGGCCGTTCGGTCATTGTGACTGGCCCGGAGCTTAAGCTGCACCAGTGTGGTCTGCCCAAGAAGATGGCGCTGGAACTGTTCAAGCCGTTCATCTACTCGCGCCTTGAAGCCAAGGGTCTGTCTTCGACTGTTAAGCAAGCGAAGAAACTGGTCGAGAAAGAGCGTCCCGAAGTGTGGGATATACTTGATGAGGTGATCCGCGAACATCCTGTCATGCTGAACCGCGCGCCGACGCTGCACCGTCTGGGCATTCAGGCGTTCGAACCGGTTCTGATCGAAGGTAAAGCCATCCAGCTGCACCCGCTGGTCTGTTCGGCCTTTAACGCCGACTTCGACGGTGACCAGATGGCCGTTCACGTGCCCCTCAGCCTTGAGGCCCAGTTGGAAGCCCGTGTTCTGATGATGTCGACGAACAACGTTCTGTCGCCTGCAAACGGCGCGCCGATCATCGTTCCGTCGCAGGATATGATCCTGGGTCTCTACTATGTGACCCTGGAACGCGAAGGCATGCCGGGCGAAGGCAAGGTGTTCGGGTCTATCGACGAAGTTCAGCACGCGCTGGATTCGGGCGAAGTGCATCTGCACTCGAAAATCACCGCGCGGATCACGCAGATCGACGACGAAGGCAACGAAGTTCAGAAGCGTTATGAAACCACTCCGGGCCGTTTGCGTCTGGGTGCGTTGCTGCCGATGAACAACAAGGCGCCGTTCGAGCTGGTCAACCGCTTGCTGCGGAAGAAAGAAGTGCAGCAGGTGATCGACACCGTCTACCGCTACTGCGGTCAGAAAGAGTCGGTTATCTTCTGTGACCAGATCATGTCGATGGGCTTTAAAGAAGCGTTCAAGGCGGGCATCTCGTTCGGTAAGGACGACATGGTCATTCCGGACGACAAGTGGGGCATCGTCGATGACACTCGTGGTCAGGTGAAAGACTTTGAGCAACAGTACATGGACGGCTTGATCACTCAGGGCGAAAAGTACAACAAAGTTGTTGATGCCTGGTCGAAGTGTAACGACCGCGTCACTGATGCGATGATGAGCACGATCTCGTCGTCGGATCGGGCAGAGGACGGCTCCGAACAGGAGCCGAATTCGGTCTACATGATGGCCCACTCCGGTGCGCGTGGCTCGGTCACTCAGATGAAACAGCTGGGCGGTATGCGCGGCCTGATGGCCAAGCCGAACGGTGACATCATCGAGACGCCGATCATCTCGAACTTCAAAGAAGGTCTGACCGTTCTCGAGTACTTCAACTCGACCCACGGTGCCCGTAAGGGTCTGTCGGATACCGCTCTGAAGACGGCGAACTCGGGGTACCTGACCCGCCGTCTGGTGGACGTGGCACAAGACTGCATCGTGCGTGAGATCGACTGTGGCACTGAACGTGCGATCACTGCCGAAGCTGCCGTGAACGACGGTGAGGTTGTTGCCTCGCTGGCCGAGCGTGTGCTAGGCCGTGTCGCTGCTGACGATGTGCTGCGTCCGGGCACCGATGAGGTGATCGTGGCCGCAGGTCAGCTGATCGACGAACGCATGGCGGACACCATCGACGAAGCCGGTGTTGCCTCGATGCGCATCCGCTCGCCTCTGACTTGTGAGTCTGAGGAAGGCGTCTGTGCAACCTGCTACGGTCGTGACCTTGCACGCGGTACCATGGTGAACACAGGTGAAGCTGTCGGCATTATCGCCGCGCAGTCGATTGGTGAACCTGGTACACAGCTGACCATGCGGACCTTCCACATCGGTGGTGTTGCGCAAGGTGGTCAGCAGTCGTTCCAGGAAGCCAACCAGGAAGGCGTTGTTGCGTTCGAGAACCCGCAGATCCTGGTCAATGCCGCAGGTGAAAGCCTGGTCATGGGCCGGAACATGAAGCTGGTGATCAACGACGAGCATGGCGAAGAGCGCGCCAGCTTCAAGCTGGGCTACGGCTCCAAGCTGTTTGTCAAGGACGGCACCAAAGTGGCCCGTGGCGACAAGCTGTTCGAATGGGATCCCTACACCCTGCCGATCATCGCCGAGAAAGCCGGTACCGCGAAATACGTTGACCTTGTTTCGGGCCTTGCTGTCCGCGACGAGACCGACGACGCAACCGGTATGACACAGAAGATCGTGATCGACTGGCGCGCGGCCCCCAAAGGCAGCGACCTCAAGCCCGAGATCATTCTGGTCGGCGAAGATGGCGAACCGGTCCGCAATGATGCGGGCAACCCGGTTCACTATCCGATGTCGGTGGATGCGATCCTCTCGGTCGAAGACGGTCAAACCGTCGAAGCCGGTGACGTTGTTGCGCGTATCCCGCGTGAAGGCGCCAAGACCAAGGACATCACCGGTGGTCTGCCGCGTGTGGCCGAACTGTTCGAAGCGCGTCGTCCGAAAGATCACGCGATCATCGCAGAAGCTGATGGTTACGTACGCTTTGGCCGCGACTACAAGAACAAGCGCCGCATCAGCATCGAACCGGCTGACGAGTCCATGGAGACCATCGAGTACATGGTACCCAAGGGCAAGCACATCCCGGTCGCCGAAGGGGACTTCATCCAGAAGGGTGAATACCTGATGGACGGTAACCCGGCACCGCATGACATCCTGTCTATTATGGGTGTCGAAGCGCTGGCGGATTACATGATCGACGAGGTGCAGGACGTCTATCGTCTGCAGGGCGTGAAGATCAACGACAAGCACATCGAGGTCATCGTGCGCCAAATGCTGCAGAAGTGGGAGATCCTGGATTCAGGCGACACCACCCTGCTGAAAGGCGAACATGTCGACAAGCAGGAGTTCGACGCAGCCAACGAGAAGACCATCGCCCGCGGTGGTCGTCCGGCACAAGGCGAGCCGATCCTTCTGGGGATCACCAAAGCCTCGCTGCAAACGCGTTCGTTTATCTCGGCGGCGTCGTTCCAGGAAACCACTCGTGTTCTGACCGAGGCGTCGGTTCAGGGCAAGAAAGACAAGCTGGTTGGCCTGAAAGAGAACGTCATCGTTGGTCGCCTGATCCCCGCCGGTACCGGTGGCGCAACTCAGGCCGTGCGTCAGGTTGCGCAATCGCGCGACAACGTCGTGATCGAAGCTCGCCGTGAAGAGGCCGAAGCTGCCGCAGCCCTGGCAGCGCCGGCATTCGACGACGACATGGTTGGCGACGAGTTGGACGTTCTGGTGGAAACCCCAGAAAGCCGCGAGTAAGGCTTGCAGATTACAAATTGGAAGGGCCCGGCGATTTCGCGGGGCCTTTTTTTGTCGCTGATGCATTTGACTGAATAGTCGATGGCAAAAGCATGCCTTGCCTTCCGATGTGACTTGGGTGTTTCTTGTGGCATGACTGAAAATTCAACTGTCCCGACAATATTTTTCTACGCACAAACAGACGATTATGCAGAGTTTTCCAACTTTGCCCCTTTCGGTATTGCAGTGGACGGCCAATGGTGGCGGACTGTCGAACACTTTTTTCAGGCTCAGAAGTTCTTAGACCCCGGCTATCGAGAACGCATCAGACTTACGAGCAAGCCAAAGGATGCCAAGGCGCTGGGGATGACGCGAAAACTACCGTTGCGCGACGATTGGGAGGAGGTGAAGGACCAGATCATGCTGGACGCGGTTCGGGTGAAATTTCGGACTCATGAAACCCTCAGACTGGTCTTACTTGCGACTGAAAATGCTCGGATCGTGGAAAATGCACCGATGGATTCCTATTGGGGCTGTGGCCCTGATGGGCGGGGTCTGAATAAACTGGGCAAGATATTGATGCAGGTTCGTCAAGAGCTGAGCTTGGAACAAGAGGTCGACGATGAAGAAGGTGAAGGGTGATTTGATCCATCTTGCGATGGACGGGCACTTCGACGTGATAATCCACGGTTGCAACTGTTTTCACACGATGGGTGCGGGTGTCGCCAAAACCATCGCTCAGCGGTTTCCTGAAGCTTATGAGGCGGACAAACAAACCAGCTATGGGGAGAGATCGAAGCTCGGCACGATTTCAACGGCCACAATCACACGAGGCGCGGTTAGTTTTGTTGTTGTAAATGCCTACACACAGTTTGATTGGCGAGGGCGCGGCAGGCGAGCCGACTACGATGCAATATCCGGGTGTTTCGAGGACGTAGCCAGACGTTTCTTAAAATCCCGAATCGGATATCCGTTGATCGGGGCCGGTCTTGCGCGGGGGGATTGGGCCCAGATCGCACCACGGATCGAGGCGGCTTTGGACGGGCTGGACCATACACTGGTCGAATACTCAGGTTGAACACTGGTGAGCAGGTTCAGTTGACAACCTGACTTGTTTACCGGCCAATGGCCGCAAGTATTGACCTTTGGACTCTGCCCGAATGACCCCCAACCTGAAAGGCGCGCTGCTGATGATGGGCAGCATGATGGCCTTTACCATCAATGACACGCTGGTGAAGGTCGCCTTGCAGGATCTGCCGCTGTTTCAGTTGATTGCCTTACGTGGATTGTTGGCGACGTCGCTTGTCTATCTGTTGGCCCGGCATCTGGGCGCGTTTCATCTACGATTTCCACGGCATGACAGATGGTTGATTGCCCTGCGCTGTGTGGCGGAGCTGTCAGCAACCTTCTTCTTTTTGACTGCGTTGAAACATATGCCTTTGGCGAATGTCACGGCGGTTTTGCAGGTCTTGCCCCTGTCAGTAACGCTTGGGGCCGCGTTGTTCTTTCACGAAGCAATCGGCTGGCGGCGCATGGTGGCGATTGCGATGGGGTTTGCCGGGATGCTGCTGATCGTTCGGCCCGGCCCCGAGGGGTTTGACCTATACGCGATCTATGCGTTGGTTGCGGTGCTCTCGGTCACGGCGCGCGATCTGATCACGCGCCGAATGTCGGCCGAGGTACCTTCGATGCTCGTTACGCTTGCGACCTCGTTCTCGATCACGGTGACGGCCGCGATTGTATCGATCTTTGAAGGATGGGTGCCGGTCTCTGTCGCCACGGGCGGATTGGTTGTTTCGGCTGCAATATTCGTTCTGGTTGCCTATTTGTGCAGTGTCATGGTGATGCGTGTTGGTGAGGTCGGTTTCGTCGCGCCGTTTCGCTATACCGGTTTACTGTGGGCGCTTGGGTTGGGCTGGCTGGTCTTTGGGGACTGGCCAGATGCGATTACCTTGATGGGTGCGATGCTTGTGGTTGGCTCGGGCCTATTTACGCTGTTTCGGACGCGTGCGCGTCAGCCCGAAGTGTGAACGCGCCGCACGGTCTGTGTGTCGATGGCAAAGCGGGTGCGAAACTCTGCTTCGTGTGCGAGGTCCAAAGGTTTCAATTCGATCTGCGCGTTGCGTGTAGCAGGTGAATCGTTGAACCCGTTCAGGCTGCGCACCCACATTGGAGCGTCCGGATAGCTGACGACCGGCATGATGCGACCCAGCCGGTTATGGGTATAGCTCATGATGGTGGCAGAGCTTCCACCGCGCACATACATACCCAGGCCAGCAGTGACCAGCGGCCGATGCACCATTGTGGCCTGCACGCCATCCGCATTCATTCGCGCAAGATAACCGCAATTGAAGTCGATCCCCACTGTCTCATGACTTTGCATCAGACCGGCGCAATCCTGAGCGGCTTGGCGCAGACGTTCCACAAAATCTACCGAGACGGCATCATCGTCGTCATGGCGAAATTGCAGGCACGCTTGGTTCGGGTCGGTGCGGGCGTTGTTCAGAAGCTCTTTCATTAAACGCCGGTGTCGGGCAGGCGGCTTTTGTATGATCCGCACTTGCGACATTCCAGCGGTTAGGTCACGCAGGCGATCATGGGCGGGTTTGGGCAGGCAGTCGCCGATCAGGATCAGCAGTTGAAACTCTTGATCCGTTTGGTTGCGCAAACAGGGCAGGGTCGAGGCTTCGAACAATCGAAACCTCTCTTCCAGGCGTGCGGGAGCATAGAGGTAGCGCCGCCGGTCCTCGGTTGTTTCATGCTGGACCTGAAAACCACCAATGGCGGGGTAGGAAAACCGGCACAGGCCAATGACCGGCATGGAGGTCAGACGCGTCATGCCGCACCATGCACCTTGCGCACGACCTCCTGATCAATGGCGTAGCGGGCGATAAACTCACCTTCCATCTCGGGGGTCAGGGGCTGCAGGACGACCTTGTTCTTGCGGGCATGCGGGGAGTCGTTAAATTCATGCAGCGTCCGCACCCACATCGGCGCATCCCCATATGAGATCACGGGCATCGACCGCCCGATCTTGTTATGGGTATAGCTGATTACGGCTTTGTCGCAGCCGCCAGCAACATACATACCAAGTCCGACGCCCAATTGATTGATAAAAACACGCGCGGCCTGAATACCATCTGCACCACAGCGGGCCAGAAACCCGTGGCAAAAATCCACGGCAACGGTTGAATGACTTTCGACCAGGCCGCGACCTTCGTGGATGGCGATGCGCAAGCGTTCGACCAGATCAACGGATACGGCATCGTCATCATCATGCCGGAACTGAATGCAGGGCTGATCCGCGTCGATGCGGGCCTCGTTCAGGACATCGCGCATCACTTGGCGTGTCTTCAACCCGCTGTCGGCAGGTTTTGAAACGATCCGAACCTGTTTCACATCCGCCGTCAGATCATGCAGCCGATCGCGCGCCTGTTTGGGAAGACAGTCGCCTGTCACGACCAAAAGCTCAAAATCCTCATCCGTCTGTTCGCGGAAACACGGCAGGGTTGAGGATTCGAACAGGCGGAACCGTTCTTCTAACCGGTCGGGGTTGTACAGATGATGCCGCCGCTCGTCGATCGTTCCATGTTCGATCTGAAAGCTGCCCAAAGCCGGAAACGAGAAACGGCACAGTCCGATGACTTGCATTGAGAACCTGTTCTTTTCGCTCTTCCGGCCACTATGGCGTTGCTTTAGACCCGCGGCAACCGAAAGACACTAGCGCGCGAACCGGGGGCGGATCACGCTCTGAATGCCGGGCTGTTGACACTTGGCCCGACTCCCCTTAATACGCGCGACATCTCGGTACCGGGGGCCGCCCCATAACCGATTTCAGTAATGAACTGGTCAAGACCCGGACAATTTTGCCGTTCGCGTCCTCTGATAACAAACCGCGACGTTCACCTCGGAATGGGAACGCTCGCGGGTTTTGCGCTTGTGGACGCATAAGTGCAGCAAGTTTAACCGCACGCAATGCGCGTGCATGTCATGTGTGTTGCAAAACGGGGAAGAAACCGGAATGCCAACTATTCAACAGCTGATCCGCAAGCCGCGGCAGCCCAAAGTAAAACGCTCGAAGTCCATGCACCTGGAGCAGTGCCCGCAGAAACGCGGCGTCTGCACACGTGTGTATACCACCACACCGAAGAAGCCGAACTCGGCTATGCGTAAGGTTGCCAAGGTGCGCCTGACCAACGGGTTCGAGGTCATCTCGTACATCCCCGGTGAAAGCCACAACCTGCAGGAACACTCGGTTGTGCTGATCCGTGGCGGCCGTGTAAAAGACCTTCCCGGTGTGCGTTACCACATCCTGCGCGGTGTTCTGGATACTCAGGGCGTCAAAGACCGTAAGCAGCGTCGTTCGAAATACGGCGCGAAGCGTCCCAAGTAAGAAGGAGAGGCTGATATGTCACGTCGTCACGCCGCCGAAAAACGCGAAGTCCTGCCTGACGCCAAATTTGGCGACAAGGTTCTGACAAAATTCATGAACAACCTGATGATCGACGGCAAGAAGTCGGTTGCAGAGCGCATCGTTTACAACGCCTTTGACCGCGTTGAGAACAAGATCAAGCGCGCACCTGTCGAAGTGTTCCACGAAGCGCTCGACAACATCAAACCGTCGGTCGAGGTTCGCTCGCGCCGGGTTGGTGGTGCAACCTATCAGGTTCCGGTCGAAGTGCGCCCCGAGCGCCGCGAAGCACTAGCCATCCGTTGGCTGATCACTGCTGCGCGCGGCCGCAACGAAAACACCATGGAAGAACGCCTCGCCGGTGAGCTGCTGGACGCTGTACAGTCCCGCGGTACCGCCGTGAAGAAGCGCGAAGACACCCACAAGATGGCCGAGGCGAACAAAGCCTTCAGCCACTACCGTTGGTAATTCAGAGGCTTATCAAAAATGGCACGCGAATATCCGCTCGAACTATACCGTAACTTCGGTATCATGGCGCACATCGATGCAGGTAAGACCACCTGCTCGGAGCGTATCCTGTATTACACTGGTAAATCCCACAACATCGGTGAGGTGCACGATGGTGCAGCCACCATGGACTGGATGGAGCAGGAGCAGGAACGCGGCATCACCATCACTTCGGCTGCGACCACCACTTTCTGGGAGCGCACCGAGGACGGTCAGACCGCCGATACCCCCAAGCACCGCCTGAACATCATCGACACCCCCGGCCACGTTGACTTCACCATTGAAGTTGAACGCTCGCTGGCGGTTCTCGACGGTGCCGTCTGCGTTCTGGACGCAAACGCCGGTGTTGAACCCCAGACCGAAACCGTGTGGCGTCAGGCTGACCGCTACAAGGTTCCGCGTATGGTTTTCGTCAACAAGATGGACAAGATCGGCGCAGACTTCTTCAACTGCGTTCGCATGATCGAAGACCGCACCGGCGCACGTGCTGTTCCGGTTGGTATTCCGATTGGCGCCGAATCCGAGCTGGAAGGTCTGATCGACCTGGTCACCATGGAAGAGTGGCTGTGGCAGGGCGAAGATCTGGGCGCAAGCTGGATCAAAGCGCCGATCCGCGACAGCCTGAAAGATATGGCTGACGAATGGCGTGGCAAGATGATCGAAGCGGCCGTCGAAATGGACGACGACGCGATGATGGAATACCTGGAAGGCAATGAGCCCGACGTTCCGACCCTGCGCGCCCTGCTGCGCAAGGGCACTCTGGACATCGCGTTCGTTCCCGTTCTGGGTGGTTCGGCGTTCAAGAACAAAGGCGTTCAGCCGCTGCTGAATGCTGTGATCGACTATCTGCCCAGCCCGCTGGACGTTGTTGATTACATGGGCTTCAAACCCGGCGACGAGGAAGAAGTTCGTGATATCGCCCGTCGTGCAGACGACGAAATGGCCTTCTCGGGTCTGGCGTTCAAAATCATGAACGACCCCTTCGTTGGCTCGCTGACCTTCACCCGGATCTACTCGGGCACCATGAACAAGGGTGACTCGATCCTGAACTCGACCAAAGGTAAGAAAGAGCGCATCGGTCGTATGATGATGATGCACTCGAACAACCGGGAAGAGATCGAAGAAGCGTTTGCAGGCGACATCATCGCGCTGGCGGGTCTGAAAGACACCACCACCGGTGACACCCTGTGTGACGCGAAGGATCCGGTGGTTCTGGAAACCATGACCTTCCCCGATCCGGTGATCGAGATCGCGGTTGAGCCCAAAACCAAGGGCGACCAGGAGAAAATGTCCCAGGGTCTGGCCCGTCTGGCCGCCGAAGACCCGTCCTTCCGTGTGGAAACTGACCTGGAATCGGGTCAGACCATCATGAAGGGCATGGGCGAACTTCACCTGGACATCCTGGTGGACCGTCTGAAGCGCGAGTTCAAAGTCGAAGCGAACATTGGTGCACCGCAGGTGGCCTATCGCGAAACCATCTCGATGCCGGTCGAGCACACCTACACCCACAAGAAACAGTCGGGTGGTTCGGGTCAGTTCGGTGAAGTTAAGCTGGAAATCCAGCCGACCGAGCCGGGCGAAGGCTATTCGTTTGAGTCCCGCATCGTTGGTGGTGCCGTTCCGAAGGAATACATCCCGGGTGTTGAAAAAGGCATCAACTCGGTCATGGACAGCGGCCCGCTGGCTGGCTTCCCCGTGATCGACTTCAAGGTTGCCCTGCTGGACGGTAAGTTCCACGACGTTGACTCGAGCGTTCTGGCGTTCGAAATCGCGGCTCGTATGTGTATGCGTGAAGGCATGCGCAAAGCTGGCGCGAAACTGCTGGAACCGATCATGAAGGTCGAAGTGATCACCCCGGAAGAATACACCGGCGGTATCATCGGCGACCTCACCTCGCGTCGTGGCCAGGTGTCTGGTCAGGAACCGCGCGGCAACGCGATCGCGATCGACGCGTTCGTTCCGCTGGCGAACATGTTCGGGTACATCAACACTCTGCGTTCGATGTCGTCGGGCCGTGCCCAGTTCACCATGCAGTTCGACCACTACGATCCGGTTCCGCAGAACATCTCGGACGAGATCCAGGCGAAATACGCATAAGCGAAGATTTGAGGGGGTCCGGTTCACGGGCTCCCTTCATTACCGAAAAAGGAGGCCATCATGGCAAAGGAAAAGTTTGAGCGTACAAAACCGCACGTCAACATCGGCACGATTGGGCACGTTGACCACGGTAAAACCACGCTGACCGCAGCAATCACCAAGTATTTCGGT